>JBDTFN010000167.1:0-17666 GCA_039937915.1 Jatrophihabitans sp. | reverse complement strand
CGCACGAGACGGCGGATGTTCCTTCCCCGGCTGCCCCACCCCGGCGTCCTGGTGCCAAGCCCATCACCTCACCGACTACGCGACCGGCGGACCCACCAGCGTCAACAACGGGACCCTGGTCTGCGGGCACGACCACCGCGAACGCATCCGACAAGGCTGGACCGCGAACCTGATCAACGGCCGGGTCGGATGGACACCGCCAAGTTGGATCGACCCGACACGGGAACCCAGATACAACACCCTGCACCGACCGTTGCTCACCTGACTAACCGGCCGGGCCTCGCAGCAGCGGGGGGTGTAGCTGCTCGGACGTCCCACGGCGGTAGAGCTGAGCAGGCCGACCGCCGTCGCGGGTGGTGGTGCGCCCGGTCGGTTCGAGGAAGCCGTCGGTCTTGGTCACTTTGCGGTGAAAGTTTCGGGCGTCGAGCGGCGCGTCCCACACGATCTCGTAGACCCGACGTAGCTCAGCGACAGTGAACTCGGCTGGGCAGAAGGCGGTGCCCAACGGCGTGTACTCCAGTTTTGCGCGGGCACGCTCCAATCCGTCCCTGAGGATCGTCGTGTGGTCGAAGGCCAGTCTGGCCGCGGTCAATTCGGCCACGGGTACCCACCTTGCGTCAGCGGCGTCCGAACCGGCTGAGGGTGTGGGTAGGTCCGGCGCCAGCGCGAGATAGGCGACCGTGACGACCCGCATGCGCGGGTCGCGTCCCGGTCGGCCGTACGTCGCCAATTGCTCGATGTGAGCCGCGCCCGGCCGCAGCCCGGTCTCCTCGCGCAGCTCGCGCACCGCGGCGGCAGGCAGGTCCTCGTCCGGCTCGACGAAGCCACCAGGCAACGCCCAGCGTCCTTTGTACGGGGCATGACCCCGGCGGATGACAACACCGCACAGGGCCTCGTCCCGGACGGTGAGCACGACCAGGTCAGCCGTCACCCCGAACGGCGGGAACTCCGACGCGTACACCACGTGGCCACCCTAGCTCACTCTTCTCGTCAACTTGACGATTATCATTCACCTGGTTATCGTCATTATGACGAGAACAAGTCGAGGAGGTTGTCATGGCAGACATCGCGAAGTACCCGCTCGGTCGGCACCTGCGCGGGACGGCGACGGCGCACATCCAGCACGTCCGCAAGGGCGCGATCGTGCACTCGGGGGTAGGTGCGTCGTTCTGGTTCCGACCGCTCAGCGCCGTCCTGTCCGAGATTCCGGTCGACGACCGAGAGCTGCCCCTGTTGTTCCATGCGCGCACCGCGGACTTTCAGGACGTCACCGTCCAAGCGACGCTGACCTATCGCTTCACCGACCCTGCCCTGGCGGCGTCCCGCGTCGACTTCTCCGTCGATCCCGACACCGGTCGCTGGCGCGCCACACCGCTGGAGCAGGTGGCCGGCCTGCTGACCGAGTCCGCCCAGCAGCAGGCGCTCGACCTGCTCGCCGCCACGCGGCTCACCGACGCCCTCATCACCGGCGTCACTCGGGTCCGCGTGGCCGTCGCCGACGGCCTCGCTCGGGACGCACGGCTGGACGAGACCGGCATCGCGGTCATCGGCGTCCGCGTCGTCGCGATCCGCCCGGAGCCCGAGGTCGAGAAAGCCCTGCGTACGCCGACGCGCGAACAGGTACAGCAGGACGCCGACCGAGCGACCTACGAGCGTCGCGCGATCGCGGTCGAGCGGGAGCGCACGATCAGCGAGAACGAGCTGCAGAGCCAGATCGAACTCGCCCGCCGCGAGGAGGAACTCGTCGGCCAACGAGGCGCGAACCAGCGTCGACAGGCCGAGGAGGCTGCGGCGGCGGACCTGATCGCGGTGGAGGCCGAAGCCAGGCGCAGTGCAACGCTGGCCCGCGCACGAGCCGAGAACACCCGGCTGCTCGGTGCCGCTGAGGGCGACGCCGAGACCGCGAGGCTGGCTACCTATCGCGACCTGCCCGAGCGGGTGCTTCTCGGTCTCGCGCTCAAGGAGTTGGCCGCCAATCTGCCGGCGATCGACAGCCTCGTACTCACCCCTGACTTGCTCACTCCGGTGCTCGCGAAGCTGGGTGGCAAATCGTGAGCCTCGCGCCGCGGGTGGTGATCGTGCACCGCACCACCGAACTGGACGAGCTCGTGGCGCGACACGGCACGCGTGGACAGGCGGCCTTCTTCCTGTCCACCCGCGGGCGCAATATCGACGAGGTCCAGACCCGGCACGACGCGGTGGCCCGCGCGCTCACCGCAGTCACGTCGGCGATCCCGCTCGACTGGCGGCGGGGCCGGGTCGAACGCGCCGACCTCGACCGGTTCCTGTTCGCGCCCGACGACCGCATCGTGGTCGTCGGGCAGGACGGGCTGGTGGCCAACGTCGCGAAGTACCTCGACGGTCAACCGGTGATCGGGGTGGATCCCGAGCCAGGTCGTAACGCCGGCGTACTCGTCACTCACGACGCGGGGAGTGCGGCGGATCTGTTGCACGCCACCGAGACCGTCGAGCAGCGGACGATGGTCGAGATCACCGCGGACGACGGACAGACCCTGGTCGCGTTGAACGAGATCTACCTCGGACACCCGTCGCACCAGACCGCGCGCTACCGGCTCGACGTCCCCCGGGCGAACGGGGTGACCGGGGAGGAGCAGGCGTCGTCGGGACTCATCGTGGCCAGCGGAACCGGCGCGACCGGCTGGTGTCGCTCGGCCTGGCTCGAGCGACACAGCGCCTTGCGACTCCCGACCCCCGAGGAGCAGGGCCTCGCCTGGTTCGTCCGCGAGGCGTGGCCATCTCCTACAACCGGCGCGAACTACACCGAGGGTCTACTCACGAGTGAGAAGCTCCGGGTGACGATCGAGTCCGACCGCCTCGTCGCGTTCGGTGATGGCATCGAGGACGACCACCTGGACCTGTCCTGGGGCCAGCAGGCGTCGGTCGGCGTGTCCGACCGGGTGCTGCGACTCGTCCGGGGCTGACCCGCGCAGCGGCGTCGGGCTACCGTCGACAGCATGCTGGAGCTACCTGCGAGCATCGACATCCGCGAGGTCGGCATGCGCGACGGTCTGCAACTCGAGGACCCGGTGGCTCTCGACGCGAAACTGCGCATGCTGGACGCGATCGCCGCGACCGGCGTCCGGCGGGTCGAGGTGACCAGCTTCGTGTCCCCGAAGGCGGTTCCGGCGCTGGCCGACGCCGATGAACTCGCCCGGCATCTGGGGACCTGGCCCGGCATCCACTTCTCTGCCCTGGTGGCCAACACCCGCGGCGCCGTGCGCGCGATCGACGCCGGGATCGCGAATCTCGAGTACGTCGTGTCAGCCGCGAACTCGCACAGCCTGGCCAACGCCGGACGTCCCACCGCCGCCGCTGCCGGCGTGATCGGTGAGATCGCGGGGCTCGCCCACGCCGCCGGCGGCTCCCTCGAGGTGATCATCGCAACGGCCTGGGACTGCCCGTTCGACGGACCGACCGACCCCGCCCGGACGCTCGAGGTGGTCACCGCCGCAGTCGCGCAGCGCGCAGACCAGCTCTGTCTGGGCGACACCATCGGCACCGTGACGCCACGCCGCACCGTCGACCTGCTCGACGCGGTTCGAACGTCGGCCCCCGGACTGGACGTCGGTGTCCACTTCCACGACACCCGCGGCACCGGTCAGGCGAACGCACTCGCCGCGATCCTGGCCGGCGTGACGCACCTCGACGCGAGCGTCGGCGGCCTCGGCGGCTGCCCGTTCGCTCCAGGCGCCAGTGGCAACATCGCCACCGAGGAGCTCGTCTACTGGGCCGAGGACTCCGGCATCGCGACCGGACTCGATCTGGCCGCCGTGCTCGAGGCAGCGCGGGTGACCGAGACCGCGGTCGGACATGACCTGCCCAGCTCGCTGTACCGGGCTGGTGGGCGTTCCCTACCGAGAGGTCCGTTCACGCCCTGAGCGCTCGACCGGCGGCGCCCCCCGCGCTGAGTCGAGCGGCCAACGCAGCTACCGTGACGGTTCGCCGAGCTCGCGGCAAGAACGGAGGCACCTGCGGATGGGGTTGCGACCTCTGCGCCTGTCCGCGTCTTCGCCGACCGGCGTTCCCGGAATCGTCTACCTGGTTCGGCTGGTCGAGTTCGCTGTCTTCGTCGGCGGCGCGGTCCTCATCGTGTCCGTCACCGACGGCGTCAGCGTCACCGATTTCTCCTCCTGGTGGATCGAGCCGGTGATCTATCAGAAGTTCGTCGTCTGGACGTTGCTCTGGCAGATCCTCGGGCTGGGCGCCTCGCAGCCGCCCAGCCATCGCCTGCGGCCGTTGTCGCGCAGCGTCCGGCACTGGCTGCGCCCGGGTTCGATCCGACTGGCACCGTGGCCGACGCGCGTCCCGCTCACCGCAGGGACGAGCCGGACAACGGTCGACGTCGGGTTGTACGTCGTGGTGCTCGGCGTCGCGGTGTGGCTGGTCAGTCTGACCGGCTCGGCCGCGGGGACCCTGCCGTCGCTGGGCATCTGGGCGCTGCTCGTCCCCCTCACGTTGCTCGGTCTGCGTGACACGACGGTCTTCCTGGCCGCCAGGCCTGAGCGGTATGCCGTCATGCTCGTGGTCTTCTTGTTGCCTCCCGCGCACTTCGTGCTGGCCTTGAAGCTGGTGATGGTGGCGACCTGGTGGGGAATCGCGACGTCGAGGCTCAACCGGCACTTCCCGTTCGCGGTCGCCGTGCGCGTGAGCGGGGTTCCGTGGGCGCGCACCGGCCGGATCAGCTCTGTGCTCTGGCGCTCCCGAGGGTCAGACCTGAGCCCGACCGCTCTGGCTCACTGGACCGCGCACGTCAGCACCGGAGCGCTGTACGTCCTGCCACTGATCCTGCTGCTGTCCGGCGGCGGGATCGTGACGACCCTCGCGCTGACGGTGATGGTGACGCTCCAGGTTCTCGCCGTCGCCTCGGCGTTCCCGTTCGGTGCGTCGCCAGCAGGAGCCGCGTTCGTCGTCTACTCCTCGCTGTTCCTATTCGGGCACTACGCAGGCCTCGCTGCCGGGCCGGCGGGCGCTCAACTGCTCGCCGCGTTGCCCGCGTCGGCCCTGCTCGCGTACGTACTGCTCGGCAACTTCGCCCCCGGCCTGGTGTCGGTGCCGGCCACGATCCGCCGCGGCTCGGGGAACGAGGCCAGCAGCATCTGGCTGATCGAGAACCACGCGGTGGAACTCTTCGAGTCGGCTGACCTCGACCGGTACCGGGCCCTCGCCTACCGGACGACACAGGCGAACGGTCGGGCGCTGACCGGGCTCCTGCGCCGTGCCGTCGACGATCCGTCGCGCTACTCGTCACGCGACGGAGTGCTCGTGGGCGACGCCGCGACCGGTGGGGACTCCGGTGGTAGCCACGCGCACGAGCGGCGCTTGCTCGCGGCCGTGCAAGAACGCTGCCGCTTCGAATCCGGCCAGTTGCGGGTCATCACCGTGGCGCCGCAGCCCGTCCATCGGGCCGAACAGCGTTACCGGATCATCGACGCCGCGGACGACGTGATCGAGGTGGGCCTGCTGGACGTCGACGACATCGTGCGTCGGGAGCCCTGGCCCGAGGCGGACGAGCCGGCGATCCCGGTGGAGGTGCTGTTCAACAAGGCCGGCTTCGCGGGCTACACGACGCCGGCCGATTTCGCGTTCCTCGCCGACCGCGACCCCGCTCGCTGGCACGGGCTCGAGGACGAGTCCGAGGCGCCGGTCGACTCGACCGTGCCGGTGGCCACTGCCGAACGGCCACGCCCGACCGCGCGACCCCGGTTCCCGTCCCCACGACCTACGCCGCGACCGGTAGCCCCCGTGCCCACTGCACCCACACCCACTGCGCGACCACAGCCCCCACGACCTCAGCCGCCTCAGCCGCCTCAGCCGCCTCAGCCGCCAGGATCTTCACCCCGCCGTGGACGCCACGCGGCACGGCCGAGTCCGGGCCCGAGAACCGCCGATCCGGACCCGCGCTGACTCGGCGGTCAGCGACCGAACGGACGCAGCTGGTAGTCACCGCGGGTACGGGCGACCACGGTGCCGTCCTCGCCTCGCACCTCAGCCTCGAGCACGAAGGGCACCTTCTCGCCCGGCCCGGCCGCCGCGCGGATCCGCGCGACCTCCTCGTCGGTCATCGAGGCGGTCGCGGTGAGGGCGGTGGTCCCCGGCGTGAGGAAGTCGATGTTCAGGCTGCGCACCAGTGGGTAATGCGTCGCGGCGTCGAAGGTGGCGAAGTGGATCGCACCGCCCAGCACCTCGGCAACGGTGAAGATGACCCCGGCGTAGATGACACCGAAGTGGTTGCCATTGCCCTCGAACGGCACGCTGGCCGCGACGAATCCGGGACGCATCTCGACGAAGCGGACACCCATGCCGTGGGCGACCGGGATCAGCGACTCGAGGCCGGCGTTGAGCTGGTCGGCGGCGAGGGGCTCAGAGGTCATAGCCGGACTCTATCGAGGCCGTTAGGGTCGACTGTCGTGGGCGAGACCAGGATCGCGGTCATCGGTGAGGCACTGATCGACGTCGTTGAGACCGGCGATGACGAGCCGCGCCTCGCCCGACCCGGCGGCAGCCCGTACAACGTCGCGATCGGCCTGGCCCGGCTCGGGCAGCGTGTCGCGTTCGTCGGGCGACTCTCGCGCGACCCGCTCGGGGCGATCCTGCGTCGGCACGCCGAACGCTCCGCGGTCGACCTCACCCTCGCCGTCGACGCCCTCGAGCCGACCACGATCGCGCTGGTCGAGTTGTCCGACGGCATAGCCGGCTACCACTTCGGCGTCGACGGGACCGCCGACTTCGCCTGGACCGACGCGGAACTCGCCGCCGTACCTGCCGACGTCGACGCCGTCCATTTCGGATCCTTGGCCTCTTGGACGCCGCCCGGGGATGCTGCGGTGCTTCGGCGCGTGGCCGCGCTGCGCGAGCACGCGTTGGTCAGCTACGACCCGAACGTCCGACCCGGTCTGCAACCGGACGCCGCCGCCGCTCGGGACCACGTCGAGCGGGCGGTCGCCCTGGCCCACGTCGTCAAGGCCAGCGAGGAGGACCTCGCCTGGATCCACCCCGGCGCGGACGTCGCGGAGATCGCGGGTCAGTGGCTGACCCTCGGCCCGGCGGTCGTCGTCGTGACCCGGGGATCGGACGGCGCACAGGCCTACACCGCCGCAGGCACGGTCATCCGCGCGGCGCGACGGGCGGAGGTGGTCGACACGGTCGGTGCCGGTGATGCGTTCACCAGCGGGCTGTTGGACGCGCTCGCTCGACGCGATCTGCTCTCCCCCGCGGCGTTGACGGCAGCGTTGACCGATCTGCACCTTCTCGACGACGTCCTTGACGAGGCCTCCCTGGTCTCGGCGATCACCTGCTCCCGGGCCGGGGCCAACCCGCCACGGCTCGCCGACCTGGAGACCTGGCGCCAGACAGGCTGAAGACGGTTCGCGCCCGGGCCGCGCGTTGACTACCGTCCTCGCGGGCGATGCTGCCTGCACAGGCTGGACACAGCGTGGGTCGACCCGACGGAGAGACACCAGATGACGATCAACGCGGCGAACACGGCCTGGGTGCTCGTCTGCACCGCACTCGTGCTCTTCATGACCCCCGGACTGGCGCTGTTCTACGGCGGGATGGTCCGCAGTAAGCACGTGCTTTCCATGCTGGCGCAGAACTTCGCCCTCATCGCCGTCATTAGCGTGGTCTGGGCGCTGGTCGGATACACCCTCGTCTTCGGCAACGACACCGGCGCCGGGCTGATCGGCAACCTGCACTTCGCCGGGCTCGCGCACGCCGGTGACCCGCTCGGCTCGATCAACCTGTCCGTCCCGCAACCCGCGTTCGCGGGATTCCAGATGATGTTTGCCGTCGTCACCGCCGCGCTGCTAACCGGCGCCGGGGCCGATCGCATGCGCTTCGGCTCGTTCCTCGTCTTCTCGATCGCCTGGATGCTCCTGGTCTACGTCCCGATCGCGCACTGGGTGTTCTCGCCGCAGGGCTGGCTGGCCAAGGAGGGTGTGCTCGATTTCGCCGGTGGCACCGTCGTCGAGGTCAATGCCGGGGCGTCGGCGCTCGCGCTCGTGATCGTCCTGGGTAAACGCCGGGGCTGGCCGGCTGAGCCGATGGCTCCGCACTCCCTGCCCCTGACCCTGCTCGGCGCGGGCATCCTCTGGTTCGGCTGGTTCGGCTTCAACGCCGGGTCCGCGCTGAGTGCCGGCGATCTTGCCGCGCAAGCGCTGCTGAGCACCCATCTGGCCGGCTGCGGCGGCCTGCTCGGCTGGATGATCCTGGAGAAGCGAGCCACCGGGCACGCCACCACCCTCGGGGCGGCGTCCGGCGCGGTCGCCGGTCTGGTGGCGATCACGCCGTCGGCCGGGTTCGTGAACAGCATGGGCGCGATCCTCATCGGCCTGGCCGCGGGTGCGGCCGGGCTGTACGCGGTGCGGCTGAAGTACCGGCTGGGTTATGACGACTCGCTGGACGTCGTCGGCGTCCATGGCGTCTGCGGCGTCGTCGGAACGCTGTCCATCGGCCTGCTCGCCACCCGCTCGGTCAACCCGGTCGGCCGGGGACTCATCGACGGTGGCGGGTTCCACCTGTTGGGCGTCCAGGCCCTCGGCGTCCTGGTCGCCGCGAGTTGGGCGTTCGCCGCCACCTACGCAATCGCCTGGACCGTCCAGCGCACGATCGGCCTGCGAGTCACGGCCGAGGAGGAACACGCCGGACTCGACATGACCACGCACGCCGAGACGGCGTACGAGCACGGCGCGTTCGGCTCCCGCTGACCCGTCCGGCCCCGGGGTACCGTGCCCCCGTGGGACGAAGGCGAGTAGCGGTCATCGGCGTGTGCGCGGCCCTGCTGACCGCCTGCACCTCCGCATCGTCGGGCCAGCCGACCCGTACGCCGGTCCGCAGCAGCCCGTCGATCCAGACGATCCCGCTCAAGTCCGATGCGGGGACCAACACACCGTCCGTGCCACCGGCCCGAACGGCGACGATCCTCGGCTCCGGCGACGTCCTCATCCACCCCGCGCTCTGGCAGCAGGCGCACCGCGACGCCGGCGGTAACGGCTACGACTTCGGCCCGATGTACGCCAGCGTCGCTCCGGACACGAGGGACGCCGACCTGTCGATCTGCGAGATGGAGACGCCGCTCGCTCCGCCGACCGGGCCATTTCGCGGATGGCCCGACTTCAACGCCCCGCCGCAGGTGCTGACCGCGCTGAAGGGGGCCGGCTATGACTCCTGCACCACCGCGTCCAACCACTCCCTCGACCAGGGCTACGAGGGCGTGCAGCGCACGCTCGACGAACTCGACGCCGCCGGCCTGAAACACACTGGCAGTGCCCGCTCGGAGGCCGAAGCGGCCAAGCCGCTGATCTTCACGCTGCCCAACGGTGTGCGGATCGGCCAACTCGCGTACGCCTTCGGGTTCAACGGAATCCCGAAGCCGGCCGGCCAGCCCTGGATCGCGAACGAGATCGACGTTCCGGCGATCATCGCCGCGGCCAAGGCGGAGAAGAAGGCCGGCGCCGACATCGTCGTCGCCTCGCTGCACTGGGGCATCGAGTACGACCACCAGGCCACCGACGAGCAGCGCTCACAGGCCCGGGCGCTGCTGAAGTCGCAGTACATCGACCTGATCCTGGGCGATCACGTCCACGTCGTGCAGCCGGCGCAGCGCATGGACGGCAAGTGGGTCTTCTTCGGTATGGGCAACCAGATCTCGCGGCACGCTGACCCGATCCCGGTCGGCCGGCAGGGGGTGATGCCTCGGGTGACGTTCACCGAGACCTCGCCCGGACACTTCACCACGACGCGGGCCGAGGCCATCCCGACGTGGATGGAGGACGAACCGAACCTGCGGCTCATCGACCTGCCCCGTGCGCTGGCGTCCACGACATTGACCCCGCAACAACGCACCGCCGACGAGGCTGCGCACGCCGCGATCGTGACGTACCTCGACGCCTACGGCGCGAAACGCGACGGCCTGATCATTCGGTAGGGGGTGACGTGCGCGGCCGGTGCGCGGCGTCGAGCAGCAGCCCGGCCAGGACGCCGGCGGTGACCAGCGGGATCCAGATCCAGATCAGAAAGGTCCGCAGGCCACGGGTGTCGATCACCAGCAGGACGCCTGCGTACACCAGGAACGGGACGAGCACCGCGGCCATCACCCGGGCACGCAGCGCACTGTTCGCGCGAAGGAGCGCAAGGTCGGATGCACCCGAGCCTGCCTTGGCGGTACTACCGGCGTCGGACCCATCAGCGCCGGCTGAACTACTAGCGTCGGGGACCAGTTCGGTCGCCCCCGGATGGGTCTCGTCGGACGCCTCCTGTTCGCGCACCGGCGACGCCGGCTTGCGGGCAGGTTCGGTCAGGATCTCGGCGGTGACCGCCGGGATCGTCACGGTCTCGTCCGCCGGAGCCGCAGCCGGCCCACCGCCCTTGACCGCACCCTCGTTCATGGCTTGCTCGATGACGTCCAGCCCGACCGGGCGCGGCTTGCGGGGCGGGGGTTCCGCCCCGGACGGAACTGTCTCCGCGGGGTCGGAATCGCCGTTGACCTGGTGCCGCCCCGGCTTGGGCCGACCGGTCCTGGGCGCCACCGGGCGCGCGGACGTTGCGTCGCCGTCATTCGATGCCGAGTGCCGTCCCATCGAGACAGTGTCCCAAACCGGAAGGTTCCTCTCGGGACGCAGGCGAAACACTGTGTCGCGCCGTTTACACTGCCCGCAGATCAGCCTCGAGGAGATGCCGTGCGCATGCGCCCCACCCGGTGGACCAGATTGCTGTCGCTCGCCGCGATTGCTGCGGTGTGCCTGACCGGCTGCGCGATCGCCGTCGACGGTCATGGGAGCACCGGTAACGCCGGCAACGTCAACCTGGGCGTGCTCGGCGTGGACCCGAACAGTTCCTTCGACCAACTAGCCCAAAACTCACTCAGTGATGTCGAGGGCTTCTGGCGGGTCGAGTACCCGACGGTATCCGGCGGCAAGTCGTTGCCGCCGATCAAGGGCGGCCTGTACTCCGTCGACGGCCGGAAGGTCATCGAGACCCGAAGCGCCAAGGGTCAGCCGGTCGAAAATAACCAGTGCGCGCAGCGCAGCATCGGCTTCCTCGTCGACAACGCGGCCTACTGCCGCCTGGACGACTCCATCGTGTGGGACCGCATCGACACCCACCTGTTCGGGCAGCTGGCCAAGAAGTACGGCGACTTCACCGTCGCGCTGATCTTCGCCCACGAGTTCGGGCACGCCGTCCAGAACCGGCTCGGCATCTTCGACTCCCAGCCCAAGACAATCTTCACCGAGTCGCAGGCCGACTGCGCGGCGGGGGCTTGGGCCAAGAGCGCCGTCGACGGCCGGGACCCGCACTTCCGCGACATCACCCTGGCCAAGGTGGACGACGCCCTCGAGGGCTTCCTCAACGGTCGCGACAGCACGCCGGTCAACGTCACCGAGATCTCCCACGGCAACGGGTTCGACCGGCTCTCGGCCGTCGCCGACGGCTATGACAAGGGCGTTACGTACTGCTACAGCAAGGGCTACTTCGATTCGCGGGTCTTCACCGAGCGCCCGTTCCGCGACCAACAAGAGGCCAGTAGCGGCGACAACACTCCTTTCGAGGACGTCATCAAGCTCGGCTCGGACAACGTGTTCGTCAATGACCTCAACCGATTCTGGACCACCGCGGCCAAGCGCATCGGCAAGACCTTCAAGCCGGTAACGATCGCCGAAGCTGCGCACCCGAAGTGCGGCGGGGCCAGTAGCGTCGCCGAATTCGGCTACTGCCCGGATGACAACACCGTGTACTTCAGCCAGTCTTTTGCCAAGCAGTCCTACTACAGCCTGCCCGACATCCAGGTCAACAAGACCAACGGTGACGTGACCCTGCTGTCGAACCAGCCGGCCGACTTCGCCCTGGGAACCATGTTCTCCATCGCCTGGGGGTACGCGGTTCGACACCAATTCTTCGGTCGGTCGATGGACGGCAGCGCCGCCCTGATCGCGGGCCTGTGCTACACCGGCGCCTACGCCAAGGACATCAACGTCGCGCCCAGCCAGGGTGCGCCACAACTCCTCTTGCTGTCACCGGCCGACCTGGACGAGGGCGTCGCCGCAACGCTGGACGTTGTGCCGCGAGACGCCGCCTTCGGTGCTCAGGGCACGACCGGACTCAACCGTGTTCAGGCCTTCATCGAGGGTTACAAGAGCGGCTTATCGGTCTGCTGAAGCCCGCCACCGGACTCGACCCCTCGTGCGATCGCGGCGAGCAGGGCAGCGCAGCTGCGCTCGACCTGTGCCAGCACCTTGCCGAACCCGCCCGTGCCGCCGTAATAGGGGTCCGCGACGTCGGGTTTCTCGCCGGCACCCAGCTCCGGGTCGAAGTCGCGCAGCATGACGATCTTGGCCCGCGCAGCGTTCACGTCCTCGGCGTCGGCCGCCAGCCACCACAGGACGTCTCGATGACCGGTGTCCAGGGCGACGATCACGTCCCGCGTGACGAAGTCCCCCGCGTCGAACTGCTTGGCCTCGTGCCGACCCGGGCTATAGCCGGCGTCAACGAGTGTCTGCCTCGACCGTTCGTCCATGTCGTCACCGCGATGCCACGACCCGGTGCCCGAGCTGTCGACCTGCACGAGCGCTGCAAGGTTGCTGTCGCGAGCCAGTGATCTCAGCACGATCTCGGCGGTCGGTGAGCGGCAGATGTTGCCGGAACAGACAAAGCTGACACGAACCGGTGGCTGCACAAGATCATTCTGCATAGGCAAGGGCAGAGCGCGCTGAGTAGGTTCGAGGTATGCCCGATCTCGACCCCACTTTCTCAGCCATGCCACTGCCTGAGCTCGCCTCCGCCGCCCTGCAGCGCGCCGCCGAGCTCGGTGCGGAGCACGCCGACTTCCGCCTCGAGCGGCAACGACTCGGCAGTGTCCGGCTACGCGATGCCCGCCTGGACTCCACCAGTGAGCACGAGGACGTCGGGCTGTCCGTCCGCGTCGTCCACGACGGGACCTGGGGTTTCGCGAGTGGCATCACCCGAACGGTGCAGGGTGCCCGTGCCCTCGCCGAACAGGCGGTGGCGACCGCGCGGGTGAGCCGGGCGCTACGCAGGGCCGCGGTCGTGCTCGCTCCCGAACCGGTCTACGCCGACGTCAGCTGGGTCTCGGCCTACGACCTCGACCCGTTCGCGGTGCCTGACGCCGACCGGGTCGGTCGCCTCGTGGAGTTGTCCGAACGACTGCTGGCCGCCGAGGGCGTCGATCACGTCGACGCCTCGGTGACCTACGTGCTGGAGAACAAGTTCTACGCCGACCTCGCCGGCACGATGACCACCCAGCAGCGGATGCGCATCGAACCGGAGTTCACCGCGCTGCACGTGGATCGCGCGGAAGGGACGTTCTTCTCGATGCGCACCCTCGCACCGCCGGCCGGTCGGGGATGGGAATACCTCACCGGCACCGGCTGGGACTTCGACGCCGAACTCGCCGAGTTGCCGGGGCTGCTGGCCGAGCACGTCGTGGCCCCCAGCGTTCAGGCCGGCCGGTATGACCTGGTCATCGACCCGTCCAACCTGTGGCTGACGATTCATGAGTCGATCGGGCACGCGACCGAGCTGGACCGCGCCCTGGGCTACGAGGCCGCCTACGCCGGGACGAGCTTCGCGACGATCGACAGGTTGGGGACGCTGAAGTACGGCAGCCCGGTGATGAACGTGACCGGCGACCGCACCGTCGAGCACGGCCTGGCCACGGTCGGCTGGGACGACGAGGGCGTCGCCGCGCAGGAGTTCGACCTGATCGCCGACGGCGTGCTCGTCGGGTACCAACTCGATCGGCAGACGGCCGCGGCCAACGCGTCCGTCCTCGGCCGCGAGCGGTCCAACGGTTGCGCCTACGCCGACTCGGCCGGCCACATCCCGATGCAGCGGATGCCGAACGTCTCGCTCCAGCCCGCACCCGACGGCCCGTCGCTGGAGGAGTTGGTCAGCGGTGTCGAACACGGCCTGCTGATCAAGGGCGACCGATCCTGGTCGATCGACATGCAGCGGTTCAACTTCCAGTTCACCGGGCAGCAGTTCCACCGCATCGAGAACGGACGGCTCGTCGGTCAGGTCCGCGACGTCGCGTACCAGGCCTCGACGACGGAGTTCTGGGGTGCGATGGAGGCGGTTGGCGGCCCGCAGACCTACCTGCTCGGGGGCGCGCTGAACTGCGGCAAGGGCCAGCCCGGCCAGTCGGGGGCGGTGTCGCACGGCGCGCCGGCCGCTCTGTTCCGCGGCGTCAATGTGCTCAACACCCGAGAGGAAGGTGGCCGATGAGCGACGCTTGCGGAGCGAACAGGAAAGTATCGACGCGCCGCCAGGCGCGTATCGGGCGCCGACCGGACCCGAGCGTAGCGAGCGATCCGCGAGGTGACCGATGAGAACCCCACAAGAGCTCGTCGAGTCGGCCCTGGCCGCTTCGGGAGCCGACGGATGCATCGTCGTGGTGGCCGAGCACACCGAGACGAACCTGCGCTGGGCGGCCAACGCGCTGACCACCAACGGCCAGATGCAGACGCGGTCGATGACCGTGGTGTCGACCTTCGAGCACGACGGCGGCACGAGCGCCGGGGTCGTGACCCGTTCGATCAGCACCGCGGATGAGGTCACGGACCTCGTCCGCGCCTCCGAACGGGCCGGCCGCGACGCCGAACCCGCTGATGATGCGGCACCGCTCGTCGCGCCCTATGACCACGACGACGATTGGGAGGCGCCTCCGGCGGCCACGAGCGTCGCGGTGTTCGAGGGCTTCGCCGCCGACCTCGGAGGGGTTCTGCGCGATTGGCAGGATGCCGACCGCCGCCTCTACGGGTTCGCCGAGCACCAGCTGACCTCGTCCTTCCTCGGCGTGTCTACCGGACTGCGCCGCCGGGTCGACCAACCCTCGGGCCGACTCGAGCTCAACGGCAAGACCGCGGACGGCACTGGGTCCACGTGGTCCGGGCGCTACACCCGTGACTTCCGCGACATCGAGGCCTCGACGGAGACCGAGGCGCTCGGCCGGCAGCTGGACTGGCAGCAGCGCCGCATCGAGCTGCCGCCGGGGCGCTACGAGACCATCGTCCCGCCCACCTGCGTCGCCGACCTGCTGATCTATGCGTACTGGACCGCGTCCGCCCGAGATGCCGAGGAGGGGCGCAACGTGTTCGCGTCCGGTTCGGATGGCACCCGCGTCGGCGAGCAACTCTCGTCCCTGCCCCTCACGCTGCGTTCGGACCCGCACGCACCGGGTCTGGAGTGCGCGCCGTTCGACGTCGTCACCGCCTCGCACGCAGGCATGCAGTCGGTGTTCGACAACGGTCAGCCGGTCGACCCGACCGATTGGGTTCGGGACGGTAGGCTCGCCGACCTCATCCGCACCCGCGCCTGGGCCCAGCGAACCGGTGCCCGGCCGCGGCCGGTGGTCGACAACCTGATCCTCGAGGCCGACGGCGCCACCGCGACCCTCGAACAGATGATCGCTTCCACCGAACGCGGCCTGCTGATGACGAGCCTGTGGTACCTGCGTGAGGTTGATCCGCAGACCCTGCTGCTCACCGGTCTCACCCGCGACGGCGTGTTCCTGATCGAGGACGGCAAGGTCCAGGGGCAGGTCAACAACTTCCGGTTCAACGAATCGCCGGTCGACCTGCTCAGCCGGATCACCGAGGTCGGTGCGACCGTGCCCACCTTGCCCCGGGAGTGGGCCGACTACTTCCGGCGCACTGCCATGCCGCCGATCCGGGTGCCGGACTTCAACATGTCGACGGTCAGTACCGCGTCCTGAGAATCCCGACCCAGTGGTCTTGCTCTGAATCGCCAGCGCGGTGACGACAAGTCACACTGTGCGAACATCGTCTGCGCCCCACCGTCCTGCGGGCCCCCGTCAGCACCCGGAGTCACCCGAATGGTCGTCACCCGCCGCAGGTCACCGCTATCCGCCGTGCGGGTGGCGGCCACCGCGGCACTAATCGGGACGCTCGGCCTGACGATGTTCGCCTCGAGCGCCGGTGGGGCGACCGACCCGGCCGCGAACCCCACGACGAACTTGCATTACGCGATCAATCGGCCGCTGTGCCAGGAATCGGTCGCGCCGGGCATCATGCGGTGCTTCTCGTTCAAGCGGGTCCCGGTCAAGAAGGGCACGAAGCACGCCTACAGCTACCGCACCAACGCATCGCGCGGGCCGGCCGGCGGCTACACCCCGCAGGCCCTGGCCACGGCCTACGACTTCGACCCGAAGATCAATCGGTCCAACCTCACCGTGGCGATCGTGCTCTGGCACGACGCGCCGAACGTGCTGTCGGATCTCAACACCTTCAACGCCCGGTACGGACTGAAGCAGGAGACCGCAGCGACGTTCCGCAAGGTCAACGAACGCGGCGCGTCCTCGCCACTGCCGGCGCGGGACCCCGGCGCCGCGGGCGAGATCGCGCTCGACACCCAGGCCGTCCGCGGAGCGTGCAACACCTGCAAGATCCTGCTCGTCGAGGCCGACGACCCGTACGACACCGACCTCGCCGCCGCCGTGAACACCGCAGTTCGGCTCGGAGCCAACATCATCAGCAACTCCTACGGCACCCCCGAACTCAAGTCCTCCTCCGCCATCACCAACGCCTTCAACCATCCCGGCGTCGTGCTGACCGTCTCGACCGGCGACGACGGCTGGTTCGGCTGGGACTACGGCAACACGCAAGGTGACAGGGGCGACGGCGTGGCCTCGTTCCCCAGCTCCTCGCCGTACGTCGTGGCCGTCGGCGCGACGACGCTGACGCTCGATTCGGCGAACCAGCGAGTCTCCGAGACGGTGTGGAACGGCAACGGCCCGCACGACTCGATCGGCATGGCGCGCCAGCAACCGATGGGCGCTTCCGGCGGTGGTTGCAGCACGCAGTACCCGGCTCGGCCCTACCAGAGCCATCAGCCCGGTTACGGCGACGCGAGGTGCGGGGGCACCCGGCTGGCCGCCGACATGTCCCTGGTCGGCGATCCGCAGACGGGGTTCGACGTCTTTGACAGCTACGGCTCCGGCGGTTGGGTCACCATCGGCGGCTCCTCGCTGTCCGCGCCGCTAGCGGCCGGAATGTTCGCCCTCGCCGGCGGCGCCCAGGGTGCGCGATACCCGTCCTCGGCGCTCTACGGGAACTCGCAGACCTATCCGAGTACTCGCTTCGACGTCACCTCCGGTGGGAACGGATTCTGTGGCAGCGACTCGCCGGCGGACTGCGCCGCCGCCATCTACCAGCCGGCGGCGCAATACGCGCCCACCAAGAACCCGAATCGGCTGAATATGAACATGGTCGATTGCAGCTTCGGGCCCGGTCCTTCGGAATACGTCCCGCAGTCCCGCAACCGGGCGTGCAACGCGGCCGCCGGGTTCGACGGCCCGAGTGGCGTGGGGACGCCCCACGGCCTCGGCCTGTTCAAGCGCACCGACCCGATCATGCGGATCACCCACCCCAGCACCACTAATTACGGCCGGTCCACCACCTTCGTGGCCAGTGGCAGCGAACGTCTGCCGCACACCTACCTGAGCACGTTGTCGTGGAACTGGGGTGACGGTAGGACCTCTACCGTGCCGAGCCGGACGGGCAAGACCGTGACGCACGCCTACGCGCGGAAGGGGACGTTCACCGTCACCCTCACCGTTTACGACACCCGCTACCAGTCGACGGTGACGCAGACCAGGATCACCGTCAGGTGAT
>JBDTFN010000166.1:0-10451 GCA_039937915.1 Jatrophihabitans sp. | reverse complement strand
GTGACACTCCGCTGCCGAAGATCCTCCTCGTCGTAACAGCGATGATCGAACGCGAGATCCCGCTGTCGCGGGCCTCGATCCTGCTCGTCGACGCGGAGGGGCGGTTGCACCCGGTGGCTGCCCCTTCGCTCCCGGCCGAGTTCAGCCAAGCCTTCGACGGTGAGCTCATCGGTCCGGGCGTGGGGACCTGCGGAACAGCCGCCTACGAGAAGCGCGTCGTGATCACCCCGGACCTGCGGGTCGACCAAGCGTGGGCACGCTGGCTCCCGGCCGCCGAGAGCGCTGGAGTGGCCGCGTGTTGGTCGACGCCGTTCGTCGGCGTCGGCGAGCGGGTGCTCGGCACCTTCGGGGTGTACTTCGCCGAGCCCCGTACGCCCGACGAGTCAGAGTTGAAGCTGCTGTACAGCGCCGGGTATCTCACTGCGGTCGCCGTTGCGCACGATGAGGCCCGGCGACTCCTGCGCGACACCAGCCGGACGAATCAGGTGACCGGCATGCCGAATCGCGTCGTCGTCGAGGAGACGCTGCGCGCGTTCGAGTCCGACCTCCAGACGTCACCCGGCCGTCTCGCAGTAATCCAGATTTCGGTCGACGGTATGAGCCGGGTCAACGAGACGCTGGGACCCGCAGCTGGGGACGACGTCCTACGTACCGTGGGGCGGCGACTCACCGCCCAGGTGGGGGCCCGCGGGCTCGCTGCACAGCTGTGGGGCTGCGACTTCGTCGCGGTGGTTCGAGGTTTGGCCGACGATGCGCAGGCAGTCGGGATCGCCGAGGAGCTCGCTGCGGTCCTCGCCGGGCCGATGGATATCGGGGGGATGTCACTCGTCGTCGGCGCCGCCGTCGGTGTAGCGGCCTACGGCCCGGAGATCCTTTCCCACGCGCGTCCGCTCGACGAACCGCTCCGCGCCGCCGCCGTCGCCCTCGAGCGGGTCAAGTCCTCGGGGTCCCAACAGATCGGCGTCTACGACCCCGACTTCGACCCGGCCGGCGGTGCCACGCTGCTCGCCCCGGCGCTACGCCGCGGCATCGACGACGAAGAGTTGACCGTCGAGTACCAGCCGATCGTGCGGTTGACCGACGGTCAGGTCGACCACTTCGAGGCGCTGCTGCGCTGGCACACCCCAGCCGGTTCAGTCCCGCCGTCCTCATTCGTCCCGGTTGCCGAACGGACCGGGCTGGTCGGTGACCTCGGCCGTTACGCACTGACTCGCGCACTGGCCGAACTCGCGTTACAACGTGCAGCCGGATCCCAGATCGGCATGTCGATCAACCTCAGCGTGCGGCAACTCGCCGACGAATCGCTACCGGACCTGCTCGCCGCCCTGCTGACCGCCCATGGTGTCCCGCCGGAGGTCGTCACGATGGAGGTGACCGAGGGCGTGCTGCTCACCTCCTCGGACCCGGGGTGGAAGATCCTTGCCCGGATCAAGGACACCGGTGTGCGTATCTCTCTCGACGACTTCGGCACCGGCTTCAGCCAGCTGAGCTACCTGCGTCGCTACGCCTTCGACGAGATCAAGATCGACCGGTGCTTCGTGACCGACCTCGCGTCCGACCCGATGTCCTACGCGATCATCAGCGGAATCGTGGCGCTCGCCCGCGCGGCGCGGATGACCACCGTCGCAGAGGGCATCGAGACGCAGGAACAGGCCGACGCGGTGCGAGCAATCGGTTGCACCCATGGTCAGGGTTTCCTGTTCGGCGCGGCACAGCCCGCAGCCACCGTCGGTCAGCAGACGACCTGCGGTCCGTGATCTGCGCGCAACCGGGAGTGCAGTAGCTGGGCCAGCGCGGCCATCGACAGACCGGCGGCGACGGTAACGAGAAAGGCGGGCCGCGGGCCATGAGCATCGACGATGCCGCCCACAAGCGACGCGCCCACCCCGTACCCGACGCTGAGTCCGGTGACGAGCCAGGCCAGGCCCTCGGTCAGCGACAGCGCCGGGACGAGCTCGCCGATGAGCCCGAACGCAGTCGTCAACGTCGGCGCGATGCCCATCCCGACCACGAAGGCGCAGGCTGCGAGGACCCCGATGTTCGTGGCGGCCAGGAACAGCGGCGGCAGGACTCCGAACACGATCGCCTGCAGCCGGAAGCGGTCCAGCAACGGCATCCGCCAGGTGCGCGCACCGTAGAGGAAGCCCGATACGGCGCTGCCACCGGCGAAGGCCGCCAGGACGGCACCGCTGAGCCCACGCTCGCCGCGTTCACCGCAGAAGGCGACCATCGTCACTTCTGCACTGGCGAAGATCATCCCCATCGCGCCCGCGAACACGGTGAGTGCCGGGATTCCCCGCTCCCGGATCGCCGACCGTGGCCGGCTGTCGATCGGGTGCGGCGGCGGCTCGGAATCACGTAAGGAGGCCAGCCGGATCGCGCCGACGACCACCAGCACCAGCCCGACGTAGAGCACGAGAACCGGCGTGAGCTGCGTGGCGATGACGGTGGCGACGAGCGGGCCGAGGACGAAGATCAATTCGTCCAGCGTCGACTCGAGCGAATACGCCGTGTTGAGTTCCGGACGTCCGGCCAGGACGTAGGACCAGCGCGCGCGCACCAGGGAGCCGACGGACAGGTAGAAGAACCCGCACACCGCAGTCGGCGCGATGAGCGTCCAGTCCGGCCACTCCTCAGTGAGGCAGACCGCGAGCAGAATCGTGGACGCCGCGTGCACGAGGGACGCCGGAACCAGGAGCCGGCCCTGCCCGAGCCGGTCGGTGAGCCGGGCGAGCACCGGGTTGCCGATCCCGTTGGCGAGGACGTACACCCCGCTGAGCACACCGGCGAACCCGAACCGGCCGTCGCGTGCGGACAGGATCAGCACCAGACCGATCGGGTACATGGCGATCGGCGCCCGCATCACCCACGCGGCCGCGCAGAAAGCCGCGGTGCCCGGCTTCCCGAACGCCGCGCGGTAGGTCTTGAGCATTAGAAGCCGAGCCGGTCCAGCTTCTTTGGGTCACGCTGCCAGTCCTTTTCGACGGCGACGTGCAGGGCGAGGTGGACCCTCTCCCCCAGCAGGGCTTCCACCCCGCCGCGCGCCGTCATGCCGATGCGCTTGAGGCGGGAACCGCCCGGGCCGATGATGATGCCCTTCTGACTGTCCCGCTCGAGGTGGATGGTCGCGAAGATTTCCTGCAGCCCCGACTCCCGACGCCGGATCTCGTCGATGGTGACGGCGATCGAGTGGGGTAGTTCGTCCCTGACGCCGTCGAGGGCGGCCTCGCGGATGAGTTCGCCGATGCGGGTCTCGTCGTCGTTGTCGGTCAAGACGTCGTCCGGGTAGAGCATCGGGCCCTCGGGCAGGTGGCCCAACAGGAGCCCGGCGAGCAGGTCGACCTGGTCCCCCGCGACCGCCGATACCGGGACCACGTCGACGAATTCGCCGAGAGCGGACACCGCGAGCAACTGCTCGGCGACGCGCTTCTTCGAGGTGGCGTCGGTCTTGGTGACGATCGCCAGTACCGGCGCCCTGAGAGGGGCGAGCTCGGCGGCGATGAACCGATCGCCCGGCCCGACGCGCTCGTCGGCGGGGATGCAGAACCCGACCACGTCGACCTCGGACAGGGTCGAGCGGACGACGTCGTTGAGTCGCTGCCCGAGCAGGGTCCGCGGACGGTGCAGCCCCGGGGTGTCGACGAGCACGATCTGACCGCCGTCTCGATTCACGATGCCGCGCACGGCGTGCCGTGTCGTCTGCGGCTTGTCGCTGGTGATGACGATCTTGGTGCCGACGAGCGCGTTGGTCAGCGTCGACTTCCCGGCGTTGGGTCGCCCCACGAAACAACAAAAGCCGGAGCGGAACGTCATGGGCTCAGTTTGTCACCCACGGTGAAACCATCTGCCGGTGATCTCACGCCGAGCGTTCCTGGCTGTCGCCGGCCTCACCCCACTGGCCGGGTGCGCCTCCGCCGGCCGATCGTCCGCGGACCACAATGACAAGATGAGATCAGCCAAGCCGGAGCGCAGCACATACGGCTCGGACCCCTCGCAGTTCGGCGAGCTGTACCGACCGAAGGCAACCGGTCACGCCGGGACGGTCGTGATCGTGCACGGCGGGTTCTGGCAGGCGCAGTACGGGCTGGACCTCGGTCGTCCGTTGGCCAAGGATCTCGTGGCCCGGGGGTACACCTGCTGGAATCTCGAGTACCGCCGGATCGGTAACGGCGGCGGGTGGCCGGCCACCTTCGTCGACGTGGCGACCGGCATCGACCACCTCGCATCGCTCGACGTCGACACCTCGTCGGTGGTCGTGATCGGTCACTCGGCCGGTGGGCACTTGGCCGTCTGGGCTGCGGGGCGGGCGAAGCTTCCCGCCTCGGCGCCGGGGGGCCCGCCCGCGATTGCGGTCACCGGTGTCATCTCCCAGGCCGGCGTGCTCGATCTGGCGGTGGCGGCGGACACCGGGGTGGGCGGTCAGTCCGCGGCACAACTGGTCCGTGGGACGCCGGCCGGCCAGCCTGAGCGTTACCGGCTCGCCGACCCGATCGCCCAGGTGCCGATCGACGCGCCGGTGTACTGCCTGCACTCCCCCGACGACCAGAACGTTCCGCTGCAGCAGAGCACCGCGTACGTGGCGGCCGCGACCACGGCCGGCGGTAAGGCTGCGCTGCACCGAACCGTCGGGGACCACTTCACCCTGATCGACGTGAAGTCCGCCGCGTGGGCGAAGGCCCGCGACGCGCTGCCGGCGCTGTCCGCGGGCCGGTTGCCGGACTGAGCGATCAGCGCAGGATCGTGCCGGCCGGATCGGCACGCAGTACCGGTGCATCGCGGGACACGTCCTTGACCGCTGCCTCGCCGTCGGCGTCGGCGCTGTCCACGCCGAGCACGACCGCGGCCTCCAGCGCCGTCGCACCCGAGGCCACGGCCATGGCGACAGCAACCTGCAGCGCCGACAGTCGCAACGAGGGCAGGTCCACCGTCGCCGCTACGTAGGTGCGACCGTCACCGTCGCGTACCGCCGCGCCCTGGGCAGCGTGGGTACGGGCCCGGGCCGAACGGGCGAGGGTCACCAGCTTGGCGTCTTCAGGATCCGGTGCGCTCATGCTGTCTCCTGATCTCGGCCGATTCGGTTTCCGCGGCAGCATCGCCCTCGTCGGGCTCCGCGATGCGGGTGACGAGGATCGTGTCGACCCGGTTGCGTCGGCCGCCGACGTTCTCAGCCACCAGCTCCAAGCCGTGGACGACGGCCTTCGACCCCGCGATGGGCACCCGGCCGAGCGCCTCGGCGAGTAACCCGCCGACGGTCTCCACATCGTCGCGGTCGGGCAGTTCGACATCGAACAGTTCGGCCAGTCCTTCGACCGACAGCCGGGACGTCACCCGTGCTGCGCGCACCGCGTCGTCGTCCTCGTCGAGCTTCTCGATCGGGGGCCGCTCGACGTCGTACTCGTCGGTGATCTCACCGACGATCTCCTCGAGGATGTCCTCGATCGTGATGACGCCGGCGGTGCCGCCGTACTCGTCGATCACGACGGCGATGTGCGAGCGGGCGGCTTGCATCTCTCGCAGCAGCGCATCGACCGGTTTGGACTCCGGGACGTAGACGACGGTACGCATGACGGTCTCGACCGGGGTGCTTCGGGCCCGATCCTGATCCTGAGCGCGGCGGGCGAGGTCCTTCAGGTACGCGACGCCGACCACGTCGTCGGCGTTCTCACCGACGACCGGGATCCGGGAGAACCCGCTACGCAGCGCCAGCGTCAGGCCCTGCTGGACCGATTTTCCGCGCTCGATCCACACCACCTCGGTTCGCGGGACCATCACCTCACGGGCGATGGTGTTCCCCAGTTCGAACACCGACTGGATCATCTGCCGCTCGTCGTGCTCGACGACCCCGCGCTGCTCGGCCATGTCGACGAGTTCGCGCAGTTCGATCTCGGAGGCGAACGGACCGTCGCGCAGGCCACGTCCGGGGGTGATGGCATTGCCCAGCATGGTCAGCAGCGCCGCGAGCGGGTTGAACAACCGACCCAGCAGGCGCACCGCGCGAGCACCGCTGAGGGCGACCCGGTTGAAGTGCTGGCGGCCGAGCGTCCGTGGCCCGACCCCGACCAACACGTAACAGATGACGATCATCGCGACCACGGTCAGGACGGCGACCGGCCACCGCGTGCCGAAGATCGACCGGGCAACGATGGTGGCGAGCACGGTGGCGCTGAGTTCGCACGCCAGTCGCAGCAACAGCAGCAGGTTCGTGTAACGCGCCCGGTCGGCCATGATCACCGAGAGCGCCTTCGCCCCCGACACGTCCTCGCGCAGGAACTCCTCGGCACGGGCCTTGGAGACCCGCACCAGCGCGGAGTCGACACACGCGATCAGCCCGCCCAGCGGGATCAGGACGAGCGCCACGACCAGGGCGACGGCGTCGGCGGTGTTCACCGCCGGCCTCCTGCCCTACTGCTGGACATCGCGGACCTCGCCGCCGGTGCCGGGCAGCGGAGCGCGGATCGGGCCGCGGCCGGATACCTTGGACCACTCGCGGGTGAGCTGCGCCTGCAGTTGGAACATCTCGCGTTCCTCGTCCGGGTCACCATGGTCGTACCCCAGCAGGTGCAGGATGCCGTGGGTGCACAGCAGGTGTAATTCGGCTTCGGTCGAGTGCCCCGCCGACGCGGCCTGGTCGGCGGCCACGACCGGGCACAGCAGGACGTCGCCGAGCATCGTCTCGCCGGGGTTCTGCTCGGTGCCCGGAGGCGCGGACGGGTCGACGCGATCAGCCGGCCCGCCGACACCGTCCATCGGGAAGGCCATGACGTCGGTCGGGCCGGGCAGGTCCATCCAGCGCAGGTGGTACTCGGCCATCGTGTCGGGGTCGACAAGATAGATCGACACGTCGGCGAGCGGGTCGATCCGCAGGGCGTCCATCACGAACCGGCCGAGATCGGCCAGGGCCACCTCATCGAGGTCCACCCCGGACTCGTTGTTGACCTCGACGCTCACGTGTTCAGTCCCATCAACGTCTGGAGCGCTGCGGGCTGTGCGACCCCGCTGCGCGCTGCTCGCGGGCGTCGAAACGCTCGTAGGCATCGACGATCTCGCCGACGAGGCGATGCCGGACGACGTCGCTCGAGGTGAGGTTGACGAACTGCACGTCCTCGATATCGGTGAGGATGTCGCGCACGATCCGCAGCCCGCTGCGTTGATTTCCGCCCGGCAGGTCGACCTGGGTGACATCGCCGGTCACCACCACCCGGGACCCGAAGCCGAGCCGGGTGAGGAACATCTTCATCTGCTCGGGCGTGGTGTTCTGCGCCTCGTCCAGGATGATGAACGCGTCGTTGAGAGTCCGGCCACGCATGTAGGCCAGCGGCGCGATCTCGATCGTCCCTGCCTGCATCAGACGGGGCAGCGAGTCGGGATCGAGCATGTCGTGCAGCGCGTCGAACAGCGGCCGCAGGTACGGGTCGATCTTGTCGAACAGGGTGCCGGGCAGGAAGCCGAGCCGCTCGCCGGCCTCGACCGCCGGACGGGTCAGGATGATCCGGGTGACCTCCTTGGCCAGCAACGCCTGTACGGCCTTCGCGACGGCGAGGTAGGTCTTGCCGGTGCCGGCCGGGCCGATGCCGAACACGATGGTGTTCCGGTCGATGGCCTCGACATAGCGCTTCTGGTTCAACGTCTTGGGACGGATCGTCTTGCCCCGCCGAGACAGGATGTTCAGGCTCAAAACCTCGGCCGCGTGGGCCGTCGTATCGGCGGTGAGGATGCCGAAGACCCGAGCGACGGAGTCCGGGGTGAGGTTCTGCCCGGACTTCACGAGCTGGAGCAGTTCCTCGAACAACCGCACAGCGTTCGCGTTGTCCGCGGGCGCGCCGGTGATGGTGATCTCGTTGCCACGCACATGGATGTCGCTGGCCAGTTGCTGCTCGATGACTCGCAGCAGTTCGTCGCGCGAGCCGAGCAGAGCGACCATCGCCTGCTCACCAGGCACGACGACGGTCGTGGATACGCGATCCGCAGCGGGTGCGGAATCGGTTCGGTCGGTCAAGGTGAGCTTTCTGATCGGCGAATACCTGACAAATTCTGGACCACGCCACTGTACCGGCGCCGAGAACGGATTGATCCGCCGTTCCGGGGATCCACTGCTGCTCAGCCGGGCGGCCAGGCCATCGGTCGACCGGCGAGTACATGGGCGTGGACGTGGAAGACCGTCTGCCCGACCCCGGCCCCGGTGTTGAACACGGTCCGAAAATCCGTGAGCCGCTCCTGCTCGGCGAGCGCCCGGATCCCGGCCAGCAGGCCGGCCGAGGCCTCCGCGTCGCCACCGGCTTCGCCGATGTCGGTGAGGTGTTTGCGGGTCACGACCAGGATGTGGGTCGGCGCCTGCGGGTTGGTGTCGGCGAAGGCGAAGGAGTGCTCGTCCTCGTACACCGTGGTGGCCGGGATCTCGCCCGCCACGATCTTGCAGAAGATGCAGTCCTCGGGTCCGGACGCGCTGGCTCGTGACATGTCCGCGAACATACTTGGCCTGGCTAACGCCCGCTTGGCCCCAGTCCGGCGCGGTCAGACGAGAGGCCTGACCGCGACTTGATGGGGCCAAGCGGACGGGTTGCCCGGATTCATCGTCAGCCCCAGCGGCCGAGTCGCAGCGAGAGTGCGGCGAGGGCGGCCGGTCCGGCGGTGGAGGTCCGCAGCACGGTCGGCCCGAGACGCACGAGATGCGCCCCTGCGTCGTCGAACAGCGTCAGTTCGTCGTCGGCAACGCCGCCCTCCGGCCCGACCACCACGACGATGTCGCCGACCAACGGCAGGGGAACGGCCGCGAGCGGGACCTCGGCGTTCTCGTGCAGCACGATCGCCACCTCGGCGGCCGCGAGCAGGGTCGCCACGTCCCCCGTCGTAGCCAGCTCGGTGACGACCGGCACCCGGCCGCGGCGGCTCTGCTTCGCGGCCTCGGCCGCAGTACGGCGCCAGCGCGCGAGGGCCTTCTCGCCGCGTGTGCCCTGCCACTGGACCACCGACCGCCCGGCCGCCCACGGCACGATGCGATCGACGCCCAGTTCGGTCAACACCTCGACGGCGAGTTCAGCGCGCTCCCCCTTGGGCAACGCCTGGACGACCACCAGCCGCGGCTGACCCTCGGGGACCAACTCGCGGCCGAGAACGCCCAGGGTGAGCCCGTCACCGGCCACTGAGCGCACCGTGCAGGTGAGCAGGCGGCCGCGGCCGTCGGAGACGAGAACGGTCTCACCTGCGCGGACGCGTTTGACCTTCGCGGCGTGCCGGCCCTCGTCGCCGCAGAGATACAGCTCGTCGCCGTCCGGGATCGGGTCGAGCAGGAACAGCGGCGGCGTCATCGCGGCCTACTGACGAAACGCGTCGCGGACCTTGCCGAACAACCCGGACTGGCGGGTCGTGACCGCGACATCCTCTGCCCGCAGTGCGGCGAGTTCGCGCATCAGTCGTTCCTGCTCCTCGTCCATGCGAACGGGTGTGCGGACCTCGACGTGCACGTACAGGTCGCCCCGCACGGTGGAGCGCAGCTTGGGGACGCCCTTACCACGTAACTGCATCACGGCGCCGCTCTGCGTGCCGGCCCGGACCTCGACCTTCTCCTCGCCGTCGAGGGTGGTGAGGACCAGGTCGCTGCCCAGCGCCGCCGACGTCATCGGCACCCCGATCGTGCAGTGCAGGTCGGCGCCGTCGCGGGTGAAGGTCTCGTGCGGGATCTCGGAGATCTCGATGTACAGGTCGCCGGCCGGGCCGCCGCCGGGACCTACCTCGCCCTGACCGGCCAGCCGGATCCGCATTCCGTCCTCGATGCCGGCGGGAACGTCGACGGTCTTGGTGCGGCGGGCGCGGACTCGGCCCTCAGTGCCGCACGTGGGACACGGTGCCGGGATCTGCTCACCGGTGCCGCCGCAGGCCGAGCAGGCCCGCGTCGTCATGACCTGGCCGAGGAACGAGCGCTGGACGGACTGGATCTCGCCCGCGCCGCCGCAGGTCACACAGGTTCGCGCGGACGTGCCCGGTGCGCAGCCGTGTCCGGCGCAGGTGTCACACAACACCGCGGTCTCGACCACGATCTCGCGGCGGACACCGAAGGCGGTCTCGTCCAGGGTCAGCGAGACCTGCAGTAAGGCGTCCGAACCCGGCCGGACCCGACTGCGGCGGCCGCGGCCACCGCCCATGGGGCCGCCGCCGCCGAAGAACGCCTCGAAGACATCGCCGAAACCACCGAAGCCGCCGAAACCGGCACCGCCGGCCCCGCCACCGCCGCCCTGGGAGAGTGGGTCACCACCGAGGTCGACGATGCGCCGCTTCTCGGGGTCGGACAACACCTCGTAGGCCGTCGTCACTTCCTTGAACCGGTCCTGCGCCGCGGCGTCAGGGTTGACGTCCGGGTGCAGTTCGCGTGCGAGCTTGCGGAACGCGCGCTTGAGCTCCTCGGGCGTCGCATCGTTCTTGACACCAAGAATGCGGTAGTAGTCGCGGGGTTGATC
>JBDTFN010000165.1:0-4495 GCA_039937915.1 Jatrophihabitans sp. | reverse complement strand
CCGCGTCCAAGTCGCCCGGATCTGGCCGAAAGTCGTGCGACCCGTCCTGCGTGATTCAGGGTCGGCGTCCGCGTTCGCTAGCGTCGAAGGAGCGCGTCCGCCAACCGGCACACGGGTAATCTTGGCGCGCGAGTATCACTGCAAAGACTGCAAATATGAGCGACTTCCGCCGATTGTCCATACTCGCGACACTAGTTAGATCTAAATGCACCCACCAACCTGTGCCGGTTGCGGAAAACATCCACTCCGTTCCGCCGATCGGCGCGTTTACAGGGGCCACTTTGCCGCGATGCGTGTCGCTTCGCGGCAAGGGGTAGCGGCGACGGGATCGCAACTTGAATGTTGGTGTCGGATCTCCGAACAGGTTCCGACGGCGGCCCTAAGGTCGGGTTCATGACCGCGTTGGCCCCGATTCTCGTGCTTGTGGTCGTGGTGCTGACCGACCTCTGGGTTTACGCCGACGCGAAACGCTGTGCCACCCGCGGGACGCCTGTGTTTCTCAGGATCGGTAGCTTCACGATCGATACACCCGTCGCGTGGCTGGTGGCGTGCGTGGTCGTGTGGGTCGTCTTCTTTCCGATTTACCTCGTGAGCCGATCACGCCCATGACGGCCCGTCCGACTTTGCCGCGGAGCGGCTTTACCGGCTTTGCCGCTGGTCGGGCGCGGAAGACATAGCGTCCGACTCTCCCGCGTTGAGTCAGCGAAGCCGAAGCCGTCAGCCGCGCTATCACCGCCGATTACTCTATATTCGATTTGCTGAGGTAAGGGAGTCGTATGACAGAAATCGATCCGGATGCCCCAGTGATGGTGACTGGTGGCAGCGGTTACATCGCGGGCTGGATTATCAAGTATCTCCTTGAGGCGGGTCGGACGGTGCACGCCACCGTTCGCGATCCCGACAAGGCCCACGGCTTGGAGCATCTGCACTCCATGTCGGCCGCGCACCCGGGCACGCTGACCCTTTTCCGGGCCGATCTGCTGGACGCGGGCAGTTTCGACGAGGCGATGCTGGGTTGCGAACTCGTGCTGCACACCGCGTCGCCGTTCATTATCTCCGGGTTCACCGATGCCAACGAGGCCCTTGTCCGGCCGGCCCTCGACGGCACGCGGAACGTCCTGGACGCGGTGAACCGCACTGCATCAGTAAAGCGGGTTGTACTCACCAGCAGCGTTGCCGCGATCTACGGCGACAACATTGACCTACGCGATGTGCCGGGCGGGGTGTTCACTGAGCAGCATTGGAACACCACCAGCACGATCGACCATCAGCCCTACCCGTATTCCAAAACGCTTGCTGAGCGCGAAGCGTGGACCATTCACGACAAGCAGGACCGTTGGGACCTGATAACGATCAACCCAGGACTGGTGCTCGGGCCGTCGCTCGCGAAGGCGAGCGCATCCACGAGCCTGTCGACAATGAAGCAGCTGACCGACGGGACGATGGCGCTCGGTGCCCCGAGCCTCAGCTTCGGAATTGCCGATGTACGAGACGTCGCCCGCGCGCACCTGCTCGCCGGATCGACCGCCGACGCCCACGGCCGACACATTGTCACAGCTGGCACGGTGACATTCCTGCAGATGGGAAAGATGCTGCGCTCGCGGTTCGGCAACCGCTACCTGTTCCCACGGTTCACCGCGCCCAAGGCGGTCGTCCTGCTCATCGCGCCGGTCGCGGGATTGACCCGCGATTTCGTCCGACGCAACGTCGGCCATCCGATCAGCTTCGACAACAGCCGGAGCCGGCATAATCTGGGTGTCGAGTACTGGGCGATCGATGACACCCTTGCCGATCACTTCCAGCAGATGCTCGACGACGGGATCGTCAAGAGCCGCCGCCCTCCGCGCGGCTAGGCGTTGAGCGCGACCGCGCGCTCATAGCCGCGTTGAGCGCACCTAACCGATGGTCTTGCCCGAGCTGTTGTCCTTGGAGTTCGGCAAGTCGCCGACCTCGGCGACGACGTGCTGAGCAGTCGATAACTATCAACGGCTACGAGTACCGGGGCCGACGACGCCAGCTGAACGGCCTAGGACGGTGTCTCATACACGTGATAAACCGGAAGCCGGCGGGTCCGGGGAGACGACGACATGGCCAATATTCAGAAGCGTCCTGACGGCCGTTGGAAGGCTCGGTACCGCGACGCTCGAGGGAAGGAACACGCGCGCCGTTTCGTGCGCAAGGTCGACGCGTAGACGTTCCTCGACGGAGTAACCACCGCCGTTCAGACCGGTGCCGCCGACTCGTCATCACCGAAGCGATGACTGAGGTGCACGGTCGCCTCGTATGGGGCGTCCCGAAGACCTACGAGGCCCGCACTGTGCCAGTCCCCCGGATCCTGATTGACGACCTCGCCAGACTCGCGGCGGGAAAGGCATCGAACGATCTCCTGTTCACCACGGCGTCAGGCGCGCCACTGCGCAATCGCAACGCCCGACGATCGTGGTTCGACGCAGCGAGCGAGACGATCGGTGAGCCCGGTCTGACGCCGCACGAGCTACGACACACAGCCGCGTCGCTAAAAATCAGTGCCGGCGCCAATGTGAAGGCCGTCCAGGCGATGCTCGGGCAGGGATCGGCGGCCATGACACTGGACACCTACGCCGATCTATTCGACGACGATCTTGACGCCGTCGCGGACCGATTGGACGCCGTCGCGCGGACCGCTCGCGGACTTCTCGCGGACTGATGGCCAGTTCAAGCTTCTGCAGCGAGCGGAATCACTACAGCCCAGTAGATACGGGGACTTTGGAACGTGGGCGTTACTGGGATCGAACCAGTGACCGCTCGGGTGTAAACCGAGTGCTCTCCCGCTGAGCTAAACGCCCTCTGCCGCCGACGTGGACGGGCAGCGCTCAGGATACAAGCCTGCACGACGCACGCCGTACCGTGAGGGGGTGTTCCGGACGCTGCGCCAGCCCCGCTACGCCATGCTCGGGGCGCTCATGCTCATCGTCGCGATTGCCTGCGGCGCGGCCGGCACCTGGCAGATCGTGCGGTTCGAGGACAAGCGGCACGAGAACGATCATTTGCGCACTAATGCCGACCTCACGACCGCCGACGTCGCGGAGGTACTGCCCGTGGTCGGCCAGGGCCCCACACCGGAGCTCAAGGACGTCGAGTTCCGGACGGTCAGCGCCACCGGCGTATACCAGGGCGCGACGCAGTCGCTCGTGCGCGGACGCAGCATCGACGGACAGATCGGCTTCCTCGTCCTGACCCCGCTGCGCACGAGCGGGCCGACCCTGCTGGTCGTCCGCGGCTTCATCGCCCAGACCTCGGAGCAGATCTCGACGATTCCGGACGTGCCGAGCGGGGCGGTCACGGTCACGGTGCGGGCTCGGTCTCCGGAAACCCGCAGCGACCTGAGCGCAGTGCTCAGCAACCGACAGGTGCAATCCATCAACCCGACCCAGCAGGCGCGTCGGCTCGGCGTCGACGTTTTCAACGGCTACGGCGAACTCGAACCCGGTCAGCCGGGCTCGGACGGATTAACCACGTTGCCCCGTCCCGACCTATCGAATCCGGCCGGTGGCGCGCTGGAGCCTCAGCACTTCGCCTACGTCATCCAGTGGTACCTGTTCGCCCTGCTCGCGCTCGCTGCCCCGTTCGCGATGGCGCGAGCGGAGCACAAGCACCGCGACGACGGGGACTTCGACACCGCGCAGCCAGAACCATCGCCGTTTCACGAACCGAGCGCAGACGACGTGCGCGCGGCCAAACTCTCCGACCGCTACGGAAAGCCGGTTCGATGAGCGACGCTGACGGAGCGAGTCAGAAATCAACGCACAAGCCGCGAGGCGACGTGTGCGTAGCGAGTAGCTGCGAGGCCCCGTCGTGAGCGAGCACGACGCGAGCTACTGGGACGGGCGTTACCGCGTATCCGACAGCGTCTGGGGTGCGGCGCCGAACCGTTGGGTCGAACAGGAAGTCATCGGCATGAGACCCGGCACCGCGCTCGATCTGGCGTGTGGCGAGGGCCGTAACGCCGCGTGGCTCGCCTCGATCGGCTGGCAGGTGATCGCGGTCGATTTCTCCCAGGTTGCGCTGGCCAAGGGCGCCGAGGCGGCGGCTACCGACGGCGTGACGTGGGTGTTGGACGACGCGACTGCCTTCCGCGCGCCGGAGCCCGTCGATCTCGTCGTCGTCGCCTATCTCCAACTCGACGCGTCCTCGCGGCGCGCGGCGATGCGCAACGCCGCGGCCCAGCTCGCGCCCGGCGGAACGCTGATCGTGGTCGCGCACGACTCCCGCAACCTCGCCGAGGGAGCCGGTGGACCCCGGGACCGCGAGGTCCTCTACACCGCCTTCGACATCGTCCACGACATCGAGCCCGCCGGACTCGTGATCGAGAAGTCGGGCGAAGTGCTGCGCGAGGTCGAAGGGTCCGACCGTCCCGCCGTCGACGCCCTGTTGCGCGCGCGTCGCCCGGTCTGACTCGCTAGAGAGCGGCGATGGCCGCCTGCCACGTCTCGGGATCGCGTCCCTCGCCGGGGCC
>JBDTFN010000164.1:0-3665 GCA_039937915.1 Jatrophihabitans sp. | reverse complement strand
TCCCGCGGTCGTTGTGGGTGTGGACGGACAGGCAGACATGCTCGCGGCGGGAGAAGCGCCGGCTCATCCACTCGATCTGGTCGGCGTAGACGTTGGGGGTCGACCGTTCGACGGTGCAGGGCAGATTTATGACGATCTCGCGCTCGTGGTCGGGCTGCCAGACGTCCATGACGCCCTCGCAGATCTCCAGGGAGAAATCGAGCTCGGTGTCCATGAAGATCTCGGGGGAGTACTCCAGCCCGAACGACGTCCCGGCCAGGTGGATGTCGGCGTACTTCATGATCGACTGGATGCCGTCGACCGCGATCGCGCGGCACTCGGCCCGCCCGTCGCCCTCGAACCCGAAGACCGTCTTGCGGAACACCGGGGCGGCCGCGTTGTACATGTGGACGGTGGCGTTCTGCGCGCCGACGAGCGAGTGGATGGTGCGTTCGATCAGTTCCTCGCGGGCCTGGGTGAGGACCGAGATCCGGACGTCATCGGGGATGCGGCCGCCCTCGATCAGCGAGCGGACGAAATCGAAGTCGGTCTGGGACGCGGCCGGAAAACCGACCTCGATCTCCTTGTAGCCCATCCCGATGAGCAGGTCGAACATCGCGTTCTTGCGGGCGTTGTTCATCGGGTCGATCAGGGCCTGGTTGCCGTCGCGCAGGTCGGTCGAGAGCCAGCGTGGGGCGGCGGTGATGGTGCGGGTAGGCCACTGGCGGTCGGGCAGGTCGACGCCCGGGAACGCGCGGTAGCGGTGACACGGCATGCCCGAGGGCTGTTGCGGGCTGGGATTGCTGTTCATGACGGTGATGCTCCTCGAAAGTGTGACGGGAGCGGTCGGCGCAGTTCGGCGGCCCGCGGCGAGGGGCCGACCGGTTGGGTTACCGGGCCTCGCCGCGGCTACGAAGAAGCAGCGCGCGCGTCATGGTGAGCTCAGGCTATCCGAACCTCCGAGGCCGGCCAACCCGCTCACCCGTCGAGTGGCGGTTAATCGCGTGAGTGGCGCCGTATCCGGCGCCACTCACGCGTTCATGCGCCACTCGACGGGGTGGAGGGGGTTACTTCGGGAAGGTGGAGCCCTGCGGCAGGGTCGGCTTGCCGCGCACGCCGGTGGTGATGGCGGTGTAGCCGAGCAGGGTGCCGGCCTTGACTTCGTACTCGCGACTCGGCGCCCGGGCGATCGTGCGATCACCGATGTAGGTCAGGGTCGCCGGATCGAAGATCAGGTCGTGCTCGACGTGGAACGAGTCGACGCGGCCGATCGCGACGCCCCGCGTGCCGTCGTAGTTCTCCAGGGAACCGATCAGTTTGATATCGGGGATGGTCTTCGCGACCTGGTACAGCGATGCACGCAGATCCGGCGGTGTGAGGTCTGAGGTGAGCAGGGCCGTCGCACCGTTGTAGGCGAGGTCGTTGACGGTGAACTGATCACCCTTTCCGTATCCGGCAAGCTCGGCGTAGAGCCGCTCGGAGTAGCGGTACAACGTTGCGCGGAGCTTCTCCGGGTCACGCGGCAGTGCGGCGATCCCTGCGGCGGTCTGGATGTCCCAGACCGACGCCGTTGCGCAGCCCGAGCACTGAGGTTCGTCGGGTTGGACGGTCAGTGGTGGATAGGCCTGAAAGACGTTCTTACCGTCCTTGGTGAGGTCCCACTCCACCTGACGCTTCGAGATCCCGCCAGGTCCGGCCGCCGCGTACTCGCGCTGCGCTTTCGTCGGGAAGTCGACCGCGATGTTGTCGACCAAGCGCAGGTAGCCGTACTCGAGTGGATCGGCCGGTGTCCAGGTTTCGACCGTGTACTCGGTGAACTGGTAGGCGCCGCGGGCCGGCGGATCGTCGATTGACGTCACGGAATAGCGGTGCGCCCGGACATAGCCGTACTGCCCGGCGCCGAGGATGGGCGACGGGGCCTGTTGGGCTCGGTCGGAGGCGATGTCGAGTAGCTGGGAGGCGTTGACGAAGGTCACTCTGGCCGGCGCGGAACTCCTCGGTCCGGGGGCGGCGGTCCTGACACCCGGCGCGCCGGCCTGCGGGGATCCGGGGTCGCGGGTGGTCGAGCCCGTACTGCCGGTCAGTGCGAACGCACCGGCGGCGACGGCCGCCGCCGCCACGAGCCCGGTCACCGCCCGCCGGCGCAGCGGATGGGTCGGGCGTGGGCGTCGAGGTCGGGTTCGCATCGTCAGGACGGCGGGCCGGACGGCTTGCGCGTCCAACCGGGTACGGATCGAGGCGAGTGTCTCGGTCGAGGGTTCGGCGACGTCGTGACGCAGCATCGCCAGGTGGTCGAGTTCGTCCATAATCAATGTCCTTCGAGGGTGGCGGCGAAGTCAGGCAGGGCGGCGCGCACAGCAGCGCGGGCCCGATGGAGTCGGGAGCGCACGGTGCCCACGGGGATGTGCAGGGCATCGGCGATCTCGGGATAGGAGAGCTCGCACCAGGCAAACAGCAGCAGTACTTCGCGATCCGGTGGCTTGAGATCGGCGAGTGCGGCGGCCAGCTGCGGGGACCACGCCTGGGCGTCCACGCGTTCGTCGATGCGCGCGGCGTGGGACTCGTGGACGGGGTCGACACCCGTCCGGGCCCACGCGCGGAACTGCCGAATCTCCTCGCGGTTGTGTCTGCGCAGCAGGTTAGTCGCGATTCCGTAGAGCCAGGGTCTGGCGTTAGGACGCGTCCGGTCATAACCCGTTCGCCGCTCGTAGGCGACGAGAAAGGTCTGCGCGAGGAGATCGTCTGCGGTTGTGGCACCGATACGGCGGGCGAGATAGCGATGCACCGCGATCGCATGCCGGTCGAACAATGCCGCGAAGTCGGAGCCGATCAGATCGGCGTCCGTACGGTCGATGTCCGGCTGGGTGGGCATGGCGAGCCTCGCTCTCGGTGTCACGTTAGCTATTGCCCGATGCGCGACGATCAGTTCACGACCCCGTGACGCGACGAAATTCGTTGTTTGAATCGGGAACGAACACCGATTCCGTCGTTGTAGACCGGCCTGGACGTGAGTAACCTCAGCGACATCCCCGAATGACCAGGAGGTCGGCGTGACCCGTACGGTCCAGAACTTCGTCGATGGACAGTTCCTAGACGCGCAGGACGGGGGACGCAGCGACCTGATCGATCCGTCCACAGGAGAGGTCTTCGGCACCGCGCCGGTCTCCGGGCCGGCCGACGTCGACCGGGCCTACACGGCTGCGGCGAAGGCGTTCGAGACTTGGCGGGACACCACCCCGAGCGAGCGGCAGAAGGCGCTGCTGAAGTTCGCGGACGCGATGGAGGACCGGGCCGAGGACCTCATCGCCGCCGAGTGCGAGAACACCGGCAAGCCGATCGAGATGACTCGCACCGAGGAGATCCCGCCGGCGGTCGATCAGATCCGCTTCTTCGCCGGCGCGGCCCGGGTGCTCGAGGGGCGCAGCGCGGGTGAATACATGTCCGGGTTCACCTCCTATGTCCGCCGCGAACCGGTGGGGGTCGTCGGCCAGGTGACGCCATGGAACTACCCGCTGATGATGGCGGTCTGGAAGTACGCCCCGGCCCTGGCGGCCGGGAACTGCGTCGTCCTCAAACCCTCGGACACGACCCCGGTCAGCACCGTGCTGATGGCCGAGATCGCGGCCGAGTTCTTCCCGCCCGGGGTGTTCAACGTCGTCTGCGGTGATCGCGAGACCGGACGCGCG
>JBDTFN010000163.1:0-3722 GCA_039937915.1 Jatrophihabitans sp. | reverse complement strand
GATCCACAAGACGCCGGCGACGTCGAGCAGCACCCCGGCACAGCACAGCGCCTGCCCGAGCGGTTCGCCGACGAGCAGGGCAAAGGGGCGCGCGCCCATCGCGACACCGAGTGCGAGTCCGACCAGCGGCAACGTGCACAGCAACGCTGCTGACGACCGCGGTCCGGCCAGCGCGACGGCGACCGCGCGGCGCAGGGCGTCCTGGGCCAGGAGGTCGTTCGCCACTCGCTCGGTCACCTGCGCGAGGGCTACTCCGGTCGACTCGACGACCCGCCAGGCAAGGCCGATCGGACGCACGCCGACGAGGTCGGCGTCGATGAGCACGCTCGACGCGTCTGCGCCCCTACCTGCCGCCTCGGCCGCAGCGGTAAACACTGGCGTCGTCAGCACGCCGACCTCTGCCGCAGCCCGCAGCGCGTTCGCCGGCTGCGCACCGGCGACGAGCTCGCCGGTGAGGACACCGACCACCGTGAGCAGCTCCCGGTGCAACCGCACTGCGGCGCGACGACGTCGGAGATCGCGTGCACACAACGCTCCCGTCGTGAGCACCGCGGCGCTGGCCACGCCGAGTAGCAAGCCCCACCACAGCACGACGACGAGAATCACGACGGCCACGGCGAGCTGAACCGCTCGCGTGACAGGGGGCCCGCTCCCAGCCCGGACGGCCGTCGCCGGCGCTGGGTCCCCGAGCAGCCGTCCGTGCCGCACCAAGGCACCCGAACGCAGGGCCGGCGCGGACGGCAACGTCAGGATCACCAGGGCCACGGCCAACGCCAGCGCTGCCGTCATCGCTGCGCCCGCTCAGCGAGCAACATCCGCAACCGAGGGGCGGCAGGCCCGTCGCCGTCCTCGACCGACCACGCCGAGCTCACCACCAGCCCATCGTCGGCGCGGGCGAGCAGTCCGATCTCGGACACCACCCGCCGCCCGTCGCGGCGACGGCGCAACTGGACGACCACGTCGATCGCGCTCGCGACCAGGCTCGTCACCGCAGCTGCCGGAAGGCCGGCGAGCGCGCCGAGAGCCGCGAAGCGCGCCGGCACGTCCGCCGCCGAGTTCGCGTGCATCGTTGCCGCACTGCCCTCGTGACCGGTGTTCAGGGCCACCAGCAGTTCGACCATCTCCGCGCCTCGGAACTCACCGACCACCAGGCGGTCCGGGCGCATCCGCAACGCCTGGCGGACGAGCTCACGCAGGCCGACCCCACCGGCACCCTCGACGTTCGCGCTGCGCGTGACCAGACGGACGACGTGGGGGTGTGCCACGACGATCTCAGGCGCGTCCTCGATCAGCAGCAGCCGTTCGGTGCCGACCACGGTGCCGAGCAGCGCCCCGAGCAGGGTGGTCTTTCCGGTGCCGGTGCCGCCGGTGACGACCACGGCAAGGCGCGCCTCGAACACCGCCAGCAACAAGTCGGCGACCGGCCTCGGCATGGCGCCGAGGTCGACCAAGTCGTCGAGGCTGTACCGACGTCGCGCCAGTACCCGCAGCGACAACGTCGTCGCGGGGACCAACGGCGGCAACACCGCGTGCAGCCTGGTCCCGTCGCCGAGCACCGCGTCGACGTAGGGCATCGCATCGTCCAACCGCCGGCCGGCCACCGCCGCGAGCCGCTGCGCCAGGGCCCGCACCGCACCCTCGTCGGCGAAGGCCACCTGCGTCCGCTCCATGCCCCGTCCTCGGTCCAGCCAGACCGAATCCGGCCCGTTGACCAGGACGTCGGTGGCGCCCGGAGTTGCGAGCAGCGGCTCGAGCGGGCCTACCCCGTGCAGGTCGGCCTCGACGGCGCGCCGGAGTCGGTCGAACACCAGGTCGTCCACGATTCCGTCGGATTCTGAGCGCAGCGCGTCGGCCACCCCGGCGAGGTCGCGCGACCCGTCGGACACCAGCCGCCGCCGGACCCGGTCCACCAGATCGGCCCGCTCACTCATGAGGCCAATGCCCTCCGATCACGCAGGGCAGCCAGCACTCCGGCAGCCACCCGCAGCGCCGTGCGGGGTGGGTGCACTGGATCGAGAACCAACCGGCCACCGGCCGGTGGCAGCACGCCGATCAGCGCAGCCCCCACCAGTACCGCGGCCTCGTCGGCGTCGACCTCCCCGCGACGCGCCACGAGGCCGAGCGCCACCTCGGGCATCCCGGTCACCATCGTGTGTGCGGCCACGAGCCCACTCACGTCCGTCCGCACCAGGACGACGACGAGATCGCACCGCTCGAGCGCGGCGGCGCGCTCCGGACCGCCCACCCGCGGCAGGTCGACCACCACCGGACCGCGCCGGGCCGCCGCGCCGATGACCTGGCGTACCGCGTCCGGGTCGATCTCGCCCACGTCCGCGGCCAGTACTGCGATCGACCCGAAGCGGGGCAGCCCCCCGACGAGGTCGTCGGGGTCCAGGTGCCCCCCGGCCACCCGAAGCCCCGACCACCGCGCCCCCGACGACTGCTCGATGCCGAGCAGCACGTCCACCCCGCCCCCGGAACAATCCAGGTCGACGAGGACGGCAGGACCGGCCGCCAGTGTCAGCACCGCGGCGAAGGTGCTCGCCCCGACCCCGCCACTGCCACCGACGACCCCGATCACCGGCTCGCTGCCCTCGTCCATCCCGCCACGATCGCGCGACCGCACCCGCCGCACGGGCGAGCAAGGACATCTGTGGACAACACGCCCGGATGTGGATGGTCGGTTTGACACGCCGTGCCGCGCCGCAACGCCTGCTCAATAGGGCGATCCGTATCCTCGCGGTGTGACTCTCCCGCGACGCACGGCGGCGTTCTTCGACCTCGACAAGACGATCATCGCCAAGTCCAGCGTGCTCGCGTTCGGCAAGCCCTTCTACCAGGGCGGACTCATCAATCGACGCGCCGTGTTGCGCAGCGCGTACGCCCAGTTCATGTTCGCCCTCGCCGGCGCCGACAGCGACCAGATCGAACGCATGCGTGCTTACCTGACCAGCATGTGCACGGGTTGGGACGTCGCCCAGGTCCGCGAGATCGTCTCCGAGACCCTGCACGACATCATCGACCCAATCGTCTACGACGAAGCCGTCGACCTGATCGCCATGCACAAGGCCGCGGGGCGCGACGTCGTCATTGTCAGTACCTCCGGCGAGGAGGTGGTCACCCCGATCGGCGCCATGCTCGGGGCCGATCACGTCGTCGCCACCCAGATGGTCGTGGACGAGGGTAGGTACACCGGCGAGATCGCCCGCTACACCTACGGCCCGGAGAAGGCGGTCGCCGTCCTGGCCCTCGCGCGGGAGCGTGGCTACGACCTTGGCCGCAGCTACGCCTACTCCGACTCGGCCACCGACGTTCCCATGCTCGAGGCGGTCGGGCACCCGTACGCGGTCAACGCCGACCGCGCGTTACGCAAGATCGCGGCCGAGCGCGGGTGGCCGCTGCTGACCTTCTCCAACGCCGTACCCCTGCGCGAACGGATCTCCGGTCTCAAGCCCAACCACCCGGTGATCTCCGCCGGCGTCGTCAGCGCGAGTGTCGGCGCAGCCGGCCTCGTCTGGTACCTCGCCAAGCGCCGCAGCGACTCCGTCTGACCCGCGGCGAGGCTGTGCAGCAGCAATGACACTCCGCCCAGGTCTTGTGTTCCAGGTCACATCGGGTGTCCACTATGCCTACGGAACGGCGGAAGTCGATGGCGGTACAGCCCCCAGCGGAAGCCGGTCCCGCACGGACGAAAGGGCACCCACGCGGCGATCCCACCACGC
>JBDTFN010000162.1:0-18307 GCA_039937915.1 Jatrophihabitans sp. | reverse complement strand
GTCACGGCGGGTACGTCGCCCTTGAGAATGTGCAGATCGGTGCCGCAGATCGTGACGGTGTCGACCCCGATGATCGCGTCGGTGGGATCGACGATGCGCGGATCGGGCACGTCCTCCCACGCCTTCTTGCCCGGACCGTGGTAGACGAGTGCCTTCATGTCGGTGTCCTTTCCTTGCTGGGGGTCGAAGAGGGGTTTTTGCTTTTGCGACTTCTGTCATCAGCGGCTCCGATGCATTGACCCAGAGGGGTCCGCACCTTCAGGTTCGTCCGTCGCCGAGCGCCGTGGATCTGGCGAACGGCCTACTGCGGCAGGGTCGAAGGTCGCCAATTGTTCGGGCGTCTCCGGGCCGAACTGCGTCGAACACGGACCAACGACCTAGTCGCACCGCGACATAGGTCCCGTCGCGTGCGTGCCGGTCAGCCCATGTGCTCAGCGCTCGCCCGCGCGAGGCTCTCTCCATGAGCAGGTACGACACCGTTGTGGTTGGCATCGACGGCTCGGACGTCGCACGGGATGCGTTGCACTGGGCGGCCGATGAAGCGCACCTGCGCGGCAGCAGGCTGCTCGTCGCCCACGCCGACGACCTACCCCGGGTCGCGGCGGATCCGTATCAGCCCGGGGTCCGGCCCGTCGCGCAGATCCTGCGGGCCGAGGCGGTTGCGGCCGCTACCGCGAGGCATCCGGATCTCGTGTGTGAGGCCGTCCTCTGCCACGGCGACGCGGCGCAAACGCTCATAGACCTCAGCGCGTGCGCCGACCTGCTCGTGGTCGGTACCCACCGGCTGGGCCGCCAGCGCGGTTTCGTGCTCGGATCGGTCAGTCAGCGCGTCGCTGCTCACGCCGCGTGCCCCGTCGTCACGGTCAGCGGCCCACAGGAGGAGACCTCCGGTCCGCTCGTGCTCGGCGCCTCGACCTCGCCAGGCGGGCTGGCCGCGTTGCGCTTCGCGTGTGAGGAAGCCCGGTTACGTGGGGTGCCTATTCGTGCCATTCGGGCCGCGACCGCCGTTGATTGGACGACGGGCGGTCCCGGCCACCCCCCGGCCATTTCCTTCGAAGGGCTGGAACGGGCTGCGCAGGCCGAGCTCGACGCCGTCATCGCCGAGGCCGCCCGCCAGTTCCCTGACGTTCGCATCGAGGACGCCCGGTCCACCGCCGATGTGTTCACCGCGCTGCAGGTCGAGGCTGCGACGGCCTCGCTGGTCGTCCTCGGCGCGCGTCACGACACTGCCACTGCGCTCGCTCACCTCGGCCCGGTGGCTGCGTGGCTGCTGCACCAGGCCCAGTGCCCGCTGGCCATCGTGGCCGGGCCCAGATCTTCGACGATCGACGCAGAGGTGCTGGACAGCGTCGCCGTCGCACCGGTGTGACCTGTCCCTGTGCTCAGCTCGGCGGCATGGCAATAGTCATCGTTGACGTGGCTCCGAAGGCGGCATTCCCCATTGGCAAGATCAGGTCTAACGTCTGCTGAGATCACTTTGCTGACGGGAACGTGATGTCGAGAAAGACGCATCCACGGCAGGGGATGCCTAGCACGGCACCCACCCACGCTCAGCCGTGCCTACTGGTCAGCCTGAGGTGGACCTCGTTCGTGAATCTGGCGACCATCTTTGTGCTGGGCGCTGCGTTGCTCATCGGCGTCGGCATGAAGGGTGGGTCGGTGCCGCCGACGACCGCAGTGCTCGTTCAGCAGGCAGATCCGGCCGCGCTCGCGGAGGGATCCACAGACGCCGTCGTGTCCGTTGCACCGCGACCGACCCCGACCTCCGGGAGCCGGTCAGGGTCGGCGAGCATCGCGGTCGTCGATCCGGCCTTCGCGCTGGCGAGCCCGGGCATTCCGAGCACAGCCCTTCAGGCGTACCTCGAGGCCGCCGCCCGCGAGGCACAGCTCCGCCCGTCCTGCGGCATCCCCTGGTCACTGATCGCAGCGATCGGGCGGGTCGAATCAGACCACAACCGTTTCGACGGCGCGGTGCTGCTCCCGGACGGCCTCGCGACGCGGCCGGTAATCGGTATTGCGCTCGACGGTCACGGGACGGCGCTGATCAGGGACACCGATGGTGGCGCACTGGACGGGGACACCGTCTATGACCACGCGGTCGGGCCCATGCAGTTCATTCCGTCGACCTGGGCGAGATTCGGCGTGGACGGTAACGGAGACGGCGTCGCGGATCCGTTCAACATCTTCGACGCGGCCGCAACGGCCGCCGACTACCTGTGCATCGCGGGAGGCGATCTGCGCACCGAAGCGGGACAGGCACGCGCGGTACTGGCCTACAACCACTCGAATGTCTATGTGGCCGACGTGCTTGACCTCGAGCGCGCCTATGCGAACGGTGTCGGTGTCATCGAACCGGTCAGCGTCGGCGTTCCGGGGGCGGGCGGCGGACTGCTAACAGCCCTACCCGTCGCCACCGTTGGCTACCAGCCTCCGCCCAATTTGCCGCCGGTGAATCCGGGACCACCGCCCGCGCTGACTTCCGGACCTGGGCATTCCTCGCTGCCGCCCAACCCGTCGTCCACGAACCGCGGCTCCCCTCTCAGTCCGAGTGCGCCCGCGACCGGATGTCCCACTCAGCCGAGCGGCTCGCCATCGATACCGTCCGCTCCGGCGATACCGGCGATACCGGCGATACCGGCGATACCGGCAGCCACCTCGCCCGTATGCGGTGCGTCGACGCCGACAACGCTGGCGACAGATACACCGACGACAGATATACCGACGACAGATATACCGACGACAGATACACCGACGACAGATACGCCGACGGCACCGGACTCGTCTGACCCGGCTCCGACGGACTCCGGGAGTTAGACCGCGGCCCTCAACGAATGCGTGGCGGGAGCACCGGTGTCGATGGAAGCAGGGCGTCGAACACGGGGAAGTCGCGCTTCTCGTGCTCGCGCAACGTGGAGGCATCCACGACGTACATCCGATAGCTGTTCGCCCAGATGTAGGCCAGCAGCTGGCTGGTGGCCGGAGCGCCGCTCACGTGTTGGCGGGCCCGGACCAGAAAGACTTTGGCACCGCTGCTGAGCGAGAACGACTCCGAGTCGATCAGCTCGAACTGTTCGCCCGAGCCGGCCAGCTCCCCCGGTACAGCGCGGCAGAACGCCTCGAACCATGCTGCTCCGGCCTCCTCGGGCTCGCCGAGCAGGAAGCCGACCGACGCGCGGTAGCCGCCGGCATCGACGGAGTCACTGAAAACTCGAAAGCGCAGCTCGTCGACAACCTGCACATCCCACCCGAGCGGTACACGTACCGACACCAGCAGGTCGGCGTTGGCCACGCTCGCCCACGTCACGTCGCTCATAGTCTGATGAATCTGACGGAATCGAGCGCGGCGTCGAACACCGGCAGCAGCTCGTCGGCCGGCGCTGTTCCGATGATCGAGAGCAGCCGTCCGTCGGCGGCGACCGCAGTCTGATGGAGCACCCGGCCGGCCTCGCGTGATTCGACGCAGGTCGCGGGGCATCCGTCGATCTCCAGGTCGCGACGGGAGATCGTTTCGCGGTCGGCCGCGTCAAAGCCGTCGGCCAGATCACGCACGGCTCCCACTCCGTCCTCGCCGTCGAGTTCACCGACGACCCGGACACGCAACACCGGCGTCGAGGCGATTACCGGGCCGTCGTCCGTCCGGTCGGCGTAGTTGGCCGATACGTCGTCCTCACCCATGAACTCGAAACCCACCGGGAGTTCCAGCGAGACGCCGGTGACATAGCTGTAGAAGGCGACGACGGACGGTGCGTTCACCGAGACGTCACTGCGTTGGCCCGACGACGACCGGCGAGTACGAAGGATTCCAACGCGCCGTCCTTGATGCTGAACGATGAAACCTGCGTGCCGAACGCGTTCTCGACCGCCATCGTCATCAGCGTGTCGGCTTCGCCCTGGTCGACGACGGAGAAGGCACCCTTGTGCATGGCGATGATCCTCCGCACGTTGACCAGCATCAGCTGCTCACCGGCCTCGCCGACCTCGTTGGCGTAGGACTTCAGGTCTGCGGTGAGATCGGTCTGCGCGCGAACGACCTGCGCCGAGCCATCCCGCTTGGCTTTGGCGATAGCAGCGAAGTTCGACTCGGGTTCGAGAGAAACGATGCGTGACTGGACCACCGCGATGCTCTTGAGCATCGGACCGAACTTGTCCTCGGCCGTGGTGACGATCGCTTCGTCCCCGACCTCGTTCACCACGTCGGCGCGCACGGTCTTGATGCGCTTGTCGATGATCGACTGCAACTTTCCGCGCTCGAGCTTCACCGTCGCGGGTGTGCCCAGCAGAGCCTTCTCCGCCGAACTGCGGACCTGCGCCGCGTAGGTGGAGAACTCGCCGCCGACCGCGTCGTAAATCATTCGCCGGCGGGTGTTGTCGTCCTCGTCGCCGCCGAGGCGGGCTTTGCCGTTCTCCTCGCGGTTCTGCTTCTCCTGGGTGGCGATAGCGGCGGGTGCGTCGAAGGCGACGACCTGCCCCATGCTGATGTCGATGTGCTTGAGCATCGGTGCCAGCGCGTCGATGGCGATCGTTTTGATCGTCTCGTCGGCCTCGCCCTGCTGAACCCAGGGGCGCACCTTCTCGGTCGCCTTCAAGATTTTCGACTGGACCTCGACGAGTTTGATCCCGTTCTTGCCGCCGGCAGTCTTGGCCTCCTTGTACTTCTCCAGGGAGGCTGTGAGCGTCGTCATCGCGGTGGTCTGCAGCGCCTTCTCATCAGCCTCACCCTTGCCCTTGCGTGCTGCCTCGAGGCCACCGACCTCGGGTGTCAGTTGGCTCAGCGCGCCGTTGATGACGGTGATCCCGGTGCTGGTCAGAATCGGATCGAGCACAGCCACGAGCGCCGAAGCAATCTCACCGTCAAGTTCAGGGGTGCCGAGCTGGTCCTTGACGGAGGACATCGACGCGGTGATCAACTTCTGGAGTGCGCCGCGCTCGATCTTCTCCTTGGGTTTCGCGACCAGGGTGGCCCGATAGCCGGCCAGCTTGCCTTTCAGGTCGGCAATCGCGGCCGTTCGTGCTAGGGCCGCTTTGTCATCGGCAGCGGCCTTCTTCTGGCCTGCAGCCTTCTCTGGCGGTGCCTCGAACACGGTGATCTTGCCTTTGGCGACCTCGAACTTGGACAGGTACTTGTCGATCGACACCTTGGCCGCGAAGACCACCACCTGGTCGGCCTCGGCCCCCCGGAACGCGGTCTGCAGTTGCTTCCAGTGCTTGGTGATGATCTTTTGGACGTTGTCCTGCTTGATGCCGGACTTCCCGCTCTGAGCCTTCTTCTCGCCGTAGGCACGGAAGTCATCGGCGAGCGCGTCGCGGGCGGTCCGCCATTGCTCGCGCTGCTGGAAGTCTGCTTTCGTCTTCGTCGCGTCGGCGTCCGGGGCGGCCTCGAACGCGCGGATGTAGCCGGCCTGCACGATGAAGGTCTTCACCAGTGGACCGAACGCCTCGGTGGCCGCCTGCTCGATACCCTTATCGGTCTCGACGAACGAGAAGTCCGCGTGCAGTTGTCCGGCGCGATTCTGGATGATCTCCTGGATCCGTTCCTTCTTGACGCCCTTCTCGCCGCCGGTCAACTTCTTGGTGGCGTACGCGTGGAAGTCGTCGATGACCGCGTCGTAGCCGGCCTGCTTCTTCTTCGCGGCCTCCTTCGGGTCGGTGATCGGCTTGCGGTCGAAACCTGGAGCAGCGCCGGTGATCTTGAGTTCCTCGGCGCGGGCCAGGTCGCCGACCTCGGAGATGATGACCTCGGCAAGGGCCCTGAAGTCGATCTCGAGTTCGCCCCCTGCGGTCAGGCCGCCCTTGAGCGCGGCGGCCAGTTCGCCGCTGATCTTGAGCTTGCCGTTCTTGATCTCGAACTCGCCCCCGACCTCGACACCGACGCCGACCGCGACGCCGACCTTGCCCTTGGCCGAGACGATGGTCTTGCCCCGCACCTTGATCTTCGCGCTGGCGTACGCCTCGACCTTGGCGCCGGCGAACGCGCTGGCCTTGAAACTCGCCGACACCCCGGCCAGGCTCACTTCGAGCTTCGCCGCGACTTCGGCGCTCACGCCCGCCCACGCCTCGAAGCCGGCGCCGACCTCCAACTGCGCCGGCCCGAGCGAGAGCTCGGCCGTCACCGATCCCTTGGCCGAGGCCGATGCCTGGACGCCGGCGCTGAACTCGGCGCCGATCCCTTCCTTCCAGCTCGCGAACGCGCTCGCGCTGACCTCGGCCGAGGCGCCGATGAAGCCCTCGATCTTGGCCAGTGCCGTTGCTACGAGCGGGCCGAAACGCCCCTCGACGTCGGCGTACGCCTCGCCCCAGATCCCGACCTTGATCGAGGCCTCGAAGGTCGCCTCCAACGCCGGGATGAGCCCGCTGCGATCGACCTTGGCCTCGGCCGACATGGATCCGTCGACACCCATTCCGCCCTTCGCGCCGGCCTTGCCCGAGAGGCTCGCCGAGCCGCGCTTGATCGCGGCCTTCGCCTCCACCTCGCCGAACGCTCCCGCGCGAGCCATTGCCTCGATGGCGACCTTCAGCTCATCCTCGGTGGCCATCTCGATGATCTTGACCGCAGCCTCGGCCCCGGCCAGCCCCTCGACCTTCGTGCTCACGGTTTTGCTCGTCGTGCCGTCGAAGGTGTCCCGGTTGGTGGTCCGGGAGCCTTTCGCGCCTGCTCCGACAACCCGCGAGGTCTCGGTCTGCGTGCCGACCTCCTTGCCCGATTCGTCGGTGACGTAGGAATCCTCGGTGGTGTTCTCGCTCCAGGTGCCGGTTTCGGACTCGGACTTGACCTTCGTCGGGTCATGCTTGGCGAGGCCGAGCTGGGGCTTGGACCACTGCGGAGGGAGAGGAGGTGGCGTCTTTTTCGTTCCGGGGATGGGCGGCGGTGGCCGACGTGGCGGACGGGACGGCGTGGCGAGCGGCTCGGTCATCCTCAGGCCTGTTCGTGTGAGTTGTGGTCGTGGTCGGGTTGACCGCAGTGGGCTGCCTGGCGCTGCAACGATCCGACAACGTCGCGTGCGGTGTCCTCGGCTTCGGCCTCGGCGGGGTCATCAGCGCGACCGATCGTCGGGGTGGAACCCGATCCGCGACCGCCACGCCCCTGCTGCTGTTGGACGACGTGGGTCAACTCGTGCGCGAGCAGGTGTTGCCCGCGCGCCGATCCGGGCGCATACGCACCCTGCGCGAAGAAAATGTTGTTGCCGTGGGTGAAGGCGGTGGCCTGCACGTCGCGCGCGAGTTGCGCGGCGTTCTCATCGGTGTGGACGTTGACCGCACCAAAGTCGGCCCCGAAGGCCGATTCGAGCGGCGTGCGTAACTCCGGGTTCAGGGAGCGGCCACCGGAAGGGCTGGCCAACCGCTGTGCGGTGGCGGTATCCACTGCGGTGCCGCCCAGCGGGTCTGCGCCGCCTGCGCTCTCGCGGCGACGGACGCTCTGCTCGGACTCCGGTAGGGCAAGTCCTGGCAGCGCGAGTCGCTCGGATTCCTGCGACAGCTTCTGCGGCGCCCGCGTCGGCGCGACGCCGACGGGCTCGACCTGCGCCGGATCTGCGAGGTGCAGCGGGTCGACGGTCACGAGCTCGGGGCGCGCCTGCACATGGGCCTCCAAGCTTCTGTGGCCGGAACGAGTCCCGAGCCTGACCAACTCTTCGGGCTGGCGAAACCAGCCCTGAGCAGCGCCGACGGACGTAGGCCCCACCGACCAGCTTTTGGCCGCACGCTACGCGCGCTGATGATCACGAACAAGGATGCGCGTCGGTCGGGTCAACCTTTTCCCGTTCGGGTCGCTGCCAGGTCGGCCGAAATCGGGAGAAATCCATGCTCGGGCATGACCCGGCCCAGTTTCCGGTACTCCCGGACGACGGCGGCGACGACATGGCGCATGCCGACGAGGTCCCCGGCGCTCACCGCGTCGTAGGCCGCGCCGAGGACGATATTGCGGATGTCACCGCCGGCCAGCTCCACCGATTCGGCCAGGAAGCCGAGGTTGACGGGGTCGTCGCGATCCAGCGCGGGCAGTTGGCGCAGATGGTGGTCCCAGAGGCGCCGGCGGGTACCGGGATCCGGGTCGGGGAAGTGCACGATGAAGCTCATCCGACGCGAGAAGGCACGATCGAGGTTGCCCCGAAGGTTGGTCGCAAGAATGGTGATGCCGTCGAAGTGCTCCATGCGCTGCAGTAGGTAGGAGACCTCTTGATTGGCGTAACGATCGCGGGAGTCCTTGACGTCCGAACGACTGCCGAACAACGCATCTGCCTCGTCGAAGAACAGGACGACGTTCAACGCCTCGGCGGCGCGAAACACCTTCTCGAGGTTCTTCTCGGTCTCGCCGATGTACTTGTCGACGACGGCCGACAGATCGACCTGGAACAGATCGATCGACAGTTCTTCGGCGATGACGTGCGCGGCGAGTGTCTTGCCGGTGCCCGGGTTGCCGGTGAACAACGCAGCGATCCCCTTGCCGCGGCTACGCAGCGGGCCTTTCGCGGAGACCTCGTCGCGGTGCCGCGCCCAGGTGACCAGTTGTCGCAGCGGACCGATCGTGTTCTCGGGCAGGATCAGGTCCTCGAAGCTCGCACCGCCGCCCGGCGCCGCGACCGCAATCCGATCGGCGCCCGATCCGCCGGCTCCGCCGATGCGCCGCGTGGCGTCCCGCACAACGGCTGGGGACACCGCCTCGCCGCGCGTGCCGGCCAGGATCCGTGCGTAGCGCGCGGCCTCGGCGACATCCTCTGGCGTCAACCGGAGTCCCAGCAGGGATTCCCGCAGGTCGTCCTCGTCGACGAGTTCGCCCAGGTTGTTCCGCCACAGCGCGGCCCGGTTGACGCTGGACAGGGGCTCGGCCTCGATGATGAAGGGGAAGTGGGTGAGCCAGGTCGGATTCCACGGCCGGCTGCCGACTGCGACCACCGGGACCGCAGCGCGCTCCAGCACTTCGAAGGCTGCGCAGTCCAACGGGTCGGCCAGCACGTCCGCGCCGATGACGAGCAGTCCCCAGCCTCGTAATCCGGCCTCGCGAGCCGCCGCCGCGAGAGTCTCGGCCAGGTTGTCGGTGCCCAGACGGCGGCTGATGTCGATGCTCAAGCAGTGCAGGCCGAGCTCGTCGAAGGCGCCGGCGGCGAGGGACGCGCCGGTCGAGCCGGCGGCGGAACGGATCCAGATCAGTGGGACGCCCTGCTCGATCGCTCGCGCGACCGGCCCCGTGCCCGGCAGCGCGAGGGGAAGAACCGGGGTGCGCAACCGTGCTACCGCCGGATCGCCCGGGGACCCGCCGGCGAGCACTGCGGCAACCGACTGCGGCACCGACACCACCCGGGCCAGCCAGGGTTCGGAGTCCGACATCTCGATCAGGCGGCTGCGCCGCAGCGCGCCGTCCGGGCCGAGCCGGACGAACGATTCCGGGGTCGCGGTGGGCACGCCGGCCAGCTCGAGCGCAAGCGCGACGCTGGGCCGGACCGCCCCAGCGAGTCCACGCAGCAGGGCGAACGCAAGCCCGACGGTTGCGTCGAGATCGACCGCGGCGGCCAACCACAGCAACGCGGCGTCGGTGTCGTCGAGGCCGAACACCTCCGACACCGTGGTCAGCGGATGTGACGTTGCCGCAACGTCGTTCTCGGCGTGGTCGGCGCTCAGCACCGATACGGCGAGATCGAACTCTGCCGCCCACTGCCACTGGCCACCCGACGCCTCGGCGGCGCACGCACGGCGTCGCCCGGCGTCGGCGAGGCAGTTGATCAGCCTGGTCATCGGATGTGACATTCGACGGTTCCGTTCTCGTCCAAGCGGCTGTGTCGACAACGTGGTCCTCGCCCGACAGCGAGCCGGGGAGCACACTGTCCGGTGGCGCGGGCCCCAACCTTGCCGTGCCGGGACCATATCTCGCGCGAGGAGCCGACGATGTTCATCCGAGTTGTGGACGAGGGACTGGAGCATCTGTTCCGAGCCGAGGTGCCGTTGCCCGAGGACATTGGCGATGTCAGTTTCGATGCACCCACCGGCACCTGGGCGGCCCAGCTGGCGCGCATCACGATCAATCTGTTCCTCTACGACGTCGCGCGAAGCGGTCTGCCGTCGCGCTCGATGAACCACCGGATCGGCGCCGACGGTCGGGCCCAGCAACGACCTCAGCAACCCATGGTGCGGCTGAGTTATCTGGTCAGTGCGTGGGCGGGAAACGCCCGGGATGAACATCAACTGCTTGGCGACGTCATCAGTTGCTGCGCCGCATTGTCCGAACTGCCGCCGAAGCACATCACCGGTGAACTCACCTCGCCGGTACACATGACCTTCGCTGACGACGAACGCACTCGCCAGCGAGACATTTGGAGCGGCGTCGGGGGTCAGCTCAAGCCCTCGTTCACCCTGCAGGCCAACCTTGCCGCCGACACCTTCGGTTGGACCGACTCGGCTCCGGCGGTCACCCGAATCGAGGCACTCGTGCCGCCGAACTCGGCCCGTTTGGCGCGCTGAACCCCTCCGGTCACCAGTACGCACCGAAGGTCTGCGCAGCTATGGACAAACGATCACCATCCGACCACAATGAGCGCGTCTATTTCTTTACAGCTATTTGACGTCACGCTGCACGGGCGTCAGGGAGTGCGGATGCGCGGCATGTCAGGCTGCCGATCGGGGCCTAGAGGCATCAGCGCTTCCGAGCGTCGTCTTATCGTAGGTTTTGTCAGGAACTGCGTAGGTTCCCATGCGCGCAGTCAGTGAGTCCCGCCAACTTGATGTAGACCCCGGTTCGACGACCGCGATCGTCGTCGACGTGGTTAATTCCGGCGCGGTCATCGACGGGATCACCGCGCACGTCATCGGACTTGCCGATGAATTCGTCACCACCCGACCGGCGCTCCTCCCGCTCTTCCCCGATGCCAGCGGCCAGTTGGTCGTCTCGCTCGCGGTTCCATCGACACACCCGGCCGGCCGGCATCCGCTGACCGTCGAGGTGGTCTCCCACGGGGCTCAACTGCCCTCGCAGTTCCTCGATTTCGAGATGGACGTTGCCGCGCGGCCCACGCTGCGACTTGCCGCCACCCCGCGGGTGATCCGCGCGCGTCGCTCGGCGCGTTTTGTTCTAGAACTGACCAACGCGGGCAACGTTGCCCTCGACGTCGGGCTGCGGGCCGTGGACGCGGAGCGCTCGACGACGACCGTGTTCACCCCGCCTACGCTGCGCATCGAGGCCGGTGCCGTGGCGCCGGTACTGCTGTATGTGCGCGGGCCGCGCATGTTCACCGGCGCCGAGATCGAGCGCACGGTGACGGTTCAGGCCGACGCCGCGCGAGCCGGGAGCAACCTGCTGGGAACGGGTGTCCCCGAAGAGGTGCCGGGCAATCGGGAAACCACGATCCGACTGCGTCAGCGGCCGCTGATCAGCCGCGGCTTGCTGACGGCCCTCATCCTCGCCAGCATCATCGGGCTGTGGGCGGGCGTCTTCCTGCTCGGCCTGACCAAGGTCTTCTCTGGTGACCCGATGACCAAGTCCGCGCCCGCCTCGTTCTTCGCGGCGGCTGCGGCTGATGGCTCCGGGGCAGGCCAAGGCAAGTCCGGTGCTGGTGCTGGTGCTGCTGGTGCTGGTGCTGGTGCTGCCGGATCCGGCGCGGCGCCGGCGGGGGCACTGCCCAAGAGCGGCCAACTGCCGCCCGGCGTGGGTGGCGAGGTCACCGGCGCGGTGGTCGCCACCAGTGACCGGCAACCGGTCGGCCGGATTCTGGTACAGGCCTGGCGAAAGGGTCGTGACGGGCTGCAGCCAGTGAGTTCCGCCGCCACCCAGGCCGACGGCACATACACCCTCGCGGGCTTGTTCCCCACCTCGTACTTCTTGAAGTTCAGCTCCGCTGGGTATCGGACCGTCTGGTACCCCGCCGCGCCGACGCAGACGGGCGCCCAGTCGGTCAACGCCGTGGCCCAGGGCAGCACCACCGGGGTCAACGCGACGATCACCGGCCTGCCGGCGAGCATCTCGGGAACCATCGACCCGGGCGACACCACCGTGCCGGTGACGACCACCGTCGTCGCCCGGCCGTTGCTGAGCACCTCCGGCGTGGCACCCAAGTCGACCACGACCGTGACGAACAACGGTAAGTACTCCCTGTCCGGGCTTGCGGCGCCGGGGAGTTATGAGTTGACGTTCACGACGCCGGGCTATCAGGCGAGCACGCTCGTGGACAGCCTCGGCGGTGGCGACAAACGACTGGAGCCGACGCTGACCCTGGGCGCCAGCACCGGAACGATCAGCGGCGTCGTCAGCGACAACGGCGTGCCCTTGGGCGGCGCGACGATCCGCACCACTCTGGCCGGCGAACCGCTGAGCGTGACGACCCCGACTACTGGCCAGGTCGGCGCTTTCACGCTGGGCAATCTCCCCACCCCCGCGACGTATGTGATCTCCTTCTCGGCCCCCGGCCACGGCTCACACACCGAGATCGTCGACCTGCGCGCGGGCCAGAGCCACACCGGGCTCAACGTCGACATCGCGGGGGGCACCGGCAGCGTGACCGGCACCCTCACCGACGAGAACGGCAACGGTCTCGGCGGCGCTACCGTGACCGTCGGCGGCACAAAGTCGGCCACACCACCGACCACGACCACACTGACTGCCGCTCCCGGCGAGGGCAACTTCGCGGTCAACGGTCTCACGGCGCCCGGGGCCTACACGCTCACGTTCACCCTCGACGGATATGCGCCCGCCAGCGTGCCCGTTCGGCTCACCAGTAACGCTGCCCCGCCAACCATCGACGTTCACCTCACCCATCAACTCGGTGCAATCACCGGCATAGTCACCCAGGGACCGGGAGGATCGCCCTACATCGGCGCCACGGTCACTGCGACCGACGGTACGAAGGTGTGGACAGGTACCTCCACCGCAGCCGGCGGATCCGTTCCGGACGGCGGCTACCTGATCAGCGGTCTGCAGCCCGGCTCCTACAGCGTGACCGCTACCGCCCCTGGACTGAGCCAGCAGAGCGGGTTGATCACGGTAGTTGCGGGCAAGCAGGCCTCGCTCGACCTGAGGGTCGGCGGCTGACATGCGCGTCCTCGTCACTCCGCAGCAGACTGCCGTCACGCCGGGCCAGGCCCAGCCGATCGCGATCACGATCACCAACACCTCCACGGTGATCGGCGGGTACTCGGTTCGACTGCTCGGCGCCGACCCTGGCTGGGTCAACTTCGACGCCGATCAGATCTCGCTGTTCCCGGACGAGACCCGCACGGTGATCGCCAACGTGACCGCTCCGCGCGGCATCCCGGCCGGCGACCGACGCATCGCCGTCCAGGTCCGTGAGCTGACCCCGCCGGAGGCCAGCAGCATCACCGAGGTCACGCTCGTCGTCCCGGCCACCAAGTCGGTGCAGGTGCGCGCCGACCCACTCGCGGTCACTGCCGGCAAACGCGCGAGCTTCAATCTGATCGTCGAGAACACCGGCAACACCGTGATCGCCGCAGAACTGGCCGGCGATGACGCCGAGGGGCAGGTGCAATTCCTCTTCGATCCCGAGCGGGTAGTTCTGGCACCGGGTGCGCACGCCGTCGTCGACATGCGCGCCAGGGCGCGGCGGCACTTCACCGGCTCTCCGGCCGTGCGCATGCTCGGTGTCTACCTCGACGACCTTCCCGAGAGCTTCTTCTCCGACGCCCCTGCGCACCCACAGCCTGCGAGGGGTGAGCGGGAAGCCGTGGCGAATGCCACGTTCATCCAGCGAGCGGTGTTGTCGCGCGGTCCACTCTCACTGCTCGGGCTGCTCGCTGCGGTGACCGTCTTCGCGATCGTCATCGTCTTCGCGCTCAGCCGACTCGTGGGCCAGAGCACCGCAGATCGCGACCTGGCGCTCCAGGTTGCGGCCGCCCGCGATGCGGCGGCGACCACCGGCACATCGGGGGTGGCGGGCACGGTGCGCCTGCTGACGTCGAGCAAACCGGTGGCGGGCGTCGCGGTGAGCGTCTTCTCCGCCGCCGACACGTCCGTGCCGGTCGCGACGACGGCAACCGATGACAAGGGGACTTACACGGTCGGCAACCTCGCCGGTGGCAAGTACAAGCTCAGTTTCCGCGGCGCGGGTTTCATCCAGATCTGGTACCCGGGCGCCGCTACGGACGCCGACGCCACCACCGTCACCTTGGCGCCGGCGCAGCAGCAAGCCGGCCTGAACGTCAATCTCGGCGGCGTCCCGGCGACCATCAGCGGGACCGTCGTCGGCGGCGATGTCTCGGCCTCGACGCTGTACCTCGAGACGCTGCCCGGTGGGGCGGGGTCGGCTCGCGGCCGTTCTGCTTCGGGTGCGGTGGGCACGCTGCCGGCGAATACGCCCGGCTCCGCCGGAGCGCCGGGTAACGGCGGCGCGATTGTGCAGACCATTCCGGTGGGTTCGGACGGGACGTTCGCCCTCGTTAATGTTCCGTCGCCGAGCGTCTACCAACTCGTGGTCACCAAGAAGGGGTACGCGACCTCGACGCAGTCCATCGACATCGGGGCGGGTGAGAACCGCACCGGCGTGCAACTCACTCTCGTCAAGGGCGACGGGCTCATCTCGGGCACGGTCAGATCAGCGAACGGCCCGCTCGCCGGAGCAACCATCACCGCGACTTCCGGTCAGAACACGACCAACACGGTGTCGCTGTCCGGCCGCGGTGCCGGCGCCTTCACTCTTCGCGGACTGCCGACCCCCGCCACCTTCACCGTCACTACCAGCAACGGCGGTTACGCCACCCAGACGCTGACGCTGACGCTGGCCGCCGGGCAGAAGTTGACCGGCGTCTCGGTCACGTTGGGAACCTCATCGGGCAAGTTGACCGGCGTCGTCACCCAACTTCCGGCGAACACGAAGGCGGGCGGGGTTTCGGTGACCGTCACCGACGGGCTGCTCACCGTGCAGACGGTCACCGAGAGCCAGAGCAGCAACATCGGCGGGTGGGAGGTCGACGGTCTGCCCGCTCCGGGCACGTACACGATCACCTTTGCGCGTCGGGATCTTGCCTCTCAGACCGTGTCGGTGTCGCTGGACGGATCGGGTCAGGTCACGCCCGGCTCGCAGGGCAGCAGCGGCTCGTCGTCCATCATCACCGTGAGCATGCAGTCCGCGACCGCCGTCGTGCTCGGGGAGATCTCGCAGGTGGGTGGGTCCACCGTGTGTGACGGGGACGACCATCTGGGTGAGGCAACCGTCACTCTCAGCACGGGAGCGTCGTCGTACTCCGTGGTGTCGGCCAGCGTGCCGTCGAACAGCTGCGGGGCGTACCGCATCGAGCAGTTGCCGCCGGGCACTTACACCCTGACGGTGTCCACGGGTACCGGTACCAGCCCGAGCTCGCAGGTGATCAGCCTCAACGCCGGCGATACCTCGCGCCACGACGTACGACTGTCGCGGCCCGCATCCATCTCCGGGACCGTTCAGCAGGGACAGACCGCGAAGGTCGGGTGGACGGTGTTCCTCTACCCGTCCGCGCAATACCCGAACACGGCCGTCCAGACCACGGTCACCGACAGCAGCGGCGCGTTCACCTTCGACGATGTCGCCGCCGACAAATACGTCATCGCCACCGGGCCGACCCCGGACCCGGCCAACGTCGCCGCCACCAAGCGGGTGACTGTGCAGCCCAGTCAACGGCTGCAAAATGTGAGCATCGAGGTTCCTCAATGACCGGACCACGTTTCGTCCCGGAGTCGGGCGAGCCCGCTCCGGCGGTACTGGTCGACCCGGAACTGCGCACCGGCGCGGGGGACGCCGCCACGCTGGTCGTGATGCTCACCAATCGCGGCGCAGAGCCTCGTTCCATGATCCTGACCGTGCTCGGCCTGGATACCGCCTGGCTGCCGGCGCCCAGCCGCACTCGTCCGATGATGCCGGGCGAGAGCCTGGCCGTTGAGCTGACCATCATCCCGGCGTCGGGCACGGTGCCGGCTCGCTACCCCTTCGCCGTCGCTGTGCAATCGATCGAGCCGGCCTCCGGCGCCGCAGTGGCGACCTCGGTGGCCGACATCGTGCTGGCCGTCGACGAACCGAGCCAGATCGCGATCGAACTCGATCCGGCGGCGGCCAACGCGGTATTCAGCCGCAAGGTGCGTCTGCGCCTGCACAACAGCGGACCCACGCCGACCGTGATCGGCCTCGAGGTGCAGGCGCCGGCCAGCACCCGGGTACGGCTGAGCCACAACGAGGTTGTGGTCGACCCTGGCGAGACCGTGGCGCTGCGCGGTGAGGTCCGCGTCGTGCGCCCGAGACTGTTCGGCCAGCGGGCACGTCACACCTACTTGATCACCGCGCACAGCGCCGGGTCGCCACGGCACGTCGAGGGATCACTCACCGTTCGCGCCGCGTTGGGACCCGCAGGTACCAAGATGCTGGCGATGGTGGCCGTTGTCGCCGTCTGGCTCGCGTTGGCGATCATCTTCATCCCCAAGCTCGCCAATCACGTCAAGAGCGGCACCAACGTCGCGGCGCGGCCGTCGAGCACGGCACCGGCGTCCCCCGGGGCCACCAAGTCGGGCGCGAAGAACGCCGGCAAGTCAGGGAGCGGCCCGGGGTCGAACAAGTCCGGTACGGGTGCCCCAGCACCGGGGAGCAGCGCTGCCTCGGCATCCTCGGTCCAGTTCAACGGCACCGTCTCCGGAGCCTCGCCGGGGGGCGTGACGGTCGCGCTGGCCAAGACCTCGCTCGTGGACGAGGGGAGCGCCGGGGTGAAGACCGTCGGTTTCTCAGCTGATTCGTTCCGCAGCCTCGCGATAGGCAAGATCCCCGGGTCGGCGGTGCTGCTCACGCCGCCGCGAACCGTGTCGCAGAACCGTTCGACGTCGACCGGGGTGGACGGTGCCTGGTCGTTTCCGCGCGTCCCGGCGCCTGGATACTACGAACTCACCTTCAGCAAACCGGGCTACCAGACCGAGCGATACGTCCTCGACTCCTCCACCGCAGTGGCGACACAACCGCTGAAGGTCGAACTGGTGCCCGGTCAAGGCTCCCTGCATGGAAGCGTGCTGGGCCCGGGCGGCGCGATCGGCGCGGCGCAGGTCACGATCACCGACGGAACCAACACGATCACGACGAGCAGCAACTCCAAGGGCGCCGTCGGCGACTGGACGATCGATGGCCTGTCCACCCCGGCGAGCTACCTGGTGACGGCCGCGAAGAACGGAATGAGCACCGAGTCGGCGCTCATCAACCTCGGCGCCGGTGGATCGTCGCAGGCGGACCTCACGCTCACTGCCGGCGTCGCCACCCTCTCCGGAACGGTTCAGGGTCCGGACAACACCGGAGCGATGAGCGGGCTGGGTAACGTGGCGATCACCGTCACCGACGGCTCGATCAGTCGCACGGCGTCAACGGTCACCACGGGTTCGCTGGTCGGCCATTTCGCGTTGCCCGATCTGGCGCCGGGGTCCTACACCGTGACGGTGCAGGCTGACGGGTATCTGACCCAGACCCGGCAGGTGACCATCACCAGGGGGCATCCCTCGGCGGTGTTGAACACCACGCTGAACTCATCGGCGGCGGTGGTGACAGGTGACGTCAGCGGCGCCCTGTTCGACGACGTCACTGGGGACCCGTTGACCAGGAACGGTACGTATTTGCAGGGTCCGGTCAACGGTGCCGGGCTCATCCTGACCAACGCGACCAACACCTACAAGATCACCAGCGGCTCCGATGGCGCGTTCCGCTTCAACGGTGTCGCCCCTGGCAATTACGTGCTCAGCGCTCAGTACGCGGGCCTGATCACCTCCTACCGCTCGGTGCAGGCGGTCGTCGGCAAGATCACGCCCGCGGTGGCTTTCGTGCTGGCGCCGCAGTCGGTGACCAACACCTCGACGATCACCGGCTACCTGGGTAGCGCCACGACCTCGGGCGGGACGCTTGCCTGCCCGACGACGACCGTCCCCGCGCCTCCTGCCGGCGCGGGCGGAGCACCGACAGTGGACTGCAGCATCTTCTTCACCCTGACCGACAGCGACAACGCGCCGGTACCCACCCGCCTGCCCGGCGGTACCGACTACCTGGCCACGTCGACGACGAGCCCGGCGACGAGCGGTCCCACGCCATACACCCTGTCGGCGCAGGACGGCTTGGCCCCCGGGCTGTACCACCTCACGATCGGTTCCACCGGCTATCTCCCCGCGACGATCGCCGTTCGGGTGGCCCTGAACGCGGTGACGGTCGCTCCACAGGTCAATCTCTATCCTGCCAACATCATCTCCGGCACGATCAACGCCTTCGGTGACGTCACCCGGGATGGCGCGGTCGATGCAGCGCAGCCGAAGACCTACGTCAACTGTGTGTGGGCGATCCCTGAGGGCTTCTCCGACCCGACGGGCAAGATCACCCAGCCGCCGACG
>JBDTFN010000161.1:0-5001 GCA_039937915.1 Jatrophihabitans sp. | reverse complement strand
AAGAACGGGGCGAACAGCGTGCTGGCCGAAAGCGTGAATAGTTTTCCGAGCGCCATGACGATGAACAGAAACAGCATGCCGAGCGCCAGGAGGTGGGTGTGCACCACGGACAGTTGGGTGAAGCCGGTGAAGTCCGGTGCGCCTTGGTGAGTTCGCGGTAGTAGAGGCCCGAGAGGAGGCCGAGCACCAGATACCTCGGTGCGGCGTAGTAGAGCTTCTTCACGTCGCCAGGTAATTTGTGAGTTGTATATCTGGTTGTCCGGCCGTCAGCGGGTTGCGACGAGCTGGCGTTGCTGTGCGCTGCTCGGTTCGGTGAGGCGGCCGTCGTTCATGGCGGCGCTGCGGTCTACGAGGTGCAGGTGTTGTAGGTCGTGGGTGACCATGACGGTCGCCAACGACTGTTCGCGGGTCACCTCGCGAAGCAGGTCCACGATGGCGGCTCCTCGCTCGTGGTCCAGGGCGGACGTGGGTTCGTCGACCAGCAGTAGCGCGGGCTCGCCCATGAGCGCTCGAGCCACGCTGACCCGTTGCCGTTCGCCGCCGGAGAGTTGGGCTGGACGCCGCTGCGCCCTGTCGGCCAGTCCGACCCGGTCGAGTAGGTCCATTGCGCGGCGGTGCGCGGCAACCCGGTCGCTACCGCGCAGGTTCGCGACGAGAAGTAGCTGTTCGAGCGCGGTGAGCGAGGCGAGCAGGTTGGTCTGCTGGAAGACGAATCCGATGGAGTCCAGACGCAGACGGTCACGGGCCTTCGCGGAGAGCGCATTGATCAAGGTGCCGGCGATCTCGACCCGGCCGGATTCTGGGGTGACGAGCGCGCCTGCGACGGCGAGCAGGCTGGATTTCCCGGACCCCGATGGGCCGGTGATCGCCAGGAATTCACCGCGGCCGACGCGTAGCGACACGTCGTCGAGGGCTACGACGCGGTGGTCGGCGTCGGGGTAGGTGAGTCGAATCGTGTCCAGGATGAGGCTCATCGGGCTGCTCCTAATGCGGTGAGTGGGTCGACGGTGGTGACTCTGCGGACGGAGGCGACTGCACCAAGGAGGCCGACGCCGATCATGGCTGCGACCGGTACGAGCACGTTGCCCGCGGTGAGCTGGAAGGGCACCACAGCGGCCGCAAAAATTCCGGCGGCGGACGCGACGGCGCCGCCGGCCGCGGCACCGGCGAGCAGGACCAGGGTGGCTTGGCCGAGGGCGTCGCGCAGGAGGTAACCGCGGCTGCCGCCGATCGCTCGGACGACGGCGAGGTCGCCGGCGCGTTGCATGGTCCAGACGGTGAAGAAACTTCCGACGATCAGCACCGATACTGCGATGAGCAGGCCGCGCATCAGGTTCAGCGATCCCTGTTCGGAGGAGTAGGCGCCGACCGCGGCGAAGGCTGCGTCCTTGTCGAGGACGTGTAGGTCGGTTGCGGCGGCCAGCGACGCGGCGGAGGCCCCGTTCAGTCGTAACCCGACGGCGGTGATGGTGTCGCTGCGGGTGATGCGCTGCCAGGTGTCGATGCTGGTGTAGACGACCGGCAGGTGGTTGAACGAGGTGTCGTCCACGATCGCGGCGACGGTGAGACGTTGACCGGTCAGTTCGATCTGGTCGCCGGGCTTGAGGTGGGCGTCATCGGCCAGGGTGGTGCCGATGGCGACCTGTGCCGGGCCGGGTGGCTGGCCGGATTCGCGCGTCGGGTACAGGTCTGGGTCGGTCCCGAACATGCTCACTGCCTCGGTGTTCGCGCCGGCGCGGAGTTGGCCGGTCGCGATCCCGATCGGGTGGGCGGCGGTCACGCCGGGCTTGGTGGCCAGCCGCTGCCCGGTGTCAGGAGGAAGGGTGCTGGTGGTGAAGGAGACGTCTTGTCCGTCGGCCGGTTGCGCGAAGGCGATTCTGTCCACGGGCAGCGCGTTGATCGCGGAAACGCTGGCTGCGCCGAGCCCGGCGGTCAGGCCGGTGAGCATCACCACCATGAAGGTCATCAGGGCGATGACACTGCCGACCAGGCCGAAGCGGCCCTTGGCGAAGCGAAGGTCCCGTAGCGCGATGAACATCATGTCCTCAATGCTCGTGGCTGGGGCGGCCTGGCGCATGGCGCTGTGGATGGGGTCGGCGGTGTCGCAGGTGGGGCACCGATCTCCATCGAAAGGTGCAGGCGGCACTGTCGGGATACGGCTAGCGTCATTCGGACAATGAGCGATTCGATCGATGCTGCGTACCTGATCGCGGACCCCCGCCGGTCCGCACCCACTGCGGGGCGACGGCCGATGGCCTTCGGGCTGCTGCGGCAGGCCGAGCACGTGTTGTTCGTCGGTCTGCTGGCGCTGGGGGTGGGTCAGTCGATCGCGGATGACACCCGGGCGTGGGCCGCCGGCGTCGTTGGGGCTGTTGTGCTGGGCTGGTACGGCGCAGGGATAGTGACCGCTGGTCGGTCCATGGGCCCAGCCGTGCGGCACCGAAATCTTGTGCTGTGGCTGGCCGGTGTGAGTGCTGGCTGGGTGGCGTTGGTGGTGATCTCGCCGAACTTCGTGTGGCTGGTGTTCGCGATCTTTCTCCTCTACCTGCAGGCGATCGCATTGCGGTGGTCGATCCCGGTCGTGCTGCTGCTCGCCATCGGCGCGGTCGTCGCGTTCGCTGTGCACCGGCACGAGCTCAGCGTCGGCATCGTGATCGGTCCCCTGACTGGCGCCGCGGTCGCCATCGTGATCACCGCGGTCTACCGCGACCTTCGGGAAGAGGCCCGGCGACGGGAGCAGCTGATGGCCGAGCTGACGATGGCTCAGCAACGGCTCGCCGCGGCCGAGCGCTACGCCGGCACCCTCGCCGAACGGGAGCGGCTGGCCCACGATATCCATGACACCGTCGCACAGGGCGTGGCCAGCATCGTGCTGCTCCTGCGCTCGGTGAGAGCATCCGCAGGTGCCCTGTCCGATGATGCGCAACGGCAATTGGGCGCGGCTGAGCATGCCGCGAAGGCCGCTCTGGAGGACACCCGCCGTGTGGTCCGCGCGCTCGCGCCGGCAGGGCTCGCCGGACAGTCCCTGGCCAGCGCCCTGCAACAGTTGGCCAACGACGCCGCGCCGGTCGGTATCCAGATCGGTTTCGAACTCGACGGCGAACCCTATGAACTGCCGACCAGTACTGCGGTCGCGCTGCTGCGCACCGCCCAGGGTGCACTGGGCAACGTGATCGCACACTCGCTCGCCGAACACGCCCAGCTCACCCTCACCTACCAGGCCGACCAGGTCAGCCTCGACGTCGCCGACGACGGCCGCGGGTTCGACCCCACCGCCTGGCCACGGGAGAGCACCAGTGGGACAGGCATCGGCCTGACCGCCATCCGCACCCGACTCGCCGAGGTCGGCGGAGCGCTCACCGTCGAATCAACCCCCGGCGCGGGCACGGCCATCAGCGCCACCATTCCCACAGCGGCCATCGATGCCTGACCCGATCCGCGTCCTGCTCGTCGACGACCACCCCATCGTCCGCTCCGGCCTGCGCGCAACCCTGGAACACGACGCGTCCGTCCAGGTGGTCGGCGAAGCCTCCTCCGGCGAAGCAGCCCTCGCAACCATCCTCACCACCGCACCGGACGTCGTGCTGATGGACCTCAACCTCGGCGCCGGCATCGACGGCGCGGAGACCACCCGTCGACTCAGCCAATCTCCGAACCCACCGCGGGTACTGATCCTCACCGCCTACGAGAGCGAGGCCGACATCCTGCGAGCGATCCAGGCCGGCGCCACCGGATACCTTCTCAAGGACGCCGAACCCAGCGAACTGCTCGCCGCGATCCACACCGCAGCCACCGGCGAGACCGTGCTCGCCCCCTCCGTCGCGACACGGCTGGTGTCCCGGGTACGAGCCCCGGACCGCGCCCTGACCACGCGGGAGACCCAGATCCTGCAAATGGTCGCCGACGGCGCAGCGAACGCCGCGATCGCCAAAACCCTGTTCATCACCGAGGCCACCGTGAAATCGCATCTCGTCCAGGTGTTCGCAAAGCTCACCGTCGACTCCCGCACCGCCGCCGCCGCCGAAGGTCGTCGCCGCCGCCTAATCCGATGAAAGCATCTCCGACGCAATCGGAGCGGATCGGTCCGGAGGAGGTTGTGACGTGCGCGCTGTGGCCGTGGTGTTCGGTTGACACTCGGGCACTGGTTGTTCCATCCGCGACCCGCGCCGTCACGTAGGCGAACTACGACGTAGGGCCCTTGAGCGCGATCTCGCCCAGTTGGTCGTCGTTCAACCCGATGACCAATTGATGCGCGGCTGTGCCGAGTTGCGCGATGTCTGTGAACGACTCGGGCTCGGACTCGGACTCGACCACAAGATCCATGAGGCGGACCGATGGGTCGCGGCGACCGCAGTCCGCCTCGATGTCGATCTCATCTCAGACGACACGGTGCTCCGCGGCGTCCCCGGACTGTCGAGTAGAACAATTCTCACCTGAGCGCGCGGTAGCACCGACCGCGTCGAACGGACGGTGGCGTTTGAAGCCCTCGAAATCCATTGCGCCGATCAGGCGACAACCTCGCCGACTCACTGCATCGCCCACGGGGCGTCGGCACCAGCAGGTGCTCCACGACCGCGTCGAACGGCTTCGCCCCGGAGCCGAACCGCTCCTGGAGTTGGCGTTGTTCGGCTGGAGTCAGAGGCAGGATGCGAGTTCAATGGACGCGACGCGGACCCGATCATGTGTTGGTAAGTCGGCGGTGGTCGCGTAGTGGCCGCGGCGCAGGTTCTACACGAACGCGTGCCCGGCCGCGACCGTGCGTGCAGAGGCCAAAGCTGCTTCAGTGCCCGGACGAAGAATTTCCGTGCAGCCGCAGCGGCGGCGGGTCGAGACGAGCACATCGATCGCCTGGCCTGCACGCACCGGTAGATCGTGACGTGATCGACCTCGATTCCGCGTTCGGCCAGCAACTCCTCGACATCGCGGTAGGACAGGCCGTAGCGCACCGCGACAGTGATGACCTCGTGCGGGAACCGGTAACCGGCCGGCGCGGACGATATC
>JBDTFN010000160.1:0-22223 GCA_039937915.1 Jatrophihabitans sp. | reverse complement strand
GGTCGACGAAGAACTCCTTGAGCACGACGTGGCCCATGGCCATCGCCAGCGCCCCGTCGGTGCCGGGCTGCGCCGCGAGCCACTCGTCGGCGAACTTGACGTTGTCGGCGTAGTCCGGGGAGACAGCGATGACTTTTTGGCCGCGGTAGCGGGCCTCGGTCATCCAGTGCGCGTCCGGGGTTCGGGTCACCGGGATGTTGGAGCCCCACATGATCAGGTACGCGGCGTCCCACCAGTCCCCGGACTCCGGGACGTCGGTCTGGTCACCGAAGACCTGAGGGGATGCAACCGGCAGGTCGGCGTACCAGTCGTAGAAGGACAACATCGGCGCACCGAGCAAGGAGTGGTAGCGGGCGCCCACGCCGTGGCTGACCATGCTCATCGCCGGGATGGGCGAGAACCCGGCCACCCGGTCCGGACCACGGGTCTTGATGGTGTGCACCTGGGCGGCCGCGGCGATCTCGGTCGCCTCGTCCCAGTGCGCGCGAACGAAGCCGCCCTTGCCGCGCGCCGACACGTAGCGTTGGCGCAGTTCCGGTGTGCCGACGATCTCGGCCCACGCGGCCACCGGATCACCGTCGTTGCGGGCCTTGGCCTCGCGGAACATCTCCAGCAGCACGCCGCGGACGTAGGGATAACGCACCCGGGTGGGGGAGTAGGTGTACCAGGAGAACGCCGCACCGCGGGGGCATCCGCGTGGCTCGTACTCGGGGCGGTCCGGGCCGACCGACGGGTAGTCGGTCTGCTGCGCCTCCCAGGTGATGATGTCGTCCTTGACGTAGACCTTCCAGGAGCAGGACCCGGTGCAGTTGACCCCGTGTGTCGAGCGGACGACCTTGTCGTAGGACCACCGGTCCCGGTAGAAGGAATCCGCGTCGCGCCCACCGATCCGGTGCAGCGTGCGCATATCGGCCGAGGCCTCCCCGGGACGCAGGTGGCGACCCGCCCGCAGCAGGGCCTGCGTCAGTGGGTCGTCCAGTCCTGGTGCGGGACGGCCCTGGGCCGGGGTGGCGGAATCCTTCATCAGCTGAGCTCCTCATTCGGGGGGCGAGGTTGATTCAACGAACCATCAGGACGTCGGGAGTGATCCCGCCATCACCTGGGCCCGCACCTGATCCAGGTGATCCCAGTCATCGGGGCTCAGAACGGACAGTGTGGCCGGGAACAACCCATCCTGCTCACGCAGGATGTGGGTGAACAAGTCACCCAACGCGGTGTTCAGATCGTGCTTCCATTCCGGACACTCGTCTTCGACGTCGGCCACGCGCAGAAGCAGGTCTTCGATGCGACGGTGGTCCTCGGTCAGGGACTCGACATGGTCGGCGAACTCCCCGGCCATCACCGGGAACAGAGCCTGTTCCTCGATCTCGGTGTGTGGACGCAGCAGCGTGAGCAGGCGCCGGGCCAGCGGGGCCGTCGCTGCGCGGTCCCCGGTGCCGGCCGCCGCGACCGCGTCGCGCGCCACCGCGCGCAACTCGTCGTGCTCAGCGATCAGCGCAGCGATTGCCGGAACGTCCTGGCAACCGCAGTACTCACACACTCGCGCTCACCCACGTGCGTCCCTGCGACGCTCGGGCCATGAGCCCGGCCAGGATCAGCACAAATAGTGCGACGACGCCGAGAGCGATCAACCCGAGGGCGTAGCTGCCGCGCCCGCCGTAGATCGAGCCCATCAACAACGGCGGGATGAAGCCGCCGAGCCCGCCGGCGGCGCCGACGACCCCGGTCACCCCGCCCACCTGGCTCGCCGGCGCCCGCCGGGCGACCAGGGCGAACACCGCGCCGGACGACGCGCCCAATGCTGCGGCCATGCTGAGGAAGGCGATGGTGCCGACGGGGCTCAACGACGGCTCGGTGGCCTGTACGAAGGCGCCCACCGCAACGACAGCAAAGGCACCCATGAGCACGCGGGGCGCTTCGAACCGGTCGGACAGCCAGCCACCGATCGGGCGCAGCACCACTGCAAGCAGCACGAACCCGGCCATCTTGTTGGCCGCGTCGGACTGGGCCAGCGAGTAGGCGTTCTTCAGGTAGGTCGGCAGGTACACGCTGAAGGCCACGTACCCGCCGAAACCGACGGCGTAGAGCACCGATGCCCGCCAGGTGATGGGCAGCCGCACGGTGGTCGCCAGGCGACGCATCAGCGGCTCGGTGGGCGCGCTCTGACCGGGCGCGTCACGCAGCAGCACCGCGGCCAGGACGCCGTACACCGCCAGCACGATCGCGGTGATCACGAACGGGGTCGCGAAGCTGTGCGCCTGCACGAGCTTGACCGTGGTGAGGGCACTGATCGCCGTGCCGCCCATGCCGGCGCCGAAGACCCCGACCGCCAGCCCGCGGCGCGCCGGCGGGAACCAGGCACTGACGAAGGGCACGCCTACCGCGAAGGAGGACCCGGCGACACCGAGGAAGAAGCCGCCGATCAGGACAGCACCGAGGCTCGAGTGGCCGACGGTGCCGAGGAACAGCACCGGGATGATCGTCACGAACGACACGATCGGGAACATGGCGCGCCCGCCGTACCGGTCGGTCAGCGCTCCGACCGGAATGCGACCCAGCGACCCGACGACGACAGGGACGGCGACGATCAGCGCCTGGTCGAAGGCCGACAGGGTCAGCGCTTTCGTCAACCGGACCGCCAGCGGCGACAACAATGCCCAGGCCCAGAAGTTCAGCGCAAACCCCAGGGTCGCCAACGCCAGCATCAGCCAGGCCTGACGCGAGACTGGGGTGGCCGGAGGGCTGTCGGGCGATGGGGCAACCCGCGTGGCATGTCCCGAGGTGCTCAACGTATGGGCCCTTCAGTCGTGACGGAGCCGCTGGTACCGATCGACAGCGGCTGGCGGTCGGACGTGCTATGCAGTCGACGGTGGATCGATCCGGCGATCCGCCTGGCCTGGACCTTGGCGTGTTCTGCCACCGGCCCTGCGAAGAGGTCGTCCACGGTCGCAGACCACAGGGCCAGCCAGCGGTCGAAATGTAGCGCCGTCAGCGGCTCGAGGCGGTGCAGGTCCCGATGGACGGTGAAGGCGTTGCGCCGGTAGAGGCCGGCGCGGAACAGCACCGTCTCCCAAAAGTCACACATGATCGGCATGTGGGCCTCGAGGTCCATGTGGGCGATGTCGACGAACACCGGCCCGAGCAGCTCATCGGCGAACGCTCTGCGGTAGAACTCGCGCACGAGGGTGGTCACATCGTCGCGATCGCACAGGTCAGCGGTCATCGTGATTCCGATCCGACGTCCGCGGGGGTGAGGTGCGCCAGACAGGTGTGCGGGTCGGCGAACGGGGTCAACGACTGCACGCGCAGCGGTGTGCCGAGTTGTTCCAGCGCACCGCGCATCAGACCGAGGTGCAGCGCGCACACGAGTTCGCGGTGGGTTTCGGCGAGTTCGAGGAATGGGCAGTGACGAAGTCGGATGTCCGTGCCGGTCTCTGATTCGACGGTCGGCTGCGGATCGAACCCCACGTCGCCCAGCAGGTCGTTCAGCCGGGCCAGTCCTTCCGCGGTCGACAACCGCTGCCCCGGAGCCGGCGAGGGCACGAGATAACGACCCCACACCTCGCCCGAGCGCACCGCCGCACCGACGGCGTCGTCCTCGACGGCCAGCCGGCTGAGCAACATCTCGGACAACAGCTTGTAGTTGCGCGGGCCGCCGCGGTCCATGCCGGGGGTGAGCACGTACTGGGTGCGTGGTCGGCCGGGCCCATCGGCGCGACCCTCTTCGCGACTCAGGGTGCCGTGGCGCACCAGCGCATCGAGGTGGAAGCGCACAGTATTGACGTGCAGACCGAGTTCGTCGGCGACATCCTGGACGCCCAGCGCGCGATTGCTAGCCCGGAAGAATTCCACGATTTCCCGGCGTCGACCGCCCCGAATCGAGTCCACGTCAGCCCCTTTCAGCCTCGGCAGGACCGACTTTAGACTACGTCGACGGTGCTCAATAGTCTAAATAAGGAAAACCCCCGGGATGTGTCTCAGATCGCCGGTCAGAGGTCCAGCGTCGCCCGGCCATCAGCACGCGAGACACAGATGGCCATCTGATCGGCGCGCTGCTCATCGGTCAGGCAGCGGTCGTGGTGTTCGACCCGGCCGTCGATCAGCCGTACCGGGCAGGTGCCGCAGAAACCCTGCCGGCACGAGTACGCGACGTTGGGCAGCACCTGCTGGATCGCGGAAAGGGCGGACTGGTCTGCGCCGACGCGCAGGACGAGGCCACTTCGGGCCAGCACCAGATCGAACGCTCGCCCACCCACGACCGGGGGCGGACTGAACCGTTCGCAGTGCAGGGAGGAGATGTTGGCGGCGGGCAGCTGCGCGCGGATCGCGGCGATCATCGCGGGGGGACCGCAGGTGTAGAGCGCGGCGCCTTCGGCGGCCAGCGCGACGATGCGGGCACCGTCGGGCAGCCCGAACTCGTCGTCGGGCCAGACATGCACCCGGTCTGGATCCAACGCGGCGAACTCGTTCAGAAAGGGCATCGAGGTGCGGGTGCGTCCGGTGTAGACAAAGGTCCAGTCCGCGCCCCGCCGGGCAGCATCGCCGATCATCGCTCGGATCGGTGTCACGCCGATCCCGCCGGCGACGAACAGGTAGCGGTCGGTGTCGATGAACGGGAAGGCGTTGCGGGGGCCGCGGACGGTCAACTCGTCGCCGGGACGAAGTGCGTGCACCGCCCGAGACCCCCCGCCCCCATCGGCGATCAGACGCACCGCGACGCGGAAGTGGTCCCGCGCCGCGGGGTCGCCGCACAGGGAGTACTGGCGCAGCAGTCCGCCGGGCAGTTCGACGTCGAGATGCGCGCCTGGCCGCCAGGACGGCAGCCAGGCCTGGTCGAGTGGTTCCAGCCGCAGGCTCACGACCTCATCGGCCTCGGGGTCCATCGCGGCGATCCGCATCCGGATCCTTCGATCTACCGCCGTCGGCTCGGGGCGCAGGTAGCCACTGAATCCGGAGACCTTCTCGAACGCCGCAATGATCACGGCCAGTGCTCGGATGGTGCTCGACGTCGATCGGTGATCGCGGTCGGTCACGCCAGCCCGTCAGCAGCGCGCGCGGCCGGCGACGCGGCGAGATAGGCCACTGCTTGGCTTGTCGACCCCTCCTTGGTCGGGTGGTAACCCGGCTGCAGGTAGCGCCACGCGCAGCCGACGATGTTGAGGTAGCTCGGAGTCAAGCCCTTGCGCGCGGACCGGATCAGGTCGCTCCAGCCCGCTCGGGCCGGTTCCTCGAGGGTCGGGTCGTTCGCCATCAGGTAGCGCACACCCTGCCCCCAGAGGTAGACGAGCGCGGTCGCGCCGACGGCGTAGGTGCGCACCCGCCGCACGTAGCGGCCGTCGAGGTGCATGTAGACGTCGTATGCCACCGAACGGTGCTCGACCTCCTCGGAGCCGTGCCAGCGCAGCAGGTCGAGCATCCGCTCGTCCGCGCCGGCCACATCGAGGCCGGGGGAGTTGAGGATCCAATTCCCGAGGAACGCCGTGACGTGCTCGATGGCCGCGACGATCGCGAGTCGTTCGATCAGCCATTCCTCGCGCCTTCGGCCCTCGAGGTGGCGCGATCCGAGCAGCCGACGAAACAGGTGCTCCAGATCCTGCACGTAACCGCTGGTGTCCAGGCCCTGCTCGATGAAGTAATCCTGTACGCCCTGGTGGGCGGCGGCGTGCATGCCCTCCTGGCCGATGAAGCCGATGACGTCCTCGCGCAGTTGGTCGTCCTGAATGAGGGGGAGCGCTGCACTGAAGACCTTCACGAACCAGCGCTCGCCCTCGGGCAGCAGGATGTGCAGCACGTTCAGCAGGTGCGAGGCGAAGGCCTCGCCCGGGATCCAGCGCAGCGGCAGCCCGGTCCAGTCGAAGCTCACCTCGCGGGCGTGCAGAGCGACCTTCGCGGTGTCGGTGCGCGCGGCGCTCATCGCCGGGCTCCCGCCGTCGTCGACCGATCGACGCTGTCGATGTGGCCTAGGACCAGTTCGACGATGACCTGGGGCTGTTCGCTGAGCACCCAGTGGCCGCCGGGCACCGTCGCGGTGCTCAGGTTCTCCACCCACGCCTTGGCGGCCTCGATCGCGAGGTCCGTCGTCACGAAGGCGTCGGCGTCCGGAACGATCACCTGCACCGGGATCTTGGTCGGGATCGGGTTGGGCCGACTCAGTCGCGCGATCATGTTGGCCCGGTAGAGCGACAGTCCGTTGATCTTGTCGGCCTCCGGTCGCTCGATCGATCCCATCGTTGCGGCAGCACGTCCTGCGCCACGTTGGGTGCGGGCGAGCAGCCGGTCCAGCACTCCGCTGCGGATCGCGCGCTCCGGCAGTCCGGGAAGCTGGAAGACGGCGATGTAGTAGGAGTGCCGCAGCTGGTTCAGCGACGCCAGGGGGTGCCGACGGACCTGGCGCAGCCAAACTCCGCTGTAGTCCAGCGACGGGCCGGAGATCGAGGTGAAGGACGCGATCCGTCCTGCCGTCCGGGGGTCGGTCAGCGCGGCCCAGGACTGGATCGAACCCCAGTCGTGCGCGACCAGATGGACCGGCTCCTCCGGGCTGACTGCGTCCAGGACCGTGACCAGGTCCGCGGTGAGGTGCTCCATCCGGTAGGCACTGACGGGGCTGGGCTTGTCGGAGGAACCTGCCCCGCGCACGTCGTAGGTGACCACGTGGAACCGAGGCGCAAGCATGTCTGCGACGCCATCCCAGACGCTGTGGTTGTCGGGGTACCCGTGCACGGCAACGACGGTCGGCGCGCCGCGGTCACCGGCCTCGTACACCGCGAGAGAAACACCGTCAGGGGCGGTGAGGCGTCTGGGCGTCGGCGTCATGACCGTCCTTGTGTGATACGCGTTGTCGCAGGTACAACTCGACTATGAAGTACCCCTGACAGCGTGTCAACACAGGGCGCGGCAGCGCGGCTACGGCCCGGTCGCCGGGCCCGTCGGTCCGTGCTCGGGCGGGACGGTCTCGGCCGCACTGGGCGGGCCTGGCGGGGTGCCATCACCGAAGGGCCGACCCCCGAGCGCGTCCCGTCCGTGGTCGGTCAGCCAGCCGGTCAGCTCCGGGCCGACCGGGACGATGCCGGTCGGATTGATCTGGGTGTGCACCCGGTAGTAATGGGCCTTGATGTGGACGAAGTCCGTCGTGTCGCCGAAGCCTGGCGTCTGGAAAAGATCCCGGGCGTAAGCCCACAGGACCGGCATCTCGCTGAGCTTGGTCCGGTTGCACTTGAAGTGCCCGTGATAGACGGCGTCGAAGCGAGCCAGCGTGGTGAACAGCCGGACGTCGGCCTCGGTGATGGTGTCGCCGACGAGGTAGCGCTGGTCGCTGAGCCGGTCGGTGAGCCAGTCCAACCGGGCGAAGAGCCGCGCGTACGCACGCTCGTAGGACGCCTGTTTCGTCGCGAAACCACACGCGTAGACGCCGTTGTTCACATCGGTGAAGACCAGTTGAGCGACCTCGTCGATCTCGTCGCGCAGCGGTTCGGGGTAGAGGTCCGGCGCTCCCTCACGGTGGAACTCACCCCACTGTGTGGACAGGTCCAGGGTCATCTGCGCGTAGTCGTTGGTAACCACCTCGCCGGACGGGACGTCGACCAGCGCCGGCACGGTGATGCCGCGCGGATAGTCGGGGAAGCGCTTGAGGTAGGCGTCCTGGATGCGTTCGATGCCCAGGACCGGGTCGACGCCACCGGGGTCGAGGTCGAAGGTCCAACTACGTTCGTCGTGGGTCGGACCGCAGATCCCCATCGAGATGGCGTCCTCCAGGCCGAGCAGGCGCCGCACGATGATCGCGCGGTTGGCCCATGGACAGGCCCGGGCCACCACCAGTCGGTAGCGGCCGGACTCGACCGGGTACCCGTCGCGCCCGTCCGCGGTCACCCGGGTGGTGATGTAGTCCTGATTGCGTTCGAACGAACCGTCCGAACCCATGTCCTTCGTCGCTGAATCGGTAGTCACGGATCCAGCCTTCCCACGATCGTCGCCCACTACGACGCCTCGCTGATGAGAAAGGACAGGATCAGCGCATTGACCACTTCGGGCGATTCGACCGGCAGCACGAGAGTCGGGGCCTGGACGCCGGCGATGGCGTCCAGATCGATCTCCGGTTCGTTGGTCCATATAGCTGCCATCCGGGCGAAGAGGGTGTCGAAGTTCCCGGCCGGTTTCTCCCGCACATACTCGACCCGAAGATGCTCCTGGACCCGTGGCTCGCCCAGGATCAGCTCCACGATGCCGTTCTTGATCCGGCCCGAGAAGTTGTAGTACTGCCCGATAAGCACGAGGCGGGAGACGAGATCCGGACGGCGCATCGCCACCAGCAGGGCGAGCACTGCGCCGTCGCTCCACCCGATGAGCGGAGCGGAGTCGCGCACGACCTGGTCGAGGTAGGTGATGGTGTCGCCGGCCATCCCACCGTGCGGCAGCACGAGCGGCGGACCGCTACCGGTGACCTCGTGCCAGGTGGGCCGACCACCGATCGAGATTGATGTGTCAGGTGCTCGATGCCGTTCACAGGGCCTCCTCGGGTACGTGCCGCATCACCCGCACCCGCGCCGAGGTGAGCGCGATGAAGATCATCAAGACCGGCACGACGATAAGGGCGGCCGGCAACGAGGTCGCCGCGGCGAGCTGCCCGATCAACGGGGGCCCGCACACGAACCCAACCCAGCCCAGCGAGGAGACGACCGCGACGGCGACGCCGGGGTGCAGTCCGGGCAGACGTCCTGCGGCGCTGAAGGCCGACGGCACGACCGCGCCGAGCCCAAGGCCCAGCGCGAAGAACGCGATCACGGCGAGGACCACGCCGCCGACCGCGAGGCCGATCGAGAACGCGAGGGACGCGAGCAGGGCCAGAGCCGGCAGCAACCGGTGGATCGCGAACCGGGCCAGCAGCCGGTTGCCGAAGATCCGCACGACGACCATGGCAAGCGCGAAGGCGGTGAAGGCCAGGCCAGCGGCCTCTCGACCGCCATCGAGGGAGTCACGTACGTACACCGACGACCAGTCGGCGGCGGCACCTTCGCAGAGCATCGAGGCGAACGCGATGGCCCCCAGCAGCAGCATCGCGGGGGACAGGCGTCGGCCCACAGGGACCGGGTCGGGAGTCACCTCATCGCGCGGTGCTGCGTCGGGCAGCATCCGCAGCGTCAGCAGGACCCCGATCACGATGGCCGGCGGCGCGAGCACCAGCAACTGCGGTGTCAGCGACACACCGGTGGCGACTGCGCCCGCGCCGATGCCCGCCCCAAGAAAAGCACCGACACTCCACCAGGCGTGGAACCCGTTCATCAGCGGCCTGTTCTGGTGGTGCTCGACGGCGATCGCCTGCGTGTTCATCGCAACGTCGAGCGTGCCCTGGAAGGCGCCCCACAACATGAGAGCCACGAACAGTCCGGCCACCGACCCAACGATGCCGATGAGCGGGCCGCACAGCGCGTAACCGACGAGGCTCACGATCACGACCGGGCGACTGCCGACACGAGGCAGCAGCCAACTGCACAGGGCCATCGCGCTCACGGACCCGATCGGTGTGCCGATCAGCGCGAGACCCAACGTGCCGTCACTCAGGCCGAGATCGGATTTGATTCCCGGGATGTGTGCGGCCCAGGACGCGAACAGCAGACCGTTGATGACGAAGGCGGCCACCACCGCGAGCTGGGCCTGCCGGCCCCGATCCGTGCGCGATGCGGGGTCGATACGCGCCTGGGTCGTCACTCGTCGGGCTCGGTGAGCAGCTGCAGCATCCGGCAGTCGGCCTGCACCCCGTCGAGCACCCCGGCGATGTCTGTCCATTCATCGGCGGTGCCGCGCCCACCTCCACGGAAGGTGCCGTCGTGCACGACGCCCTCGAGGCCGGCGGCGTAGGCGACGTTGACGTTGGACGAACTCCAGGGGCGCATCAGGACATCGCGGCCGGTCTCGCGGATGGCCTGGGCAAGAGCGCGGACGAGTCGGTGCTCGCGCCCGCCGGGCAGCTGGATGGCCGGTTGTTGCTCGGCGTAGCTGATGTCGACGGACACCCCGGCCGCATCGGCAGCGTCGTGGGCGGCCTGCCTCGTCTCGGCCTCGGTCGAGGCCAGGATTTCCGGGTCGGTACTACGGATGTCGACGCCGACCACGCCGGTGGCGGGGGAGTGGTTGAACACCGACCCGGCATGGATGTTGTTGACCCGGCGAACGGTGAGTGGTTCGACGTCGAACAAGAGCCCGTGCGTCGGGAGCGGGTGCGCGTCGAGCGCCGCGACGAACCGGCTGATCGCGTCCGGGACCTCGGAGATGCCGCCGTAGAGACTGTGTCGGGGCTCGGTGCTGAACGCGACGTGCAGCCCGGCGAAGCCGATCGCGTTCCAGCTCACCGTCCCCACGCCGCCCATCAGGTCGATGACCGAACCCAACCCGGTGCCGTGATCCTCGACCAGGGAGCGGACACCGGTCAGACCGGTTTCCTCGCCCAGTACCCATGCGATCACGACTCGGCGCCAGGGCCGAGCACTCTGGCGAAGGAAGCGCAGGATGGACAGGGCGGAGGCGTCGGAGGAGCTCGTCTCGGTCGCTGGCCCGACGAGGCGGTTCCCATCGCGGTACAGCACGTCGGACGCCGCGCGGTGCTCGGCGACCGTGCCGAGATCGTCCATGGTGGCGAGGAAGGTGAAGGTCTCGCCGTCGGCATCCTCGCCGTCCACGGTCGCCACGACGTTGCCGGCACGGTCGATGGACACCGCGTCGGCCTGCGCGAGCTCGGCGATCAGCGCGGCTCGCGGACCCTCGCCGCCGGCCGGTGCGGGAATCAACGCGATGCGGCCCCACTCGTCGAGCAGCGTTTCGGTGTCCTGCGCGATGAACTGGGCTACGTCAACCATCGCTCCATTCAATCTCATCGGGCCCCGATAAGAACACGGGTAGACGCAGCCCGCGGCCGGGAACGAATCCGGCGCATGCGCGGTTGTAGCGCACGACGACACGAGGGAGGCGACGATGACCGTGAGTCCAGCATCCCGCCTCGATCGCACCGTCGATTTCGTCCCGGACCAACTTGCGCGGCAGGCCGAGCTACGGTCCTATCGCCGATTCGCGCGGATCGTCGGTCCTAGGGTCGCGCAGCCAGCGCCTCTCCAGGGCATCCCGACCGTCCTGGTCCCGGGTTTCATCTCCGGTGACGTGTCACTCACGATGCTGGCCCGGCGCCTACGGCGCAGCGGCCATCGGACCTTCGGCAGCAAGATCGGCGCCAACCTCGGCTGCACCGACGCGATGGTGGACCGGCTCATCGCCCGGTTAGAGGTGGTGGTTGCCGTCGAGGGCCCGGTTTCGCTGGTCGGGCACAGCCGCGGCGGCATGATCGTGGCGATCGCGGCCCGCCGCCGTCCTGATCTTGTGCGCAGTGTCGTGCTGCTGAGCGCCCCGGTCACCGGCACGTTGAGCGTTGCTGCCCATGTCCGCACCCAGTTGGAATTGCTGTATCGCCTCAACCGCCGAGGATTGCGCTCGATGATGAGCGAGGACTGCGTGCTGGGGGAGTGCGGCGACCGAGTTGCCGCCGAGCTCGCATCTCCCTTCCCGGAGACGATTCCCTACCTATCCATCTACACGCGCTCCGACGCGATCATCGACTGGCACACCTGCCTGGACCCCGCCGCCGAACTGGTCGAGGTCAACTCTTCGCACACCGGCATGGCCACCGACCCGGCAGTCCTCGACATCGTCGCCGAGCGGCTCACGAGCTTGATCGGCTGATCGGGTGCCCGAACTACCCGAGGTCGAGTCGGCGCGCGCCGTCATCGAGCGGTCCGCCCTGAACCGCACGATCGTCGATGTGGACGATCGGGACACCTACGAGTGCCGCCCGCACCGACCCGGCGAACTCCGCGACGCCCTCGTCGGCCGCCGCCTGAGCTCCGTTCACCGGCGCGGCAAGCTGATGTGGTGCGAGACCACCGGCGCCGGGTCCCGCATCCCCGGCCCGCACCTCGCGTTGCACCTGGGCATGAGCGGACGCATCCTCGTCTCGACCGGCGACAGCCAGGACGAAGGCGGTGACTACGTCGGGACGCGGCGCTCGACCCAGCCCCTGCCCCACAAGGCCGAGTGGGACCGTTTCACCATCGAGTTCGTCGACGGCGGCACGTTGCGGCTGTTTGACAAGAGGCGGCTCGGCCGGGTCTATCTCGACCCGGACGTGGACGCGCTCGGTCCGGACGCCGGCGAGATCGGTGTCCGGGACTTCCGGGAGATCGTGGGCCGCGGCAAGGCTGCGGTCAAGGCGCGCCTGCTCGACCAGAACGCGATCGCCGGGATCGGCAACCTGCTCGCCGACGAGGTGCTGTGGCGGGCATCGGTGGACCCGCGTCGACCGGCAGGGGAGCTGACTCACGACCAGTTGAGCAACCTGCACCGTGAACTGCGCAAGGCGATCCGCAGCGCCCTCGCCAAAGGTGGCGTACATACCGGAGACGTCATCGCATTCCGCAAGCAGGGCGCACACTGCCCGCGCTGCGACGCCCCCATGACGCGAGCGACTGTCGGCGGTCGGACCACCTGGTTCTGCTCGGCCGAGCAATAGCGGCGCCGGGCACCGCGTCTGGGAATCGCATGAGAACCCCCCATCCAACCTCCAGCAATTACACAGTTCACTCACGGATTACGAGCGTTTGGTTTTCTTGTGACGTACTTCAACGGTCCCCAGTCTCCCTATCTTCCGCCACTTCCGCCATGGGATCCGGGCACTGCGGCACCCCCCAAGGGTCAGCAGCGCTGGGGCCTGGTCGCCGGGTTGATCGTGCTCGTCGCCGTCATCGTCGGTGCGGGCTCGACCGCCGTCACCTACGCCGTGGTGCACAAGGACAACAGCTCATCCGCGAGCAGCGTCTTCAACACCGATGGACTGCCCGCCCCGACGCCGAAGACTGACGGAACGGTGTCCGCCGCCGCCGCCGCCATCAGCCCCAGTGTCGTGACCGTCAACGTCTCGGCCGGACAGCAGGGCGGAACCGGATCCGGGATCGTCATCAAGGCCGACGGTTACATCCTGACCAACAATCACGTCGTCACGCTGGACAGCACCACGCAGGCGAACGCCGACACGATCACCGTCACCTTGCCGAATGGCAACACCACGGCGGCCAAGGTCGTCGGCACCGATCCGTCCGACGACCTGGCAGTGGTCAAGGTCGCGACCGCGCCCCTGACGCCGGCGACGTTTGCCTCGTCCTCCGCGCTGACCGTAGGCCAGACCGTGGTTGCGATGGGTGCCCCGCTGGGGCTGTCCAACACCGTCACGTCCGGGATCGTCAGCGCGCTGGCGCGGCCCGTGATCACCGGCAGTGGCGGCTCCGCGTCGATCGTCGACGCCATCCAGACTGACGCCGCGATCAACCCTGGCAACTCCGGGGGGCCGCTCGTCGATCTCCGCGGCCGCGTCGTCGGGGTCAACTCCGCCATCGCTGGCACTGGCACGTCTTCCGGTTCAGGTGCGCAGAGCGGAAACATCGGGATCGGCTTCGCGATCCCGTCGAACGAGGCATCTCGCATCGCCGCGGAACTCATCGCCAGCGGCAAGGCCACCCACGCCATCCTCGGGGTCAGCGTCGGTGGGACCCAGAACAACGCGGGGCCGACAAGCGCCACCGGCGCGAAGGTCGAGTCGGTCGAGGCCGGCAGTCCAGCTCAACGAGCTGGCATCGCCGCCGGGGACGTCATCACCAAGATCGGCGCCCAACGTATCGATGACTCCACCGGCGCGGTGGCCGCGACGAGGTCACACGCTCCAGGAGCGACGGTCACCGTCACACTCACCTCGAACGGCAAGACCAAGACCGTGCAGGTGACCCTGGGCTCATCCACTGCCCCCTGACCCAGCGCAGTGCGGGCATACGCTCAGTGTGCAACCGCCTTGGAACTAGGGGGACCAGTGAGCGACAAGCAGACATTCGTCATTGTCGGAGCTGGGCTGGCCGGCGCGAAAGCGGCACAGACGCTGCGCGAGGAAGGCTTCGACGGGCGCGTCCTCCTGCTCGGCGACGAGCCGGCGCGCCCCTACGATCATGTGCCGCTTTCCAAGCAGTACCTGCACTTCGAACCGGGCTTCCACAAGTTGTACGTCCACGACGAGGGTTACTACGCCGCGCACGGCATCGATCTGCGCATGAACACGAGGGTGTCTGACCTCGACACCTCCGCCCGCCGGGTGCAACTCGACTCGGGCGAACAGATCGACTATGACGCACTGTTACTGACGACCGGGGCCGAGCCGAGGCGACTGCGCGTACCCGGCTCCGAGCTGCTCGGGATCCACTACCTGCGCACGCTGGCCGACGCGGAAAAGCTGCGCGACGCGCTTAAATCCGCAGGGCGGGTCGTGGTCATCGGGGCGGGTTGGATCGGCTGCGAGGTCGCCTCCTCCGCTCGCGGACTCGGCCTTGACGTCACCCTGGTCGGCCGATCAGCGCTGCCGCTCGAGCGCACGCTGGGCCAGCAAATGGCCACCTTTTACCGCGACCTGCACGCCGAACACGGCGTCGACCTTCGCATGGGGGTCGACGTGATCGAGTTGCGTGGCGCCGGGACGGTCGAGGCGGTCGTCCTGAGCGACGGTCAGGTGCTGCCCGCGGACCTGGTCGTCGTCGGCATCGGGGCACTGCCTCGTACCGCCTTGGCTGAGCGGGCTGAGCTCGCCGTGCACAACGGCATCGTCACCGATGAGCGGATGGCCACCAGTAATCACGGCGTGTTCGCGGCCGGAGACGTCGCCAACGCTTGGCATCCAGCATTGGGCCGACGCCTGAGGCTGGAGCACTGGTCCGCGGCGCTCAACCAGGGACCGGTGGCGGCTCGCAACATGATGGGGCTGGCGACGACGTACAGCAGGGTTCCGTTCTTCTTCTCCGACCAGTACGACGTGTGGATGGAGTATTCAGGCGACGCCACAGACGCGGACCGGTTCGTCGTCCGGCGGCTGTCCGGCGAGCGTGAGTTCATCGCATTCTGGTTGCGGGACCAGCGCGTCGTGGCTGGGATGAACGTCAACATCCGCGACATCGCTCCCGCGATCGCCGCCTTGGTCGCGAGCAAGGCGGCGGTCGACCCGGCCGCTCTTACCGATCCTGACGTGGAGGTGCGAAGCCTGGTCGTCCCATCCTGACGAGGCGGGTGGTCGATCCACAACTGCGCGACTTGACATAATGTTCATTATCGGCGTAATGATCAGGGCAGTTTCGCCACGGTCAGCAGAACGGCCGAGTCCTCGAGCGCGTGCAGGCTATGGCGCGCGTCCGGAATCTTCAGCAGGTCACCTGCTCGCCCTTCCCACGACACCTCACCGGATGACAATCGAACCCGACCGCGCAGAACGTGGACTGTCGCCTCGCCGGGGTTCTCGTGTTCCCCCAGCTCGGATCCAGCGACCATGCCGATCACCGTTTGTCGCAGCACCCGTTCGTGGCCGCCGACGACGGTGTCAGCGGCTGGGCGCCCACCGTGGGCAACCGCGCGCTCGAGTTGTTGCGTGGCCAAAGCGTCGAGCGAGATCCGCTGCATAAGCGCCGAGTATGCCCCAGTGCACGAGGTCGGCTGCGGCTGATCCGCCGACCGCTCTGGCCACTAGCGTGGACCAGACAGCAGTCTTGGTCGAAAGATGTCGCGCCTAGCGCGTAACACGACCGGACACCATAGAGCTCCACCGCGAAAGGACAGCGACTGATGCAACAACTCACCGGGCTCGACGGAGCCTTCCTGGCGATGGAGACTCCCGCGGTGTTCGGACACGTGGCCAGCTTGTGCGTGGTCGATCCCACCACCGCGCCGCAGCCCCTGACCCTGCAACGGTTGAGCGACCTGGTCGCCGCCAGACTGCATCTGGTCCCCCCGTTCCGACGCCGGTTGGTCACCGTGCCGTTCGGGCTGGATCAGCCGTACTGGATCGAGGACCCTGACTTCGACCTCGAATATCACGTCCGGAGCATCGCCTTGCCCGCACCGGGAACCGACGAGATGCTCGCCGAGCAGGCCGCCCGGCTGCACGCCCGTCCGCTGGACCGCACGAGGCCGCTGTGGGAGATGTATCTGATTTCCGGACTCTCCGGCGGCCGGATGGCGATCTACACCAAGGTCCACCATGCCGCTATCGACGGAGTTTCTGGCTCCGACGTGCTCGTGACAATGCTTGACACCACGCCCGAGGCTGCTGACCCGCCGGTCGAGCATGCTCGCGTGGTCGACCGGATGCCCGGCTCGGCCGAACTGCTCGCACGCAGTGCGCTGTCGCTGTCGCGCAACCCGGCCCGTGCCGCTCGGGTATCCCTCGAGGTCCTACGCGCCGCGCCGAGGTTGGCCCGCATCGCCGGACGCCCGCAGCTGCCGATCATCGATGACCTGCTCGACCGCGCCCGTGGCCGCTCCGCAACGCTGGAACGTCCACACCTACGCGCTCCGCACACCCCGTTCAACCGACCCATCACCTCGCATCGGCGGTGGGCCTTTCGGGACATGTCCCTGACCGACGTCAAGGCGGTCAAGTCCGCGGCCGGAGTAACGGTCAACGACGTGGTGATGGCGTTGTCCACCGGTGTACTACGACGCTGGCTCATCGACCACGACGCGTTGCCGAGCGCGCCACTGGTTGGTGCGATACCGATCTCGGTGCGCACCGAGGCCGAGAAGGGCACGCACGGAAACCGGGTGTCGGCCATGCTGGCGGCGCTGCCCACCCACCTGGAGGACCCGCTCGAACGGCTTCACGCGGTGTCGCAAGCCACCGCGACCGCCAAGCAACAGCACGGAGCACTCCCCGCGGACCTACTGGCCGACGTGACCCAGTTCGCGATGCCCGCCCTCGCCGGTCAGGCTGCCCGGCTCAGCGCTCGGCTACGACTGATCGAGCGGGTCAGCCCGTTCAATCTGATCATCTCCAATGTGCCTGGACCGAACACCACGCTCTACTACGCCGGCGCCGAACTGCTCGCCTACTACCCGCTCTCGGCCATTGCCGACGGGCAGGGATTGAACATCACCGTCATGAGCTATCGGAACAAGATGTTCTTCGGCCTGATCGCCTGCCGGGAGCTCGTTCCCGACCTCGAGGTGATGGCGGACTACTTGGCTGACGAACTGCGCCTTCTCGCCGATGCGCTGGACGTCCCCATTTCCTGACGCACCGTCGACGGACACGGCTGGCCGGTCCGGCCAGATGCGTCCGGGCACAAATCATCTGATTGAACAAATTCCAGACTATTGACGCGGAATGTTCTGAGAGCGAACAATTCACAGCGGTTCCATCGCCCACGCTGAGGAGTTCGCCGTGCCCGCTCGACCGATTCTGCACCGGCCTCTCATTACGTTGGGCGCGACGCTGCTCGCGGCCATCGGTCTGCTGACCGTCCCGAGCTCGGTTGGCGCATCGCCGCCTCCCGCAGCGGGTGTCGCGCCGGACGCACCTGGATCGCTGTCGCGCTTCGATCTGGCCCGCAAGGATTGTGTGGGAACGGCTGACAACACCGGATCGAAGGTGTGGTTCACCGTCGCGAACGGGGTGCTGTCCGATGTCTACGAGCCGACCATCGACAACACGAACGTCCACTCACTGCAATATGTGATCACCGATGGGCGCACGTTCACCGATCTACAGGAACGCGACACCACTTATACGGTCCGCGCCGATGCGACTGGCATGGAATGCACCGTCACCGCGACGAGCAAGGCGCACGGTTACCGCCTCGTGACCAGCTACATCGCCGACGCGCGCCGGGACACCATCCTGATTCACACCACCATCTCCGGACGTTCGGGTCTGCGCGTCTACTCGCGGCTGGACGCGCACGTCAACGGCAACGGCGGCGGCGGCAGCGCGAACGGCGGTGCCGACGACGGCACGATCGATCGCTCCGGCACCCCAGTCATCGGCGACACCGCGGTGATCAGCCAGGCCGCCAATCGCGACTACGCGGTGCCGACCTTCATGGCGCTGGACTCCCCCACGCTGCGCTCGGCCTCGGTCGGTTACGCCGATACGGCCTCGGACGGATTGACCCAACTCGACCACTCGCACACCCTCACCCGGTACACCTCGGCGCCCAACGGTCATATAGTCGCCACCGCCGACGTGACCCCCTACGGGCGCTCGCGCAGTGTCACCCTCGCCCTGGGCTTCGGTCGCAACGCAGCCGGCGCGAAGCGCACCGCGGATGCGTCGCTGCAACGGGGCTATGCGCATACCCGGCGCGACTACCTGGGCCAGTGGTACCGCTATGACGCCGGCTTGACGCGTCCGTTCTCGCGACACACATCGGTGCGCGACATACGGGCCTACTACCTCAGCGCGAATGTGCTCAAGGCCAGCGTGGACAAGACCTTCCCGGGCGCCCTGGTCGCCTCCCTGGCCAGCCCGTGGGGGCAGGCAGTGAGCGCGGGCAAGCTGCCCGGCGGCAAACCCGTGTACTTCGGCTCCTACCGCGAGGTCTTCGCACGTGATCTCTACGAGGGCGTCACGGGCTTCCTCGCCGATGGCGACGTGGCCAGCGCCCGGGCCGCGACGCGGTTCTTGTTCGACCGCCAGCAGCAGGCCGACGGACGCATGCCACGCAACTCGCTGCTCAACGGCAAGACTGCGCCGGACACCGGCGGAGATCAGCTCGACGAGACGTCCTACCCGATCCTGATGGCCTACCTGTCCGGGCTGGGGCACGACCGCGCGCTCTATCGCACGCACATCGTGCCCGCGGCCGACTTCGTGGTCGCGCACGGGCCGAGCTTCGGTAACGAGCGGTGGGAGGAGCAGTCCGGCTACTCCCCCTCCACCATCGCCGCGGAGATCGCCGGCCTGACCGCGGCCGCCACGATCGCCCGCGGCCTCGGCGACACCGCGCACGCACGGCTCTACCAGGCGGTGGCCGACGACTTCCAGCGCTCGATCAAGTCCGAAACCGTGACCACGACGGGCCCGTACTCGGCCAAGCCGTACTTCATCCGCCTGTCGAAGAACGGCGACCCCGACGCCGCCGTTACCTACAGCCTCGGCAACGGCAGCGTCGAGGCCGACCAGCGCGCAGTCGTCGACGGCGGGTTCCAGGAGCTGGTACGGCTCGGAGAACTCTCCGTGCACGACCCGGACGTCCAGAACTCGATCACGGTGCTGGACGCCCAGCTCGCTACTTCGACTCCCAGCGGCACCGGCTACTACCGCTACGGCACCAGCACACCGGGCAGTGAGGATGGCTACGGCGACTGTTACACGCCCGATCCGACGAACTGCCCGAAGGACGGCCAGCCGTGGCCGACCGCGAACGCCGGGAGCGGGCACCTGTGGCCGGTCCTGTCCGGCGAGCGGGCCGAGTCGGCGCTAGCCGCAGGCGACACCTCGACAGCGGTCCAGCAGCTGTCGTTCATGCTGCGCTCGGCCTCGGGCGTCGGGCTCGTTCCGGAACAGGCGTGGGAGGACCCATCGCTTGCGGCCGACCCCTACGGCAGCGACCCGACGACAGCGTCGATCGGGTTCGTCGACGGCAAGGCAGCCGGTTCGGCGTCCCCGCTGACCTGGGCCCAGGCCCAGCAGTTGCGGCTCATCACCGATCTGCACACGGGCCGGATCACCGATCGTCCGGACATCACCTACGACCGTTACGTCCGCCATCAGGCCCCGGGCTTGGTGCCGGTGACCATCTCGGCTCCCACTGCGAACGAGTCCGTGTCGGGCTCGACGACCGTCACCGGGACCACCGCGCCCCGGGCTCGGGTGGAGGTCGCTTCGGTGGCGACCGACACCGCCGGGGCGAACGCGATCGCCTCGACGAGGGCCTCGTCATCCGGGGCGTACTCGGTGTCGGTGCCGGCTGCGTTCGGCACCGATGTCCTGACCGTCTCGGCGACGACCGCCAACGGCACCGGAGTGGCTCGCGTGACCGTGTTGGGAGAGCTCACCGGCGGCACGACGGTGCTCGATGCGGCCGATCCGAGCGGCGACGACAACGGTCCGGGCACCTTCCAGTACCCGACCGCGGCGGATTTCCATCCGGGCGCCTTCGACCTGCTGCGCTTCCAGGTGCTGACCAAGGACGGCACGGTCTACCTGCGCTCCACCCTGCGCAATCTCGACCCGACCTTCGGCAGCGCCCTCGGCGCGCAGTTGCTCGATATCTACGTGCACGACCCCGCTGCGCCGACGACGTCCACGGCGGCACCGTCCACGTCACGCAACTACACGATCGCCGCGGCCGACGCATGGTCACAGCGCATCGAGGTACAGGGCTTTGCCGGACCGGTCTGGCAGAACGCGTCGGGCAATGCGCAGGGGACGGTGACCGGAGTGGTCGCCTCCCAGTCCGCGCGGACCATCACCATCGCCCTGCCGGAGGCGCAGTTCGGCACACCGGCGTCGGGCTGGGCGTTCGCGGTGACATTGCACGGGCAGGACGGATTCAGCTCGGACCAGGCCCGAGGATTCGCATCGACCCCGCAGGGTTATCAGTTCGGTCTGTGCGCGGCCGGAGGCACGTCACCGATCTGCTCGATCGACCCGAGCACGGCACCGAAGATCATGGACACGCTCACTCCGGCCGGGGTCTCCCAGGCCGAGGAGTTGGACCCGACGAGGGGCCCGGTGGTGGTGCGAGGCGTCCCCGTGCCCTGACCCGTCGGCGATCGGCGTCCGAAGCCGGGGCTGATGGTGATCTTCACCAGTCATTCGCAACCCCTTGCCACGACGCGATCCTGCCTGGATCGTCGGCAGGGTGACGATGCCAGCCGCTACCGGTCGACGTCCACCACCATCGTCGGCGTCCGTCGTCGTCATCGGCGGCGGCGTGATGGGAGTGAGTATCGCTCACCATCTGGCGGCCGCCGGGGTTCCCGACGTCGTGCTGCTGGACAAGGCATCGCTGGGCTCCGGGTCGACCTGCAAGGCCGCGGGTGGTGTCCGCGCGCAGTTCTCCGACCCGGTCAACATCGCCCTCGGCGCGCGCAGTCTCGAGACGTTCGCAGACTTCCCCGCGCAGTTCGGCCAGGAGATCGACTTCCACCAGGTCGGCTACCTCTTCCTGCTCAGCAGCGCGGCCGCCGTGACCGCGTTCGAGGCAAACGTCATGCTGCAGAACGGCGTCGGCGTGCCGAGCCGAATGATCAGCGTCGCCGAGGCGGCAGCGATGTCGCCGCTGATCTCGACCGACGGTCTGCTCGCCGCCGCCTACTGTCCGATCGACGGTCACTGCACCCCTGAATCGGTGGTGCTCGGATACGCCACGGCGGCGCGGCGCGGCGGCGCGACCCTGCTCCCTCACTGCGCGGCCACCGGCATCGACGTCCAGGACGGCCGCATCCACGCTGTGCATACCGATCGCGGCGACATCGCCACCGACACCGTCGTCTGCGCCGCCGGTGCATGGTCGGCGCAGGTCGGCGCCTGGGCCGGGGTCGATCTGCCGGTGACCCCGCTACGCCGCCAGATCCTGATCACCGAACCCGTCGCCGGTCTCGATCCGGACACCCCGTTCACCATCGACTTCGACACCACCTACTACTTCCACCGCGAAGGCGCGGGCCTGTTGCTCGGCATGTCCGACCCGGACGAGACCCCAGGTTTCAAGCTCGGTCGCTCGGACAGTTGGCTCCCCCGGTTGGGCGAGACGATCGCGCGCCGGACGCCCGGACTCGCCGAGGTGGGGATCGCCAGCGGCTGGGCCGGGCTGTACGAGATGACCCCGGACCACAACGCCCTCATCGGACGCGCCACCGACGTCGACGGTTTCCTGTACGCGACCGGCTTCTCCGGCCACGGCTTCCTGATGGGACCGGCAGTCGGGGAGGTGATGCGCGACCTCTACCTCGGGCGCAGGCCCTTCGTTGATGTGAGCGCACTCGGCGTCGATCGATTCAGCGCGGCGCTGACCCGTCCGGAACTCAACATCGTCTGACCGACGCCGACCACTAGGTCGAGACGTAGGCCGCGAGGTACTTGCCGGTGAGGGTGGAACCGTCCTCGACGAGATCGGCCGGCGTGCCCTCGAACACGACTCGACCACCATCGTGGCCGGCGCCGGGACCAAGGTCGATGATCCAGTCCGCGTGTGCCATCACCGCCAGATGATGCTCGACCACGATCACCGACTTACCGGCATCCACGAGTCGGTCGAGCAGGCCGAGCAGGTTCTGGACGTCGGCGAGATGCAGGCCCGAGGTCGGTTCATCCAGGACGAAGACCTCGCCCTTCTCCCCCATGTGCGTCGCGAGCTTGAGGCGCTGCCGCTCCCCTCCGG
>JBDTFN010000159.1:0-14435 GCA_039937915.1 Jatrophihabitans sp. | reverse complement strand
CTGGCCATCAGCGCCGTCGGCCGTGCGGCCGGACGCGTCGTCTACGAGGTCCGGGCGCAGTTCCGCGACCACCCCGGGATCATGGACTTCTCCGAGAAGCCGGACTACAAGCGCGTCGTCGACATCTGCACGAAGGACTCGCTGCGCGAGCTCGCCACCCCCGGTCTGCTGGCGATCTTCGCGCCGGTCTCGGTCGGCTTCCTGCTCGGTGTCGGCCCGCTGGCCGGTTACCTCGCCGGGGCCATCGGCGCCGGTGTGCTGATGGCGATCTTCCTGGCCAACTCCGGTGGGGCCTGGGACAACGCGAAGAAGATGGTCGAGGACGGCGTCCACGGTGGCAAGGGCACCTCAGCGCACGAGGCGACCGTCATCGGTGACACCGTCGGTGACCCGTTCAAGGACACCGCCGGACCGTCGATCAACCCGCTGATCAAGGTCATGAACCTGGTCGCCGTGCTCGTCGCGCCGGCCGTGGTCAAGCTGACCGTCGGGGAGAACTCCTCGGTCGCCCTGCGGATCCTCGCCGGTCTCGTCGCACTGGGCGTCATCGTCGCTGCGGTCGTCGTGTCGAAGCGTCGCCGGGTCTCCATGGGCGATGCTCCAACAGTGGCGCCCGAGAAGACGACGCAGAAGGTCTGATCACCGACCTCTGCCTGACGACAGCGACCCCGGCCACATCGGCCGGGGTCGCTGTCGTTGATTCCCGGGGAGGGAGTCCTGCCCCACGCGGGCTTTGGCGGCGCGGACGACCTCCTGGCAAACTTTGGCGCAGCGATCGACTGACGCGGCGCGTCGAAGCGCCAGAGTCCCCTCGGGAAATGAGCCGAAGATGAGCCAGCCTCCGCAGTACCCCGGTCCGCCCGGGTACGGCCCGGGCGAGGACCCGTGGGCCAACCAGGGTGGACAGCTGGGCTACGGGCAGCCGGGCTACGGGCGGCCGGGCCAGGCGGGCGGCCCGTCGCCGAGCACCACGCGGCGCAACGCGGTTATTGCCGCGATCGTCGCGCCGTCCGGCTCGCCGAGCCCGAGCGCGCGACCGTCGTCCTCGGACGATTTTCCGGCCACCGGACCGTCGCTCACCACAGGCAATCCGACGATCTCGGCCAGTGACCCGGCCGCCCAGGCCAACATCGATCAGATCGAGGCCACCGACACGAACGGCTTCGACCTGGGGTCCCCCAAGGAGCCGTCAGGTTGGTGCCTATCGTCCTACCAACGCACCGGCGCGATCGCGCCCGGCGCTTCCAGTTGAACAGGGAATCGAGCAACCGATGACCGACTACCCACCGTCGCAGTACCCAGGCCCCGGGGACCCGTATGGACCGCCGGCCGGCAACCAGCCCGGCTACGGTCAGCAGGGCTCGGGTCAGCCCGCGTATGGGCAGCCCGCCTACGGCCAACCGCAGTATGGCCAACCGCAGTATGGCCAACCGCAGTACGGCCAACCGCACTACGGCCAACCGCAGTACGGCCAACCCCAGTACGGCCAACCCGGCTACGGCCAACCCGGCTACGGACAGCCTGGCCAGGCGGGCGGACCGCCGCCGAACAACTCACGTCGCAACGCGGTCATTGCCGCGCTCGTGGCGGTCGTGCTCATCGGGGGCGGCATCATCACCGTCGTCGCGCTGAACTCCGGCGACAACAACAAGAATGTCGCGCAGTCCGGCTCGCCGAGCCCGAGAATCAGTTCGCCGAGCCCCACGGGTGGTTCCTCGACGAACGACTTCCCGTCCCAGGGTTCGTCCCCGTCGGTCAACGGGCCCTCTGTCGGTACCCCGACGCAGAACACGCCAACCGGGCTCGCCTCGACCGCGACGGGTGTGGGTTCTCAGTACTTCTTCCGTATTGCCGCGCACGATCTACAGGGCCTGCGTGACCTCGCCTGTCCTGGCACGGTCATTCGCCTCACCCAGGCCACCGTGGACCACGTCACCGCCGCCTTCCCGACCGGTATCGCGCAGGCGACTGGCGACCAGGCCACGATGAAGGGACGCATCAACGGTGACGACGGTTCGGCTGTGGACATCACCGTGTTCCTTCGCCAGGCGAACGGCGCTTGGTGTCTGGACAAGACCGCGAAGAGCTGACGACCGACGCGCGGGCCTGACCCTCCCCAGCTACCGGCTGGCCTCGGGCAGGATGACGCGGTGACGCAGTTCTCGTTGTTCGGCGCGGCCGCCGCGACACCGACCCTCGACGACCTCGACGGGCTGCTGCTCGCAGGGGGTCAATGGGTGCGTGCAGGCGGCGGCGCGCGGCTGTCGGTCGTGGTTGCCGACCGGTGGCGGGCCGATGCCCTGGTCGAGGCGTTCGGGGATCTGGGGGTGGACGGCCCGGACGCCGTCGTGCAAAGCCCGGGCGGGTTCGGTGTGCGGACGGCCTTCGTCGACGACCTCGCCCCGCACGCCGCACGCTGGACCCGAGGCGCCAACCAGGGCCTGCCCCGCGACTTCAGACTTGGTCCGGGGGGTCTGCGCCTGTGGGCCATCGCCACGGGACGCCCGGACGGCGTCGGTTTCCTGCTCGCCACCGATCGCGCGGACGACCCGCTGCACCAAGCCGGCGGCGCACAACTGTCCCGGTTGGGTGTGGCCGCGGTGTCGCTGGCCCAGCGTGGCGGACCGGGGTGGCGGGTCACGTCCGCCCGTCGGCTGCGCCGGCTGATCGAACTGCTCGGCCCGGCTCCGCTGGGCGGCGCCGGTGACTGGCCGGACGTCGAACGCCTGTCAATGCGCTAACGCCTGGCGCAGCACGGTTGCCTCCGTCCTGTACCGTCCGCCGGTGGGTGGCCCCGGCGTGGGGCGATCGTCGGCGAAGGGTGGACTGGTGGCGGCAAAGGCTGGGCGGACGGGCACCAAGCTGGTGATCGTCGAGTCTCCTGCCAAGGCCAAGACCATCGGCGGATACCTCGGCAAGGGCTATGTCGTCGAGGCATCGATCGGGCACATCCGCGAGCTTCCGCCCAACGCAGCGTCCGTCCCCGCGCAGTACAAGGGGTTGCCCTGGGCGAACCTCGGCGTGGACGTCGACAACGACTTCGAGCCGCTCTACATCGTCAGCGCCGACCGCAAGCAGCAGGTCAGCAAGCTCAAGTCGCTGGTCAAGGACGCCGACGAGATCTACCTCGCCACAGATGAGGACCGCGAGGGCGAGGCCATCGCGTGGCACCTGGTCGAGACGCTCAAACCCAAGACCCCCCCGCTGCGGATGGTCTTCCACGAGATCACCCCGAGCGCGATCGCCGCCGCCCTGGAGAACCCGCGCGAGATCAACACCGCGCTCGTCGACGCCCAGCGCACCCGGCAGATCCTCGACCGGCTGGTCGGGTACGGCGTCAGTCCCGTGCTGTGGAAGAAGGTCCTGCCCGGCCTGTCCGCGGGCCGCGTGCAGTCGGTTGCCACTCGTATCGTCGTGGAGAAGGAGCGCGAACGGATGGCGTTCCGTTCGGCGTCCTACTGGGACGTCGTCGGTACGTTCGCGCCCGGGACGCCGAAGCCGAACGACCCGGAGACCTTCACCGCGACGCTGGTCAGCGTCGATGACACCCGGCTGGCATCGGGACGCGATTTCGACCCGTCCACGGGGCGGGCTCCGTCCAACGTCATGCATTTGGACGAGGCCGGCGCACACGGTCTGGCCGCGCGTCTGGATGGTCGCGCGTTCACCGTCCAGGGCGTGGAGGAGAAGCCGTACCGTCGTCGTCCGTACGCACCGTTCATGACCTCGACGCTGCAGCAGGAGGCCGGCCGCAAGTTCCGTTGGTCGACGCAGCAGGTGATGCGCACGGCGCAGCGGCTGTACGAGAACGGCTACATCACCTACATGCGTACGGACTCGACGAACCTGTCCGAGACCGCGCTCACCGCCGCGCGGACGCAGGCGCGCGACCTCTACGGCGACGCGTACGTGCCCGCCGAGCCGCGCAGCTACAGCCGCAAGGTCAAGAACGCGCAGGAGGCACACGAGGCGATCCGGCCGGCGGGGGACTCCTTCCGGACACCCGGGCAGGTCGCGAACGAGTTATCCTCAGATGAGTTCCGGCTCTACGAGCTCATCTGGCAGCGCACCCTCGCCTCGCAGATGTCCGACGCGGTCGGTACCACGGTCTCCATCCGGATCGGGGGGACCTCGGCGTCGAACGAGGCCGTGGTGTTCACGACCAGTGGCCGGACCATCACCTTCCCCGGATTCCTGCGCGCGTACGTGGAGGAGACCGACGAGACCGCTGCGGAGAAGGACGACGCCGAGAAGCGTCTGCCGCAGCTGGAGCGGGGCGACTCGCTGGACCCGCGCACGTTCGTGCCCACCGGCCACACGACCTCCCCGCCGGCGCGATACTCCGAGCCTTCGCTGGTGAAGGAGATGGTGGAGCTCGGGGTCGGCCGGCCGTCCACCTACGCCTCGATCATGCAGACGATCCAGGACCGCGGCTACGTGTGGAAGAAGGGCCAGGCGCTCGTCCCGACCTGGACGGCCTTCGCGGTCGTCGGGCTGCTCGAGTCCTACTTCGGTCGGCTGGTCGACTACGGCTTCACCGCCTCGGTCGAGAACGATCTCGATGACATCGCCAACGGCGGACGGTCTCGGGTCGAGTGGCTGACCAAGTTCTACTTCGGGGCCGACGACGCCGGGGCGGGCTCCGAGCGGATCTCCGCCCAGGGCGGGCTGAAGAAGCTCATCGCCACCCGCCTGGAGGAGATTGACGCCCGCGGCGTCAACTCGATCCCGATCGGCGAGAACGTCGTCGTGCGGGTGGGGCGCTATGGCCCTTACCTGCAGGAGGGTGACGGCGACGGGAGTCGCCGCGCGTCCCTGCCCGAGGACATCGCCCCGGACGAGCTGACCCCGGAGAAGGTCGAGGAGCTGCTGTCGGCACCGTCGGGTGATCGTGAGCTCGGCTCGACCACGGACGGCCGCGAGGTCACCGCGAAGACCGGTCGGTACGGCCCGTACGTCTCTGACGGTGAGAAGTCGGCGTCACTGTTCAAGACGATGTCGCTGGACACGATCACCCTCGAAGAGGCCGAGAAGCTGCTGACGCTGCCGCGCACGCTCGGCCAGATCGAGGGCGAGGACGTCACCGCGCAGAACGGTCGGTACGGCCCGTACATCAAGAAGGGGACGGACTCGCGCTCCATCGAGTCCGAGGACCAGCTGTTCACGATCACCATCGAGGACGCCGCCGCGATCCTCGCGCAGCCCAAGCAGCGTGGACGCAGCGCCGCAGCCGCCCCACCGCTGCGGGAACTCGGTGTCGATCCGGTGTCGGAGAAGCCGATGGTGATCAAGGACGGTCGCTTCGGGCCCTACGTCACCGACGGCGAGACCAACGCCTCGCTGCGCAAGGGCGACGCGATCGAGGAGATCACCGACGACCGCGCCTCGGAGTTGCTCGCTGACCGTCGCGCCCGCGGGCCGGCGAAGAAGACCGCGCGCAAGGCGGCCAAGAAGGCGCCGGCGAAGAAGACGGCGGCCAAGAAGGCCGCCGCCAAGAAGGCCACGGCCGCCAAGTCCGTGGCGAAGAAGGCGCCCGCGAAGAAGGCACCGGCGAAGAAAGCGCCAGCGAAGGCGACCGCGTCCGAGCAGTCCTGAGCCTCCTACCGCATAGACTGCGCCGGTGTCCGGTGTCGGCAGGTGGGCGGCCCGCGCAGTAGTGGCCGCGGCCGGTGCTTCGGCCGGTTTGCGGCTCGCATCCGACACCTCGAGGCAGATCGGTCCGCTGACGGTGCGCGCTGATCTCGACCTCGCGCGCGACGGCGGGGTGCAGATCAGCCTGCCGCTGGGCACAGCCCACCTGCAGACGCACCGTGGTCCGCTGCGGGTCAACGCTCGCGTGGTCGGCGTCGATCCGGCTCGCGCCGACTCGGTGCTGGCCGATCCGGCGCTGGACGCGGTCCTCACCGCCGCAGGTAAGGATGCGAAAGCCCTGGCGGCCGCCCTCGCCGCCCGCGGGATCGCCGCCGCCCTGGGCGGGGCCGCTGCGCTCGCCGCTCTGACCTGGCGTCGCCCGCGCGACGTCGCCGGGTCGACCGGCTGGGCCGCCGCGGGACTCGCCACCATCGGGGCCCTCGCTGCCGCCACGGCCGACAAGGATGCCTGGCGGGATCCGGAACTGACCGGACTGTTGAGCAAGGCGCCGCTCCTGCTCGGCGACCTACAGCAGGCCCCCGGCCGGCTCACGACCTACCGCGACCAGCTAGCCGAACTCGTCCGGACCGCGACCGCCGTCCACGCCGCTGTGATGAGACTGCCCGAGGCGCCGCCGCACGACGCGATCCGCCTGGTTCACATCTCCGACGTGCATCTGAGCCCGCTGGGACTTCCGCTGGCCAGGGTGCTGGTCGAGCAGTACGCGGCCGACGCGGTGATCGACACCGGCGATCTCGTCGACTGGGGCACCCCGGCCGAGGATGCGTTCGCAGACCAGATAGCCGGTCTCGGCGTCCCGTACCTCTACGTCAAGGGCAACCACGACTCCGACGGCACCGCACGGGCGGTCGCCCGGCAGCGCAACGCTGTGGTCTTCGGGCTCGACTCCGAACCGGCCGAGGTCGTCGGGCTGCGGTTCGCCGGGATGCCCGACCCGCGGTTCACCCCGGACAAGACGACTGGGGACGACCACGCCCACCATCGGGTGGGCGAGGCAGGCGCGGAGTTCGCCGAACGCATCCGCGGCCGGGCCGTCGACATCGCGCTGGTGCACGCACCGGCCGCCGGTCGTCCGCTGGCCGGTCTCGTCCCGCTCGTCCTCGCCGGCGACATCCACCGCCGCGACGTCCGCCGCTACGGCGACACCACCGTCCTCGTGCAGGGCACGAGTGGCGGCTCCGGGCTCCGAGGCGTCCAGGCCGACCCGCCCTCGCCCCTGGCCCTCTCGGTGCTGTTCATCGACCGGCTCAGCCGTCGGCTGTGGGGAGTCGATGAGGTGACCCTGGGCGGCATCGGCAGCACCGACGTCAGTGTGGTCCGGCGGACCGCGGCCGAACTCGGTGCCGGATGAGCGCCCCGCGCCGCGAACGGCACGAGAACCAAGTTGTCACGCTGTTCAAGATCCCGGTCTTCCGACGGATCTGGGCGGCGATCGCGTTCTCGAGCCTGGGTGACTGGCTGGGTCTGCTCGCGAACACTGCGTTGGCCCAGCAGCTCACCAACGATCAGTCGGCGTCCGCCCAGGGCGCGGCGATCTCGGGCGTCATCCTCGTTCGGCTCGCGCCCGACCTGTTCTTCGGCGCGTTCGCCGCCGCCATCGCCGACAAGTTCGACCGCCGTAAGACAGTGATCATCGGCGAGCTCACCGTGGGGGTGCTGTACGCGTCCATCGCCTTTGGCTACAACCTCATCTGGCTCTACGTCGCGCAGTTCGTGATCGAAGCGACCGGGCTGTTCACCCAGCCGGCCAAGCAGGTCATCTGGGTGTCGATCGTGCCCAAGCGTTTGCTCGCCACGGCCAACCAGATCTCGCTGCTGTCCATCTACGGAGGGGTGCCGGTCGCCGCCGGGTTCTTCGCCCTGCTGTCCACCGCCGCGCGGCTTGTGAACGGCCCGGTGAGCCACCGCGAGGTGAACGCGGCGATCGTCATCGCGCTGCTCGTGAACGCGCTGACGTTCGCGGTGAGTGCGACAACGGTCTTCCTCAGCCGGCGTGACATCCCGGTCGCCCCAGGCCAGCACGAGCAGGAGCAGGGAATTTTCAGCCTGCTCAAGGAGGGCGTGTCGTTCCTTCGGAACAACTCCCTGATCCGCGGTCTGTACGTCGGCATCATCGGTGCCTTCGCCGGCGGCGGGCTCACCGTGGGCGTGGCGCAGTTGTGGGTCGCGACGCTCTCGGCCGGCACAGCCGGCTACTCGATCATGTTCGGGACAGTCTTCAGCGGGCTCGCCGTCGGGTTGCTGATCGGTCCTCGGCTGCTGCCGTCCTACCCGCGCAACCGGGTGTTCGGCCTGGCCATCGGCGGCGCGGGGATCACGCTGCTGAGCATGTCGGTCATTCGCAACTTCGTCCTGGCCGACGCCTTTGCTGCGCTCGTCGGACTGTTCGCCGGCGTCGCCTGGATCATCGGCTACACGCTCATCGGGCAGGAGGTCGAAGATCGACTGCGCGGACGGATCTTCGCCTTCGTCCTGTCCTCGGTACGCATCGTCTTGCTCGTGACCATCGCCATCGGCGCAAACCTGCCCGGCCTGCTTGGCTCGCACGCGATCAAGGTCGGCCACCATTCCTATCTGCGCTTCTCCGGCCCGGGCCTGACCCTGCTCGTCGGTGGCGTCGTCGCACTGGGAGTGTCGTACTACGCGACCTCGCGGGCGGGTGGGGGCGGTATCCGGTTCCGGGACCTGGCCCGGCGGCGATTGATGTCGACGTCGGTCCGCGCAAATCCCGGCCCCGGCCTGTTCGTCAGCGTCGACGGCGTCGATCCCGTCGCGACGGCGCACTACGCCGACCTCCTGGCTCTGGAGTTGCGCGCGCGGGGTTATCCGGTCACCCAGACCGCCGAACCCACGTCCTCGCCCACAGGCCAGCGGGTCGCCGAACTGCTGGCGACATCGACCGACGTCGAGCCCGAGACGGCTGCCTTGCTCTCGGCGGCCGACCGTGCCGAGCACGTCGCGACCGTCGTCCGGCCGGCCCTGGAACGCGGCGAGGTCGTGGTGTGCGACCGGTTCGTCCTGACCTCGCTGATCGTGCACGGTGGCGGACGCGGGGCCGACGTCGAGCGGATCCGCGCCGTGAACGACTGGAGCACCGGCGCACTGACACCGGCCCTGACGATCGTCCTCGACGTGCCCCCAGGCTTAAGCGGCACGCAGGACATCAACGCCGACGGCGTGCGCCGCACACTGGACAACGAACTCGAGGCCGACCCCGGACGCTACGTCCGCTGCACGGAACCGAGCCCGGAGCGTCTCCCCGAATCCGTGACCGGACGGCTGGACCGCCTCGCCGAGACCCGAACTTCTCTGCTGCCCCCGATGCCCGCGGCGTCCCCGACCGCTGCGGAGGCAGCGGACACCGCGCGATAGCGTGCGAATCCCGACCGACAAGGAGCTGACGTGCCCACTGCACCGAGTTGGCAGCGCAAGGACACCGAGGCCGTTGTCTGCTGCGTATGCCACCGCGAGGGGCGGCCGATCTATGACCTCGACCCGTTCGGTGTGGTCAGGTGTCCCCGCTGCGCGCTGGTGTTCGTCAGCCCGCGGCTGACCTCCGACGCGCTGCAGAAACTGTATGAGGCGCCGGAATATCACGAGGGTGTCTACGGCGAACCCGGCCGGTTCTCACCCGCAATGTTGCTGCAACGGCAGTGGACGAAGGGCCGCCTCGCGCTCGCAGCGAGTGAACTCCGACGTCCGGCTCAGGGGTCCCGGTTGCTCGAGATCGGCGCCGGTCACGGACTGTTCCTGGCCGCCGCACAGCGGGCCGGGTACGACGTCACGGGAGTCGAGTTGTCGGCTACCGCCGCCGAGCATGCCCGCTCCTCCCTCGGGCTGACCGTCCACTCGACCCAGCTCGAGGACGCCCCGTTGGAGGGGCGTTTCGACGTCGTCTGCGCGTGGGACACGATCGAGCACGTCCCAGATCCGGTGGAGTTCTGGCGCTCGATCCGCGGGCTCGTCGCCGACGACGGCGTGGTGCTGTTCTCCACGCCGTACTTCTCGTCCCTGCCTTCACGGCTGCTGCGCTCGCGGTGGTGGACGCTCAAGCCGACCGAGCACATCTGGCACTTCACGCCGGTCACCCACGCGACGGTCGCAGACCGGGCCGACATGCGGGTGACGCAGATCGTGCTGAACCCGCTGTCGCGCAGCAACCTCACCCGGCTCGACTCCCTCGTGGGCGTGGCACGACCGGCATGAGCGGTCTGTTCATCGCGTTCGAGGGCGGCGAGGGGGTCGGCAAGTCCACCCAGATCGCGTCGGCCGCGGCGTGGATCGCGGCGTGCGGGCACGAGGTCGTCTCCACTCGGGAGCCAGGCGGTACTCCGCTCGGTTCCGAACTGCGGCGGCTTGTGCTCGACCCGGACGGGCACGTCACTCCCCGCGCCGAGGCGTTGCTCTACGCCGCCGATCGGGCGCACCACGTCGACACCGTCATCGCGCCGGCGCTGGCCCGCGGTGCGGTCGTGATCACCGATCGCTACGTCGACTCGACGTTGGCCTATCAGGGCGCGGGCCGCGGGCTCGACGCGCGACCGGTGACGCAGTGGGCGACCGGCGGGCTCACTCCGCGGCTCACCGTGCTGCTCGATCTCGATCCGGCGGTCGGCCTGGCCCGGGCCGGGGCACGGGCGCGGCTGGACCGTCTCGAGGGAGCCTCGAGGGCGTTTCACGAGTCGGTGCGCGCGGCCTTCCTCGCCCTTGCCGCGGCGGAGCCTGCGCGGTACGTGGTCCTCGACGCCGCGGACGCGGTGGAATCGCTCGCGGTCGAGGTCCGGTCCGCGATCGAACCGCTGCTGCCCTGACACGAGACCTCTCGACGTCAAGGTATATGCGACGATCAGGGCGTGCCCGAAGCTAACCCCGACCGAGACGCCGACGAGGTCGGCGTTGTGGGTACCGACGAGGTGGACGGCATCGTCGCGGACTGGGGTCGCGCGCGTCCTGATCTGAATGTCGAGCCGTTGCAGGTCCTGTCCCGACTCGACCGGCTCGCCGGCGTGTTGGGCGAGCGCCGCGCGAAGATCTTCGCCGCACACGGTCTGCGGCGTCACGAGTTCGACGTGCTCGCCGCGCTGCGCCGTGAGGGCGTCCCGTTCGAACTGACCGCGGGGGAGTTGTCCACCCGCACCCACGTGACGTCCGGGACGATGACCAGCCGCCTGGACGGCCTCACCGAACGTGGAATGGTCACCCGCGCCGCCGACCGCGCCGACGGGCGTCTCGTGCGGGTCGCCCTGACCGCGGACGGCCGGCGCGTCGTCGACGCCGCCTTCGAAGCGCTGCTCGAGGCCGAGCGTGACCTACTCATGCCCCTTCCCTCGGGCACGCTCGTCCCGCTGGCCGATGCGCTGCGCGCACTGCTCGTTGCGGCGTCGGACCCATCCGACACCATGGGTTCATGAGCGACGCTTGCGGAGCGAATCGGGAAGCAACGCTCGAGCCGTCAGGCGAGGATGGCCGGCCGACGGGTCCGAGCGCAGCGAGCGGCCCCGAGGTCCGGTCATGAGCGACGCTTTCGGAGCGAATCGGGAAGCATCGCGCGGCGCTGCTGGAACGGTGTGGGACGGACTGATCGGGCAGCAGGAAGCGGTGACAACCCTGCGGGCCGCGGCAGCGGCGGCGGCCGAGATCGCCGGCGGCCGCGACGTGGCCGCAGGCGCCATGACCCACGCGTGGTTGTTCACCGGCCCGGCGGGTTCTGGACGCTCGGTGGCGGCGCGGGCGTTCGCCGCGGCGCTGCAGTGCGAACGTCCCGACGAGCTGGGCTGCGGTCAATGCGCGCAGTGCCGCACGGTGGCCGCCCGGACGCATCCGGACGTCCATGTGGTCGCGCCGGAGGGGCTGTCCATCGGCGTGGACGAGATGCGCGCAGTCGTCGGCCGTTCCGCTCGCCGCCCGTCCCTGGGACGGTGGCAGGTGATCGTCATCGAGGACTCCGACCGGCTGACCGAGAACGCGTCGAACGCGCTGCTCAAGGCGATCGAGGAACCTCCGCCGCGCACGATCATGCTGCTGTGCGCCCCGTCGCTGCATCCTGACGACGTGATGGTCACGGTGCGCTCCCGCTGTCGGCTCGTCACCTTGCGGACGCCACCGGCCGACGCGGTGGCCGGCGTGCTGCGCGCGGAGGGCATCGACGAGGACACCGCGGCGTGGGCTGCTGCTGCGGGGCAGGGTCACGTCGGACGTTCCCGCCGACTCGCGTTGGACTCCGACGCTCGTAGTCGGCGGGCGGAGGTGCTCGCGATCCCGGCTTCGCTGACCTCTCTTCGAGCGTGCCTCGAAGCGGCCGACCATCTCGTGCGGGTGGCCGAGGGGGAGGCGAAGGCCCTGTCGGCCGGCCGCGACTCGGCCGAGACGGAGTCGATGCAGGTGGCGCTAGGGCAAGGAGCGACGGGCAAGGGGGTCGCCACCTCGATCCGCGGCACCGTAGGAGTGCTGCGGGATCTGGAGAAGCGTCAGAAGTCCCGGGCTACCCGCACCCAGCGCGACGTCCTGGACCGTGCGCTGGTCGACCTCGCGGGGTTCTACCGCGATGTCCTGCTCTACCTGGCCGGGTCGCCGGTGACACCTGCGCATCCTGACCTCGCCGACGACGTCGTCGGGGTCGGCCTGAAGCTCGACGCTTCGGGGGTGCTGCGCTGCCTCGACGCGATTCTGACCTGTCGCCAGGCGCTGGACGAGAACGTCAAACCGCGGATCGCGGTCGAGGCGATGACGGCCGCGCTGCGGCTGCCCGGCTGATCTCGCAGGTTCGCGAGTGCAAGGGACGTCGCGCTGTGCCGTCGTGGCGACCGCCCGTTGCGGTTCAGTCGCTAGGGTCGACCCGTGTCGATGATGTGTGCCGTGGTCTTTCAGCCGCAGGGACGGCTGTACTACGCCGATCCGGGCGAGCTCACGCCCGCCGTCGGCGACCACGTGCTGTACCCGACCGACGACGGGGACGAGGTCGCGCAGGTCACCTGGGCGCCGCAGTGGGTCAGCGAGGACGTCGGCGGCCTGCCGGTCCTGAGCGGTCTCGCCGGGGTGGGGGACGTCGAGGCTGCAGCCGCTGCCCGTAAGACCCGAGCCACCGCCCGCGTCGCGTCGCGACGGCTGATCCGCGAACACGCCCTGCCGATGAAGGTCTGCGGGGTCGACCACGTTCCGTCGACGAACCACACGACCATCTACTTCACCGCTCCGCACCGGGTCGACTTCCGTGCGCTGGTGCGCGACCTGGCCGGCACCCTGAAGGGTCGCGTAGAACTTCGCCAACTGTCCGCACGCGACGAGGCCCGGCTCACCGGTGGCATCGGCAGTTGCGGCCGCGAGCTGTGCTGTTCGACGTTCCTCGTCGACTTCGAACCGGTCAGCGTCCGGATGGCCAAGGACCAGGACTTGCCGCTTAACCCGCTGCGCATCGCCGGAGCGTGCGGCAAGTTGATGTGCTGCCTGAAGTACGAGCACCCGCTGTACCAGGACTTCGCCGAGAAGGCGCCGGCGATCGGTGAGCAGGTCGAGACCGAGGACGGTCCGGGAACCGTTGTGGGGCACAACGTGCCCGGCGAGCAAGTCGTCGTCCGAATGGCTGCGGACGGCAAGCGCACGCCGTGCGCGTTGGCGTCGGTCTGCGGCAGCCGGAAGGCCTACGAGTCGCGTGCAGAGGTCGTTCGCGACGAACCGTGAGCCAGGCTTCAGCGGAGCCGAGGTCGGTGGAGTGTGTTGAACCTGGGTTCTTGTTTCGGGTCGATCCAGGATGGTGGGGTCCATGCGACGCGGCCGTTCATGAGGTGTGCGGTCCAGCCTTGTCGGATGCGTTCGCGGTGGTCGTGCCCGCAGACGAGGGTTCCGTTGTTGACGCTGGTGGGGCCGCCGGTCGCGTAGTCGGTGAGGTGGTGGGCTTGGCACCAGGAGGCGGGTGTGGGGCAGCCGGGGAACGAACATCCGCCGTCTCTGGCGGCCATGGCGAGTCTTTGGGTTTGGGTGAAGATGCGGTGTTGGTGTCCGTAGCCGGTGATCTCGCCGAGGGAGTTGACCGCGACAGCCAAAACTTTGGTGTCGCCGCCGGCCGCGTCTATTGCTGCTCCGGCGGGTAGGACGGCTCCGTGGCCAGTAGTGGCAGTACCGGCCCCGGTGCGCCAGGCTTCCTCAGACATCGTGATCACCACCGTGGTGGAACAGCCACCGACGTCGGGAATCAGCTCTGCGCGTTGGACCAGGTTCAACGCATCCAACAAGCCGTCGTGGCGCCGCTGACCGGGTGAACGCTGATCCTTGAGACCGTCCGCTTCGGGCATCGGTCGGGCGGTGGAGTCCAGCACCGTCAACAACCGTTCCGTGCACTCGGCGGTCAGTTCCCCGGTGATCGACCCGGACCCGTCGGCACGCTGTCGGATGACCAGGTCGCGGTGCTTGTCGCGGTAGTCAATGTCGCGGTATCGGCCGTCGGGGTCCAGATGGGCGAGTAGGTGTTCGGCGATCACGGACAGGGTGTGTGGGTCGAACAGTTCCGCGTTGTCCACCAGCGTCGCCTCGGCCGACTCGCCATGCTCGTCCCGCACGGCGTCGGGGAGGGTGTCGATGGTCTTCACGATCACCTGCGCGTGCCGGGCGGTGATCGACCCCCGCGCCTGCGCTGCGGCGACGAGCGGGAACTGAGGCTCGACCGGGCACCCGGTCAACGTCCGACGAGGACCCGCCGCCAGCGCCGCGCGTACCCGGGCGCGTGCCTCGACCGGATGCACTCGGCACGCGTCCCGCAACAGTCCCGCCGTGGACCGGGCGCCCACCGT
>JBDTFN010000158.1:0-20787 GCA_039937915.1 Jatrophihabitans sp. | reverse complement strand
TCTCACCGAATGGCTGCGCCATGACGGCGACATCGTTGCCGCCGGGCTCCCCGTTGCCCGGCTGTCCAGCGGATCGGAGTTCTAAGGTGACGCTCGCGGTCAATCCCTCGGTCGCCGGTAGCCGCATCCTCGGGCTGGGCCACTACCGCCCGAGCAACATCATCACCAACGACGATCTTGTCGCGCGCGGCGTGGACACGAACGACGCCTGGATCCGCTCGCGAGTCGGCGTGGCCGAACGTCGCTGGGCCGATCCCGATGAGACCGTCGTGGACATGGCCGAGCAGGCCGGTCGGAACGCGATGAAGCACGCCGGGGTCGGCGCGGACGAGATCGACCTCGTCCTGGTCGCCACCTGCACCATGCCGACACCGGTGCCGGCCGCGGCCCCGCACCTCGCACATCGCCTCGGCATCCACGCGCCAGGCGCCTATGACGTGAACTCCGGCTGCTCGGGCTTCGTCTACGCCCTGAACGCCGCGTCGGCGGCCGTCCTGACCGGCCAGGCACGCAACGTTCTGGTCGTCGCGGCCGAGCGCTTCTCGGGCTATCTGGACATGGCAGACCGCAGCACCTGCATCATTCTCGCCGACGGTGCGGGCGCAGCAGTCATCGGCGCCTCGGACGTCGCCGGCCTCGGCCCGGTCGTGTGGGGCAGCGATGGCGCACTCCACGACACCGTGGCCATCGACGAGGGCAGCCGCTTCTTCCGCCAGGAGGGCCAGGCGGTCTACCGATGGGCGACCGGCGAGATGGCCCCGATCGCGGTGCAGGCCTGCGAACGCGCCGGGGTGGCTCTCGCCGACATCGCCGCATTCGTGCCGCACCAGGCCAACCTGCGCATCATCGACGCGCTGGCCCGCCGGATCGGCCTGCCCAACGCGATCATCTGCCGCGACATCGTCACGTCCGGAAACACCTCGGCCGCAACCATCCCGCTGGCGCTCTCGCGGATGGTCGAGGACGGCGAGATCGCATCCGGGGCGCCGGTGCTGCTGCTCGGTTTCGGCTCCGGGCTCGCCTACGCCAGCCAGGTCGTGCTTGCCCCGTAACGTCACCTCGTCCGCCCGACCGGGCGGTCGATTACCGATGAAAGGAACACCAGTGCCCAGCACCGACGAGATCCGCAGCGGTCTTGCCTCCATTCTTGCCGAGGTCGCCGATGTCAAGCCCGAGGACGTCTCGGACGAGAAGAGCTTCGTCGACGACCTGGACGTCGACTCGCTGTCGATGGTCGAGGTCGCCATGGAGGCCGAGACCCAGTTCGGCGTGAAGATTCCCGACGACAAGCTCTCCGACCTCAAGACCGTTGGCGACGCAGTCAAGTACATCGCCGACAACGCCGAATAGGACTCCAGAAGAGCGGAACGGGACGCCATGAGCACCAGCCCACGCAACGACGACGTCGTCGTCACCGGCCTCGGTGCGACCACTCCCCTGGGCGGGGACGTCGCGTCGTACTGGGCCGGTCTGCTCGAGGGACGTTCCGGCGTGGCGGCGTTGACCGACGACTGGGCACAGGGCCTGTCGGTGCGCATCGCGGCGCGGCTTGCCGTCGAGCCGACCGAGGTCCTGTCCCGGGTCCAGTCACGCCGCCTTGATCGCAGCGAGCAGGCGGCGATCGTCGCCGCTCGCGAGGCGTGGCAGGACGCCGGGTTCACCGGCACAGCGGCCGAGAACGATCTCGACCCGTTGCGGGTCGCGGTCGTCATCGGCACCGGGATCGGGGGCGTCACAAGTCTGCTCGCCCAGTACGACATCCTGAACGAGAAGGGGCCGGACAAGGTCTCGCCCCTGCTCATCCCGATGAACATGCCCAATGGCTCGGCCGCATACGTGGGGCTCGAGATCGGCGCCAGGGCCGGCGTCCACACCACGGTCAGTGCATGCGCCTCGGGCGCTGAAGCCATCGCGCACGGGCTTGACCTCATGGCCCTCGATCGCGCGGACGTCGTCGTCGTCGGCGGCACCGAGGCATGTATCCACCGACTCAACATCGCTGGATTCGCTCAGATGCGCGCAATGTCGACCCGCAACGACGAGCCCGAGCGGGCCTCACGTCCGTGGGACAAGGGGCGGGACGGATTCGTCCTCGGCGAGGGGGCGGGCGTCCTTGTTCTCGAGCGTGCCTCGATGGCCGCGGCCCGTGGGCGCACGCCGTACGCGGTCCTCGGCGGGGCGGGCATCACGGCCGACTCCTACGACATCGTCAAACCCGATCCGGAAGGCGCGGGACAGCGTCGGGCCGCCGAATCGGCGGTACGTCGAGCCGGTATCGATCTCGCCGATGTCGTCCACGTCAACGCCCACGCCACATCGACCCCCGCGGGCGATGGCGCTGAAGCACGCTGGATTGCCGATCTGTTGGGCGAACGCACAGTCGTCTCGGCCACCAAGTCGATGACCGGCCACCTGCTCGGCGCGGCCGGCGCGATCGAGGCGATCGCCACCGTTCTGGCGGTCGCGAACGACGTCGTCCCCCCGACGATCAACCTGGAAGACCCCGACGACGACGTGCGGATTGACGTACCCGACAAGGCTCGCGAGATGCCGGTGCCGGCCGCTCTGAACGACTCCTTCGGCTTCGGCGGCCACAACGTTTCACTGCTCTTCCGAAAGGCATAATTATGACCGCGCTCGCTGTGCAGGAGATCGATTTCCGCGATCCGGTCCTGCGGCTGCAGAACCTCTTCGATGCCGGCACCCTGGAGTTGCTCCGCCCACGCGACGACAGCGGCGTGGTGGCGGCGCGCGGAAAGGTCAACGGGTCCCCCGCGGCCGCCTACTGCACCGACGCGACCGTCATGGGCGGCGCGATGGGCTCGGCCGGATGCCGGCACATCGTCGACACCATCGACATCGCGGTACGCGAACGCACGCCGGTCATCGGTCTGTGGCACTGCGGCGGCGCCCGTCTGGCCGAGGGCGTGGAATCACTGCACGCCGTCGGCGAGGTCTTCCAGGCGATGATCCGGGCCTCGGGTCGGATTCCGCAGATCTCGGTCGTGCTCGGCCCGGCTGCTGGTGGCGCGGCGTACGGCCCCGCGCTCACCGACGTCGTGATCATGTCCGCCGCCGGGCGGGTATTCGTCACCGGACCCGACGTGGTGCGCTCGGTGACCGGCGAGAACGTCGACATGGAATCACTCGGTGGCGCTGATACGCATGGGCGGCGCAGCGGCGTCGTACACATCGTCACCGACGACGAGGCCGGGGCCATCGCCGCGGCACGGTCGTTGACCTCCCTTCTCGCCCGTCAGGGCACCTTCGACCTTGCGCAGGTCGGGCCGTCACAGGACCTCGAGGCCCTGCTTCCGGAGAACCCGAAGCGGGCCTACGACGTGCACCCCCTCGTCGCCTCGGTCCTGGACGAAGGCGACTTCATCGAACTGCACGCCAAATGGGCACCGAACATCGTCACCGGGTTCGGTCGACTCACCGGTCGCACGGTCGGCGTGATCGCCAACAACCCGCTGCGTCTGGGCGGGTGCCTGGACTCGCCGTCGGCGGAGAAGGCGGCACGGTTCGTGCGGATGTGCGACGCCTTCGGGGTCCCGCTCATCGTGCTCGTGGACGTCCCCGGCTACCTGCCCGGCGTCGGCCAGGAGTGGGACGGCATCGTGCGCCGCGGCGCCAAACTGCTGCATGCGTTCGGTGAAGCGGTCGTGCCGCGGGTGACCCTCGTGACGCGCAAGACCTACGGTGGTGCCTACATCGCCATGAACTCCCGATCCCTCGGCGCGACCCGGGTCTTCGCGTGGCCGGGCGCAGAGGTTGCGGTGATGGGCGCCTCCGCGGCGGTCGGCATCCTGCACCGTAAGAAGCTCGCCGCCGCCCCTCCCGGTGAGCGCGAAGCGCTGCACGCCGCTCTGGCCGAGGAACACGAGCGGATCGCCGGCGGAGTGAGCCGCGCCATGGAGATCGGCGTCGTGGACGAGATCATCGACCCGGCCACCACCCGCGCCGCCCTGGCGAAAGCCCTGGCCGACGCCCCGCCCGGACGCGGAGCACACGGCAACATCCCGCTGTAGTTCTCGCCGATCCACTGGGATGATGATCTCGGTCAAACCACTCGGTTTCCGATAGGTATCACCGAGATCATCAGCGTCGGGGCGTCTACACGACTTGGTGGAGCAGGGTGACCGGGGCACCGTCGCCGCCGGCGCGGTAGGGCTCGAGCTCGGAGTCCCAGGCGCTGCCGAGCAGTTCGGCGATGCCGTGCTGATAGTCCTCGACCGACCGCGCTCGGGTCATCAATCCACGAAGCCGTTCCTCGCCGAGGATCACGTCACCGTTGGCCGACACGGCGCTGCGATGAAACCCCCGTCCGGGGACGTAGGCCAGACGCTCGCCGTCGGTGATCGACGTGCCGTCCTCGGTCACCTCGAACACCAGCATCGGCCACGCGCGCAGCGACGCCGCCAGGTGGGCGGCGGTACCCACCGGACCGGTCCAGGCCGCCTCCGCGCGCAGGTGCATCGGTGCAGCAGGCTGGCCGGCCCACTGCAGTCGGGCCGGGCGATCGAGGACGCTCGCGAGCGCCCACTCCACGTGCGGCGCGAGCGCCGACGGGCAGCAGTGCATGAACACGACACCGCGCGTCATGGGCGCAGCACGAGTTCCACCGGTGACACCGGTGCGGGTACTGGACATCGCACACCTCCCTGGATCGACGGCGACGCCTTCCCCAGCGGTTCCGTCCAGTACGGGAGTTGTGTGCGCCCATTGTGACGCATGGTTCACGTGTTGCGCCAGTGGGCTCAGGATTCGGTGACCAATCGGGCGCCGAATCCGATCAGAACCGCTCCGGTGAGGGCATCCATGCGTCGACGAACCGACGGGCGGGAGGTCCATTCGGCCACCATGCCCGCGGCCGCCAGCACCGCGGCGTAGTAGGCCACGCTGAGGACGATGAACAGCGCACCGAACAGCAGCGGGGTGGTGCCCACCGCATATCCACGGGGCACGAATCCGGGCAGGAACGTCACGAAGAAGACGCCGACCTTCGGATTCAGCAGGTTGGTGACGAGCCCGGCCACAAAGCCGGTGCCGACCAGGCTGCGCCGCTCGCTCGCCGACGCCGATGCCGCCCTGCGCAGGGAGCGCAGGGACTGCACACCCAGCCAGACCAGATAGATCGCGCCGGCCACCCGCAGCACTTCGTAAGCCACCTCGCTCGCCCGCAGCACCGCAGCCAAACCGAGTGCCGCAACCCCCACCCACACGGTCAGTCCGACGAGGATGCCGGCGGCGGTCCGTGCCGCGACGGGCCGTCCGCCCCGCGCGATACTGCGCAGGACCACGAGGGTGTCCGGGCCGGGGAGCAGGACGATAAGGGTGGCCGCGACCGTGAAGGTCAGCAGAGCAACGAGCACATGATGAATCTAGCGAGTTCCGGGCCGCTGCGGGAGCGGTCAGAAGACCCGGAACGGCTCCGACACCAGGGCGGTCAATACCTCCCCGAGCGGCGCCTCGACCTTCAGACCGGCCAACGGGTCTCCGCGGGTCACGCCCTGGTTGACGATCCCCACCGGGATGCCCCGTGCCGACGCGCGGCGAACGAAACGCAGCCCGGACATCACCGTCAGCGATGAGCCCAGGACGACGAGCGAGTGGGCGGACTCGACCAGGGCGTAACACGCATCGACCCGGGGCTTGGGCACGTTCTCGCCGAAGAACACGACATCGGGTTTGACCACGTCCGAGTTGCAGTGCCGACAGCCGGCGAGGACGAAGCCGGCCACCTCGGCGTCGGGTATGTCGGCGTCGCCGTCGGGGTTCACCCGGGTCGCCACGGCCCCGAAGTCGGGGTTCGCGGCGCGCAACCGGTCCCCGTAATCGGCCCGGGAGTCGCGCACCCCGCAGGTCAGGCAGACCACGGAGTTCAACCCGCCGTGCAGTTCGATCACGTCGCGCGCCCCGGCGGCCTGATGCAGGCCGTCCACGTTCTGCGTGATGATGCCGCCCAGCACGCCACGGCGCTGGAGTTCGGCGACCGCCCGATGGCCGGCGTTCGGTGCGGCCTGCGCGATCTGGCGCCACCCGAGCAGGCTGCGAGCCCAGTACCGCTGCCGCCCCTCGGGCGAACGGACGAACTCCTGATACGTCATCGGACTGTTCGTGCGCTGCGCTCCGGTCGGGCCGCGGTAGTCCGGGATACCCGATTCGGTCGACAGTCCCGCTCCGGACAGGACCACGCATCCGCCGGCGTCCACCAGCGATCGAAGCTGGGTCACCTGCTCGAACGCGGCCCGGGTCACCGTCTCATCGTGCACGAATTCACTCCTCGGCCAGCGCTTCGCCGTAACGCTCCTCGACCCGGCGTCGCACCCTCGGGTCCTTTCGGGACGTGGGCTGGATAAAGATCTCATCGAGGGTGGGCCACTTCTCGCGCAACTCGTTGTCCCATCGCACGCAGGCCTGTTCGAGATCTCCCCCGCTGATCGAGTTGACGAAATCCACCCGGACGCAGAGCAGGACGCGATCCACCCCGGTCAGCATGGTCAACACGTCGACGACGTCGTCGACCTCAGGCTGCTCCTCGAGCCAGCCCTCGATGAGCCGGATGAACCGGCCGTCGGCCTGCTTGCCGATCAGTAGTCCTTCGCAGGCCCGCGCGAGCGTGATCGTCACCGTGAGAAGCAGTACGCCGATCAGGATCGAGGCGAGTCCGTCCCAGACCTGGTCACCGGTCAGCTGGTGCAGCCCGACGCCGAGACCCGCCAGCACCAGCCCGACGATCGCGGCGCTGTCCTCGAGAAGCACGCTGTTGACGGTGGGATCGCGCGGCGCCCGAACATAGTCAGCGAGCGAGAGTCGCAATCGACGCGTCTCTCTCGACATCTGCTTCACGGCCTGGCGCAGCGAGATGCCCTCGAGGATCGCCGCGGCCAACAGCACCGGGTAGTTGACCCACAGCGTGCCCGGTTTCTCCTCGGGGCCGAAGATCGTCTCGTAACCCTTGTAGAAGGAGAACATCGCGCCGGCGACGAAGATCGCCACTGCCGCGATCAGGGACCAGAAATAGCGCTCCTTGCCGTACCCGAATGGATGCGCGCGGTCGGCCGGCTTCGTCGAACGCTTCTGCGCGACGAGCAACAGAACCTCGGTGATCGAGTCCCCGACCGAGTGTGCCGCCTCCGACAGCAGCGCCGATGAGCCACTGATGAGACCGGCGAAGAGCTTCAGGACGCCTACCGCGACGTTGGCGGCTAGGGCGAGTAGGACGGTGAGGCTGCTCTCGCCGTCGGCGTTCGCGGCCGGGTCGGGCGCATCTGTCAACCGTCGATCCTGCCCAGCAGGGTCGGCCCACTACCTCCGCGCGAGGGTCATCACGTCAGGTGGCGCGCGGTGTAATCGGCGAAGCGCTCGTCGACCTCGGCGGCGGTGAGCCCGAAGTCGGACAGGGCATAACGGTGCGACGGGGTGCGATGTCCACTGCGCCCGGCGATGTCCTCGGCCTCGACCGCGCAACGCACCGCGTCGGTCCACTCGAGCCCGAAGTACCGGTACACGGCGTGCACTGTCCCCACAGGATCGGCGACCAGGTCGCGGTACTGAACGTCGAAGAACTGTCCGGGGTCGTGCCGCTCCCGCGCAGCCATGAAGGTGCTCGCCCCACGGCCGAGCAGGTCGAGTTGATCACGTCCGATCGTCGCACCGACGAAGCGCCGCGAGGACCCGGCGGTGGCCAGCGCACTGAGACTGCAGCTGGATGCGAGAGAGGTTCGCACGTCGCGGTGTGTCTGGACGACGAGCGCGTCCGGGTAAACGGTCAGCAACGCGTCCAGGGCAAAGAGGTGGCTCGGGTTCTTCAGCACCCATCTCTTGTCGAGGTCGTTCGCGCCGATCAGCGCGAGGTTGCGGCGATGCCGCCGGTAGGCCGGCGTCCAGTCCTGCTCCCGTAGCCACGCCGAGTACGTCGGGACGTGGGCCAGTGATTCGTAGGACACCGACATCGCCGACTGGCGCAGCAACTGCCAGCACTCCTCGACCGTGTCGGCGGAAATGTAATGGACGCCGGCGAAACCAGGGTTGGCCTCGTAGAACTTCGCGAACCCGGCCTGGATCTGAATGAAGACCGGGTTCTCGGCCCAGGTCTCGCGCGGCGGGCGCGGCTGCGGCATCTCGCACAGCCACTGCTCGAGCCCTTGGTGTCGCGAGTCCGCCGCGAGCAGTCGATGCATCGCCGTCGTCCCGGTGCGCGGCAGCCCGGTGACGAAGATCGGCCGCTCGATCGGGTCGTCGGCCGGGAGCCGGGCGAAGCCGGCCTCGCTCACCAACCGCGCGACGAGGGCGCCGCGCAGTTCGGCGCGCTTGACCTTGCGGCCGAGCTCGGTCAGGTCCTCGTCCCGCGCGTAGGACTCGAGCAGCACCGCCAGGCCGGTGCGGTACCGCTCGTCCCCAAAGTTGGTCAGCGTCGTCAAGCGGGTGGCCGAGGCCTCGAGATCCTCGACGGTGCCGACGTCATCGCGGCTAATGGTGGAACTCCCCGCAGTTGACGTCGAGGCAGTGGCCGCTGATGTCTCGGGCCATGGACGAGGCCATGAACACGACCGCGTCGGCGATTGCGTCCGGGTCCGGCAGCCGACGCAGGTCCGTGGTGGCCGCCGTCTCGTCGTAGACGACCTGCGCGTCCACGCCGCGCTTCTTGGCCAGGTAGGCGAAATAACTCTGCAGGGTGTCGGCCCAGATGTAGCCGGGTGCGACCGAGTTCACCCGGATCCCCTGCGGACCGAGTTCGGTGGCCAACGACTGCGCGAGCGCGAGCAGCGCCGACTTGGCCATCTTGTAGGCGCCGTAGGGCAGGCTCGAGTGCCGCAACACCGACGAATTGATCATGACCACGTTGCCGTGCGACGCCGCGAGCGCCGGCACGAACAGCCGGGTCAGTCGTAGCGCACCGAGCACGTTGGTCTCGAAGCCGGCCCGCACCTGGTCGAAGTCGACCGTGGCGAGCGCGCCGAGCGGCGGGACCGCGAAGGCGTTGTTGACCAGCGCGTCCACCCGACCGAATTCGGCCAGCGCGACGTCGACCAGGTTCTGCGCGGATCCCTCGTCGTTGATGTCGGTCCCGACCTGCAGCGTCCGGCGTCCGAGTTGGTCGATCTCGCCCGCCACGTCGGCCAGTCGAGACTCCGTGCGTGCCGCCAGCACGAGGTCGGCACCGGCCTTGGCACACTGCACCGCGATCGACCGGCCCAATCCGGGCCCGACTCCCGCCACGACCACGACCCTGTCTTTGAGCACTGTCATGTCCTCAGCCCAACATCCGACGGGCCACGGCGGCCTGTCGCGCCGCGATCCGCTGACGCCACTGCTGCGGTGTCACTCGGGCCTGCGCATGGTTCGGCAATCGCTGCGACAGCTCGTCGAATCGGACCTTCTCGACCTGCGGTCCGTCATGCACGGTCAGCTCCCGCGACGTCCGCTGCCACCGGATCTGCAGATAACCACGGGTGTGACCTGTGCACTCGAGCCAGTTGGCCAGCCCCGGGTCGCGTTCGCTGATGACGAAACGCAGCATGCCGTCCGGATCGCACTTCGCCTGGTCGGCCGTGAGCGAGGTCTGGTGGTTCGCGAAGTCCATGGACAGGTACCACATGGTGCCGAGTTGAAAGCCCTGGTACGGCGCCTCCGAGGCCGGCACCGTGACGATCAGCGCCTCGTCATCGGACAGTTCGTAGTGCCCGGCCGAGGACCACTGGGTGGCCAATCCCCCAGGCGTGAGCCGCGGTTCGGTCATCGTATTGACCGGCAGGTTCAGATAGAACCACTCCGGAAACTTCAGGAACGTCTGCAACTGACCGGTGATGGACCTCGCCGCGGAGTCATACCGCTTGGCGAGCAGGCTCTCGGTAGCGACGGCGGGCGGCGTACCGAGACGGTCAACCCGCGCGATGGTGATGGTGCCGGGCACGGCGTCCCAATCACTCCACACCTCGCGCACGAGCAACATCGCCGCGCCCTTGCCGACCGCGACGTAGTTGTCCGGCGCGTCCTCGCGCGGCGGACCGATACGTATTTCGAACGAACCGTCCGCAGCGATCTGGACGTCACGGTCGTCGAACGCCGCGAGGCTGGACGGCGCTCCGGCCGGCGTGTAGTCCCCGCCCAGGACCTGGAAGGTGACATCCGCGGTCGTGCCCCGACGGCCATTGACGACGTACTCGGCGTCGTCGCGGATGCGAGCGCTGAAGTACAGGGTGTCCGGGTTGTCCAGACCGACCTTCGTGTACGGGGTGGCCGAGCGGACGAAGTACGGGAAATCCTTGTCGTGCCCCCACGACGAGGCGATCGCCTGCCGGATGGTGCCGGCGAGGTAGTCCAGACCCTCGACCAGGTCCTGCTCGGTACGGATGTGCGCGGCCTCGCGGACGATCTTCTCCCCGGCGAGCACGGCGTCGGCGAACGATTGGCTGAACACGGAGACCTCCCGACACCCTGATCCAAATATGTACCATGGCGGTAGACTGTTGGTCCAAACAGTAGAACGTGTTCTAGGTGGGGTCAATGTCCTCCTCGCGCCGCTCGCCGCCGACCCGGCGCGTGATCGACGTGCTCGATCACCTGCTGGCCCACCCCGACCAGCAGTTCGGGCTCTCCGAGCTGTCCCGCGCGGTCGGAATCAGCAAGCCCACCTGCCTCGGGATCGCGACGACGCTGACCGAACTCGGCTGGGTCCGACGCGATGACGGCACCCGCACCTACGCCACCGGTCCTGCCCTCGTCGCCGCCGGGAGTCGGGCTCGCTCCCAGGTGCCGGGCCTGGCTGACGCAGAGCCTCACCTCGTTGCGCTCGCCGACAAGTTCGGCGCGACCTGCACCGCGTCGGCGGTGATCGGCGAGGAGATCGTCGTACTGGCCAGTGTCCGGCCGGACGGGTCGAGCGCCGGACCGGGCGCTGGGGCGCGTTACCCGTTCGCACCGCCGGTCGGTCTGATGTACGTCATCTGGGACTCCGACGAAGCGATTGAACGCTGGCTGGCGCGGACCCCCGCGCTCCCGGTCTCGCTGGAACGGGATCATTTACGCACAGTGGTCACCGAATGTCGTGATCGTGGCTACTTGATCGAGGGGCTGACCGAGATGGGGCGCCGCTTGCATACGCTGTTGGCGGGCGTGGCCGCCCACGACCTGCCCGACGAAGTACGCGACCTCGTCGGCGAGATGACGTCAACGCTGGGAGAACGGGTGTATCTGGACGCCGAACTTGCCGGTCACGGCAGGCTGGCCACCAACCTGCTCGCCGCTCCAACCTACCGCCGCGACGGCCGGCAACACCTGGTCGTCACGCTCGCGGTCGGCGAGGCGATCACCGGGACCGAGATCGCACGACGCGGCAGGGCGCTGGTCGCCACCGCCGCCGCGATGACCGCCGACAGCGGCGGAGTGCCGCCACGCAGACGAGGAGAAGTTCGATGAACCACGCGTGCGGAGGACTTCGATGACGGCGACGGGGTACGAACTCTCACACCTGGACTGGCTGGAGTCCGAGGCGGTCCACATCTTCCGCGAGGTCGCGGCGACGATCGAACGTCCGGGCATGTTGTTCTCCGGCGGCAAGGATTCGGTGGTGATGCTGCACCTTGCGGTGAAGGCGTTCTGGCCGGCGCCGGTGCCCTTCCCGGTCATGCACATTGACACGTCCCAGAATTTCGACGAGGTGCTCGCCTTCCGCGACCACACCGTGGAGCGTTTCGGTCTGCGCCTGATCGTGGCGAAGGTGCAGGACGACATCGACGCCGGTCGCGTGGTCGAGCAGGGCGGTCCGCTGGGTCCGCGCAACAAACTGCAAACCGTGACCCTGCTGCGCGGGATCACCGAGAACCGCTTCGGCGCGGTGTTCGGTGGCGCCCGGCGGGACGAGGAGAAGGCCCGGGCCAAGGAACGGGTGTTCTCCTTCCGCGACGAGTTCGGCCAGTGGGATCCGCGCAACCAGCGCCCCGAGCTGTGGAACCTCTACAACGGTCGCCACCGCCAGGGCGAGAACATCCGCGTCTTCCCGCTGTCGAACTGGACCGAACTCGACATCTGGTCCTACATCGAGGCCGAGCAGATCGAGCTGCCCAATCTTTATTACGCCCACGAGCGTGAGGTGCTCGAGCGGGACGGGATGCTGCTCGCAGTGAACCGGTTCATCTCGCCGCAGGGCGAGGAGAAGCCGTTCACCACGTCGGTGCGCTTCCGCACGATCGGCGACGCGACGTGCACCGGATGCGTGGAATCGACCGCCGCCACCGCCGCGGACGTGGTGACCGAGGTCGCCGCGGCCCGGCTGACCGAACGAGGCGCCACCCGCGCCGATGATCGGATCAGCGAGGCCGGCATGGAAGACCGAAAGAAGGAGGGGTACTTCTAATGGTGATGAGCGGTCGGGGTGAGGATCGATGAGTCGGTTGTTGCGGCTCGCTACTGCCGGCTCGGTCGATGATGGGAAGTCCACCCTGATCGGGCGGCTACTCTACGACTCGAAGGCGATCTTCGAGGACCAGCTCTCGGCGGTGGAGAAGACCAGCCACTCGCGCGGGCAGGAGGCTCCGGACCTCGCGCTGCTGACCGACGGTCTGCGCGCCGAACGTGAGCAGGGCATCACCATCGACGTCGCCTACCGTTATTTCGCCACCCCGAAACGCAAGTTCATCATTGCCGACACCCCGGGCCACATCCAGTACACCCGCAACATGGTCACCGGCGCCTCGACCGCCGACGTCGCGCTGATCCTGATCGACGCCCGCAACGGAGTGCTCGAACAGTCGCGGCGCCACGCGTTCCTCGCGTCGCTGCTCGGCATCCCGCACATGATCATCTGCATCAACAAGATGGACCTCGTCGACTTCGCCCAGGAGCGCTTCGAGGAGATCCGCGACGAGTTCCGCCGCTTCGCCACGAAGCTCGAGGTCTCGGACCTGACCTTCATCCCAATGTCCGCGCTCACCGGCGACAACGTCGTGAACCGCAGCGACGCCATGCCCTGGTACGAGGGGACGTCGCTGCTGCGCAACCTCGAGGACATCTACATCGACTCGGACCGCAACCTGATCGACGTCCGCCTCCCGGTGCAGTACGTGATCCGTCCGCAACAGAGCTCCCGCCCCTCCCCAGAGATCGATCTGCACGACTTCCGCGGGTACAGCGGCACCATCGGCGGTGGCGTCATCCGCACCGGCGACGAGGTCACCGTCCTGCCGTCCGGCTTCGCCACCACCGTCACCGCGGTCTGGGCTCCCGGCGGACGCAAGCTGGACGAAGCATCGGCCGGCCAGGCCGTCACGCTGGAACTCGCCGATGACATCGACATCGCGCGCGGCGATCTGATCTGCCGTCCGCACAACCGTCCGCACGTCGGGCAGGACATCGACGCGATGGTCACGTGGATGACCTCGGAGTCCGAGCTCACCCCCGGCGCGCGGTACACGATCCAGCACACCACGCAGTCCACGCGCGCGGTCGTCCGCTCGCTGGATTACCGCCTGGACGTCAACACCCTGCACCGCGACGAGACCGCGAACTCGCTGTCCCTCAACGAGATCGGCCGCATCCGACTGCGCACCCAGCAGCCCTTGCTGTTCGACGCCTACCGACGCAGCCGCGAGACCGGCAGCTTCATCCTCATCGACGAGGCCACCAACAACACCGTCGCGGCAGGCATGATCACCGGGCCCAGCCAGCAGGCCTCGCACGTCGTCTGGCACAGCGGTTCGGTCCAACGCAACCAACGGGCGACCCTGGGCATGACGGTGTGGCTCACCGGCCTGTCCGGTTCGGGAAAGTCCACCGTCGCCGCCGAACTCGAACGCCGCCTGGTCGCCTCCGGGCGCCCGGCCTACCTGCTCGACGGCGACAACCTGCGCCACGGCCTGTCCTCGGACCTGGGCTTCTCCGCCGAGGATCGGGCCGAGAACGTCCGCCGCACCGCAGAGGTCGCGAAGCTGCTCGCCGACGCCGGCGTCGTGGCCATCGTCTCGCTGGTCAGCCCCTACGCCGCCGACCGGCAACGGGCCCGGGCCACGCACGCCGACAGTGGTCTGCCGTTCGTCGAGATCTTCGTCGACACCCCGCTGGAGATCTGCGAGCAGCGCGACCCCAAGGGCATGTACGCCAAGGCACGTGCGGGCGAGATCAAGAACTTCACCGGCATCGATGACCCCTACGAAGCCCCGGAGTCGCCACACCTTCGGTTGCGGCCGGCCGACGGCGACGGCGCCGCCCAGGCCGCGCTCGTCCTCGACCTGGTGGAACGGATCAGCGGGTGAATGAGACCGACGCACGGCTCGCCGCGCGGTTGGCGTTCGAGGCCGGACAGTTGCTGCTGGGGATGCAGCGCACGAGCGGGCTGAGCGGAAAGGAACTCGGCAAAGCGGGTGACGCCGACTCCAACGTGCTGTTGCTGCGCGAGCTTGCCGCCACCCGCCCGGACGATGCGGTGCTGTCCGAGGAGTCGGCGGACTCTCCGGCGCGCCTGGGCGCCGATCGGGTCTGGATCATCGACCCCCTCGACGGCACCCGCGAATACGGCATGCCAGGACGTCCGGACTGGGCTGTGCACGTCGCCCTCTGGCAACGCGACGCCCAGGACGGGCGGATCACCGATGCCGCAGTGTCCCAACCGGCCCTGGACGCGGTGTACGCCAGCGACGACGCGGTAGCAATAACTCCGTCAGGTGAACAGCTGCGATTCCTGGTCAGCGACAGCCGGCCACCGGCCTGGGCGGCACCGGTCGCCACCGCGTTGGACGCCGAACTCGCCCCGATGGGCTCGGCCGGAGCGAAGGCGATGGCGGTGCTCCGGGGCGAGGCCCAGGCCTACCTGCATGCCGGGGGCCAGTGGGAATGGGACTCCGCCGCTCCCGTCGGGGTCGCGCAGGCCGCGGGGCTGCACGCGTCCCGGATCGACGGCACCCCGCTGCTCTACAACGCCGCACACCCCTACCTGCCCGACCTGCTCATCTGTCGAGCCGACCTCGCGGAGCTTCTGCTGCAGGCCATCGCCGATTCGGTCTGATCGTCGCCATCTGCTCCTCATCCGCCGTCTGAAGCCGGGCCCACGGCCGCCCATTTCCCGTTCCCAGCAAACGACGGCAGGATTCGTCTCATGCCGAGCACCCAGCCCATACCGACCACCTTCACCGCCGCCTTCCAGGCAACGGTGGCGGCGCACCCGCACAACCTCGCGCTGAGCACACCGGACGGCCTGATCCGGCTGACCTGGCGCCAGTACGCCGCGCGAGCGCGGTCCATCGCGACCGGGCTCGCCTCCCTGGGGGTGTCGCGCGGCGACACGGTCGGCATCATGCTCACCAACCGTCCAGAGTTCCACCTTGTCGACACGGCAGTGCTGCACACAGGGGCGACGCCGTTCTCGATCTACAACACGCTCACGCCGGACCAGATCGCCTACCTGTTCAGCAACGCCGGCAACCGCGTGGTCGTCTGCGAGGAACAGTTCCTCCCGCAGATCCAGGCGGCGATCGATTCGGGGGGAACGACGATCGAACACATCGTGTGCATCGACGCCGACGTGGAGGGGACGATCCCGCTCGCCGATCTGGAGTCCCGCACGGCGACGGCCTTCGACTTCGAGGCATCGTGGCGCGCGGTCGAGCCCGACGATGTCCTCACCATCATCTACACCTCGGGCACGACCGGACCGCCGAAGGGCGTCGAGCTCACCCACGCCAACATGGTGGCCGAGATCGACGCGACCACGAGGATCGCCCCGGTCACCGTCGATGACGTGATCGTCTCCTACCTGCCTGACGCCCACGTCGCGAACCGCTGGGGCTCGCACTACACGAGCATCGTCAGCGGCATGCACATCGTGACGCTGGCCGACATGAAGCAGATGATCAGCGTGCTGCCCTCGGTGCGCCCCACGTTCTTCGGCGCCGTGCCGCAGGTCTGGTACAAGCTCAAGGCCGGCATCGAGGCCCAACTGGCGGCCGAGAAATCACCGCTCAAGAGGAAGCTCGCGACGTGGGCCTTCGACGTCGGCAAGCGTCGGGCACGGCTCATGTCCGACCAGCAGCCGGTGCCCATCACTCTCAAGGCTCAACACGCGGTGGCCGAGAAGATCGTCTTCAGCAAGATCCGGGCCAAGCTCGGTCTGGATCGGGTCACCTTCGCCGCCACCGGCGCCGCGGCCATCGACCCGGCGGCGCTGGAGTTCGTGCTCGCGCTCGGCCTCCCCTGCTGCGAGTTGTGGGGCATGTCCGAGGTGTCCTGCGCAGTAACGATCAACCCCACGGACGCGATCCGCATCGGCACCGTCGGCAAGGTCGTGCACAACGCCGAGCTACGGGTGGCCGAGGACGGCGAGTTGCTGGTGCGCGGGCCACTGCTGATGAAGGGCTACCGCAACGACCCGGAAAAGACGGCGGAAACGATCGACTCCGACGGCTGGTTGCACACCGGCGACATCGCCACCATCGATGGTGACGGCTACGTCCGCATCGTCGACCGCAAGAAGGAACTGATGATCAACGCGTCGGGCAAGAACATGTCGCCGTCGAACATCGAGGGCGCCATCAAGGTCAGCTCGCCACTGATCGGCTCGGCCGTCGCCATCGGCGACGACCTTCCCTACGTCACCGCGCTCATCACGCTCGACCCGGACGCGGCAGCCATCTTCGCCGCACAGCACGGGCTGGAGGACGCATCACCGAAAGCACTGGCCGACGATCCTGCCGTGCACACCGCCATCGACGAGGCCATCAAGGCTGCGAACAGCCGATTGGCCCGGGTCGAGCAGATCAAGAAGTTCGTCATCCTGCCCGACGTGTGGGAGCCCGGCGGTGACGAGATCACGCCGACGATGAAGCTCAAGCGCAAGCCGATCGCGGCCAAGTACGGCAGCGAGATCGACCGGCTCTACGCGAAGTAGCGGACGGGACGTGTCCGAGACGATCGCTCGAGTCAGGCTGCCCCACCGCCGGGTGCGCAGCCCGCTCGCCGCGATAGGTCTGCGGTTCGCGGCGGCGCTCGCCATCGTGATCGTCAACTGGCTGATCGTGCTGCTCGAACTCGACGGCTATACCGACGGCAGCGACGGACATGTGTCGGTCATCGACGCGCTGTACTACACGACCGTGACGCTGAGCACGACCGGCTACGGCGACATCACACCGGTCACCACCAGCGCCCGGATCGTTAACGCGGTGGTGGTCACCCCCATGCGTCTGGCCTTCATCGTGCTGCTGGTCGGTACCACCATCAACGCCCTGACCCGCCAGTCGCGGCACGAACTGCGGCATGCTCGATGGAGGAAACGCGTGCACGATCACACCGTCGTTCTGGGGTTCGGCACGAAGGGCCGCAGCGCCGTCCGGGCGATGATCCTCAAGGGCACACCGGCCGGGCAGATCGTCGTCGTCGACACGTCCACCGCCTCGGTCACTGCGGCGGCCGACGCCGGACATGTGTCGATCCAAGGCAGCGGCACGAGCGACGACACGCTGCGTCGCGCGCTGTGCGAGCGAGCTGCGTCGGTGATCATCGCCCTCGATCGCGACGACAGCGCGATCCTCGCCACCCTCAGCGTGCGACGCATCAACCCCGGAGCCAACGTCATCGCGGCGGCTCGCGAATCCCAGAACGCCGACCTGCTGCGGCAGAGCGGCGCCGATTCGGTCATCGTCTCCTCCGAGACCGCCGGGCGACTGCTCGGGCTCGCCGGGTCGAGCCCGGCATCGGTCGCGGTTCTGGAGGATCTGGTCTCCTTCGGCACGGGGCTGGACATCGTCCAACGCGCCGTCCGTCCCGACGAGATCGGGAGCAGCGCCCGCGCACTGGGGGTGCCGGTTCTCGTCGTCCTGCGAAATGGCGCGGCGCTCCCCTACGACCACGCCGACGCCGCTTCGCTGCGTGAGGGCGATGAGCTGGTCTACGCCGGAACCGGCACCCGCTGAGCTACGCCCTCGGGCTCGCGTGCCTCGTCGGGTGCGGGGTGCAGACTGCAACCTGTGAGTGAAACAAGCGGCGAGGACGCCGCTCCGGGCTCCGCCCACGAGACCTCGACCCTTTCCCCATGCGAGTCGGTTCCCGAGAACGCGGCGCAGGCCGCGCCGCCACCGCTCGCAACCCACCCCGGCGTTCGTGCCGCCGGCGCGATCGGGCTCACCGTCGGCGCCCTCGGCGTGGTCTTCGGCGACATCGGCACGAGCCCGCTGTACGCCCTGCAAACGGTGTTCGCCCTGGACGGCGGGAAGATCAAGGCCAACCACGACGACGTCTACGGCGTCATCTCGCTCGTCTTCTGGTCCATCACCATCGTGGTGTCGCTGAAGTACGTTGCGTTCGTCATGCGGGCCGACAACGACGGCGAGGGTGGCGTGATGGCCTTGGCCGCGCTCGCGCGACGCTTCGCCCAGGGCCGGCGTCGCCTGGTTGCGCTCTCCCTGTTCCTGGGGGTCGTCGGCGCTTCGCTGTTCTTCGGCGACAGCGTGATCACCCCGGCCATCTCGGTCCTCTCGGCGGTCGAGGGACTCGAGGTCAGCGCTCCGGGACTGGCCGAGGCCGTCATTCCGATCGCGATCACGATCCTGACCGGTCTGTTCGTCCTTCAACGTTTCGGCACGCACGTCGTGGGCCGCTTCTTCGGGCCGCTGATGCTGGTGTGGTTTCTCATCCTCGCCGTGACCGGACTACCCGAAATCCTGTCCCATCCGGCCATCCTCCGCGCGCTGTCCCCCACCTACATCGGCACTTTCGTGGGTAACCACCCGTTCCTCGCGTTCGTGGCGCTCGGCGCCGTAGTCCTGTCGATCACCGGCGCCGAGGCGCTCTACGCCGACATGGGGCACTTCGGCCGTGCCCCGATCCGCCGAGCGTGGTTCTTCGTCGTCTTCCCGTGCCTGACGCTGAACTACCTCGGCCAGGGTGCACTCGTGCTCAGCAACCCCAAGTCGATCAGCAACCCGTTCTTCCTGCTCGCGCCGGGATGGGCGCGGCTACCGCTGGTCGTCCTTGCGACCTTCGCCACGGTCATCGCCTCCCAGGCGGTGATCTCCGGCGCGTTCTCGATCGCCCGGCAGGCCGTCCGGCTCGGTTTCCTGCCCAACCTCACCGTTCGGCAGACGTCCACGCATGCCAGCGGACAGATCTATCTGCCCGGACTCAACTGGCTGCTGTTCGGCAGCGTTTTTCTGCTGGTGGTCGCGTTCAAGTCCTCGCAACGGCTGGCCACTCTCTACGGTTTCGCGGTCACCGGCACGTTCCTGATCGACACGACGCTGTTCCTCATCGTCGCCTCCGCAGCCTGGCATTGGCCCCGCTGGAAGCTCATCGCCATCGGCACGCTGTTCGGAGTCGTGGAACTGTCCTACTTCGGCGCCAACGCCACCAAGATCGCCAGCGGCGGCTGGCTGCCGTTGCTCATCGCCGCCGTCGTCAGCACCGTGATGATCACCTGGCAGGCCGGCCGGCGCATCGTCACCAGGCGCAGGCGTGCCCTCGAAGGCCCGTTGCAGGAATTCGTCGACGAGTTGTACGAGCACAAGCTGCCTCGCGTCCCCGGTACGGCGGTCTTCCCACATCCCACGAAAGACACGACTCCACTGGCCCTGCGTCAGAACGTCGCCTTCAACCAGGTGCTGCACGAGCACGTCGTGCTCGTGTCGGTCCATTCCGCGAACGTCCCGTTCATCCCGGTCGAGGAGCGGATCACCATCGATCCGCTCGTCCATGAGGACGACGGGATCGTGCACGTCGACATCGCCTTCGGCTTCCAGGACGAGCAGGACATCCCCGCGATGCTGCGGGTCGCAGTCGATATGACGAGCGAGTTGGAGTTCGATCCAGACACTGCGTCGTACTTCCTGTCGCGGCTGTCCATCGAACGGGGCGACGCCGAGGGCATGGCGACCTGGCAGAAACGGCTGTTCATCGGCCTGGCACACAACGCCGCGAACCCGGCCTCGAACTTCTGCCTGCCGATCGATCGAACGGTGGTGATGGGGGCGCACCTTGAGCTCTAACCGAATGCCTGGTCGGTGACCGCGCGCCCCTCCCGGGCGGTGTCCCAGAAACCATAGGTCCCACGCTCGGAGAACTCCCGCGCCGCCGCGACGAGCGCGCCGTAGGCGGTGAAAGCGAACGCCCCGCCAACGGAGATGCGGGCCACGCCGAGACCAGCGAGCTCTGCGACCGGCGGCGCAGCCGGCAGCGCGAGCACGTTCACCGGCCGATCAACCGACTCGACCAGGGAGCGGATCGCCCCAGGGTCGGTCACGCCAGGCGCGTAGAGCACATGGGCGCCGACCTGCTGGAAACTCTGCAGCCGGGCGATGGTGTCGGCCAGGTCGTCCTGGCCGTGCAGGTGGTTCTCGGCCCGCGCGGTGATCACGAATCCGTCGCCCGCCGCCTCAACGGCAGCCGCTACCCGCTCGACCGCGAGATCCGCCGGGTAGAGGGGGTCCTCGTCGCGACCGGTGGCGTCCTCGATCGAGCAGCCCGCGAGCCCGATCTCCTTGGCCAGGCGCACGGTCAGCGCCACACCCTGCGGGTCGTGCGCGAAGCCGTTTTCGAGGTCGGCCGACACCGGTAGGTCGGAAGCGGCCACGATCACCGCGGCGTGGGTCAGCGCCTGCTCGCGGGTCACCGACATGTCGTGGCGACCGAGGGTTGCCGCGAAACCGCTACTGGTCGTAGCGAGGGCCTGGAATCCGAGCGCCGCCAGCACCCGCGCCGAGCCGACGTCCCAGGGATTCGGGATGAGCAGCGGATCGCCGGGACGGTGCAGATCGAGGAAAGTGGTCATCCCCGCATCCTGCCGCTCGGGTCAGACAGCGG
>JBDTFN010000157.1:0-3106 GCA_039937915.1 Jatrophihabitans sp. | reverse complement strand
TGGTGAACCGGCCGAGCAGACCGCCGGGTTCCTGCGCGCCGAAGTACATGCAGAGCGGGTTGTTCGGCTGCGAGGCGATCTCGGCGTCGGTACACCGTGCCGCCGCCCACGGCGGCGCCGCCGGGGTCAGTGCGAAGAACGTGAAGCCGATGAAGGACAGCCCGACGAAGCGTAGTGACCAGCGATAGAAGTCCTGGCGGCTACGCAGCCACATGACCCCCGCAGTCAGGTAGGGCAGGAAGAAGAACGAGAAGTAGCACAACGCGACCACGACGTCGTACCACCGGACATCCGGGTGCTTGAGGTGCTCCTGCAACCACACCGTCGGTTCGGTGCCGCCGAATAGGAACTTGTCCACGTCGACCTGCGGATGCCACCAGGTGGGCATCCCCATCGTGTCGGCCAGACCACGCAGGTAGTCATAGGCCACCAGCACCGCGGCGAAGGGCAAGAAATCGATGACGACGGTGAAGATCGAACGACGCCCGACGCTGCAGGCCAGCAACAGCGCCACGATCCACACGAGCAGGTCCGAGCGGAGCCACGGAATGCCGTCCCCGACGATGCACTGCCAGAGGAACGCGAAGATCCAGACCCCGACGAGACCGATCCGGACGCCGAGCAGGATCTCGTCGCTGAGCCAGGCCGGTCGGAGCGCGCGCATGCGCTCGGTCCAGAACGACCCCAGCCCACGACGGGGCGGCGGCGCCTGTCGAACCACGTCCGGTTCCACCTCCTGGGTGGTCATAACGGCGGCTCGAGATCACTGTCGTGGCGGACAGTCCCCCCGCCCGGCGAAATGTCGATCAACGGCTCGAACCCCCCGGGCACGTCCAACGCGGAGGCGAGCAGCGGCGTCGCGTGCAGCTTCACCTCGTAGCCGCCGAGCGCGCGGCGATACGAGCCCACGTTCTCCCACTCGGTGAGCAGCAGCCAGGCGCACGGGTCGTCGGTACTACGACCGAGCGTCCCGCGCAGGTAACCGGGTCGAGCGGACAGGGCAGCGAGAGCGACGCGCGCACGCTCGGCGAAGTCGACGTCGTCTGCGGCGAAGTGGGTCACAGCGATCATGACGCGGCGCCGCCACCGGCAGGTTCCACCGGGCCTGCGGCTCCGAACCTCCGGTCTCGCTGCGCGTACTCGAGACACGCCTGCCACAGGTGACGCCGGTCGAAGTCCGGCCACGGCGTGTCGACGAACGCCAGCTCGGCGTACGCGGACTGCCACAGCAGGAAGTTCGAGGTGCGCTGCTCGCCGGAGGTCCGGATGAACAGGTCGACGTCGGGCAGTCCGGGCTCGTCGAGGTAGGCCTCGATCGTCCGCTCATCAATCTTCGCCGGGTTCAGTCGTCCGGCCTGGATCTCACGCCCCAGGGCCCGGACCGCGTCGACGATCTCGGCCCGTCCGCCGTAGTTGACGCAGAACTGCAGGGTGAGGCGGTCATTGTGGCGGGTGAAGTCCTCGGCGTCCTCGAGCTGGCTGATCACGCTGCGCCAGAGGCGCGGACGTCGGCCGGCCCACCGGATCCGGACGCCCAGGGCGCCGAGTTCGTCGCGACGGCGGCGGATGACGTCCTTGTTGAACCCCATGAGGAAGCGCACCTCCTCCGGAGAGCGTCGCCAGTTCTCGGTCGAGAAGGCATACGCCGAGACGGTGCCGATGCCGAGCTCGATCGCGCCGTGCAGGACGTCCAGCAGGCTCGCCTCACCGGCACGGTGACCCTCGGTGCGCGAGAGGCCGCGCGCGTGGGCCCACCGACCGTTGCCGTCCATGACGATGGCGACGTGTTTGGGCACCAGCGCGGGCGGAATCGCCGGCGGGGTGGCGCCGGACGGATGACGCGGCGGATCTGGCCAATTCGTCCGCCCCCTTCGTCCGGGCAGTCGCGCGGCGGGCGTGGTCACCGCGACAGGTTATCTGCCGAACAGTGAGTGCGCGCCCGTGCCTTTCTCAGGCGCGGTCGACCAACGGGAGCGAGCGCAGCCCACGCTCGAGATGCCACTGCAGATGGGCGGCCACGAGCCCGCTCGCCTCGCGACGCTGGGTGCCGTCGCTGCCCGACGCCACAGCCCAGTCTCCGGTGAGCAGCGCGACCAGCAGATCGATGCTGGCCGGATGTGGCCGGGCCGAGCCGGCCGGACGACAGGCCTCACACACGGCCCCACCGGCAGCGACGTTGAACGCGACGTGCGGCCCCGGGCGCGAGCACTTCGCACAATCGCGCAGTGCCGGTTCCCAGCCGGCGTTGGCCATGGCACGGATCAGGAAGGCGTCGAGCACCAGGCCTGCGTCGTGCTCGCGCGCGACGAGTGCCCGCAGCGCGCCGACGACCAGCAGGTAGAGCCGCAACGCGGGCTCGCCCTCCTCGGTCAATCGCTCCGCGGTCTCGCAGATGGCCGATGCCGACGTCCACCGGGCGTAGTCATTCGCGAGCCGGGCCCCGAAACCGTCGATCGACTCGATCTGTTGCACGACGTCCAGCCCGCGCCGACCGCCCGGTGCGGATTGCCCCTCGGGCAATCGGGAGTAGAGCTGCACGTCGATGTGGCTGCCTGGTTCCAGCCGGGCGCCGAAGCGGGACGAGGTGCGTCGCACCCCCTTGCCGACCGCACGTACCCGGCCGTGGCGCCGGGTCAACAGCGTGATGATGCGGTCGGCCTCGCCGAGTTTGTGAACGCGGAGGACGACCGCCTCGTCGCGGTAGAGAGGCACATGCTGATGGTCGCACCCGCAACCGACACCGCGCGATTTCGCCGGGCCGGTCGAGCCGCTCGGAGTATGGTTCGCCGAGCCGCAATAGCGGGCTACGTCCAGCCGGGGGGCTCGGCGAGGAGTCGACCATGTCCGATCTGCCGCACGACGATGATGGCCGCAACGACCCCGCCCCCATCGGCGATGCGCTGCCGTCGCGCCATGGGCAGCAGCCGGACCTGCCGCACCGCCTGATCACCCACAACGAGATTCTCGATCTGATCGTCCGTGACACTCCGCTGCCGAAGATCCTCCTCGTCGTAACAGCGATGATCGAACGCGAGATCCCGCTGTCGCGGGCCTCGATCCTGCTCGTCGACGCGGAGGGGCGGTTGCACCCGGTGGCTGCCCCTTC
>JBDTFN010000156.1:0-7064 GCA_039937915.1 Jatrophihabitans sp. | reverse complement strand
TCATGCTCGGCGATGTGTTGCGCTCCAACGTCGCGCAGCGCGACCAGCATCCGATGCTCGTCGCGCTCGGCAAGGACGTCGAGGGCGGCTTCGTCGTCGCGAACCTCACCAAAATGCCGCACCTGCTGGTCGCCGGGGCCACCGGCGCCGGTAAGTCCAGCTGCATCAACACCCTTATCCTGTCGATCCTCACCCGGGCCACGCCGGACCAGGTCCGCATGGTGCTGATCGACCCGAAGCGGGTCGAATTCGCTTCGTTCCAGGGCATCCCGCACCTGGTGACCCCGGTGATTACCAACGCCAAGAAGGCGGCAGATGCGCTGCAGTGGGTCGTGCGTGAGATGGACATGCGCTACGAGGACATGGAGACCTCCGGCGTACGGCACATCGATGATTTCAACCGCAAGGTGCACAGTGGTGAGCTCAAGCCGCCGCCGGGTTCCGAGCGCGTCTATCAGGCCTACCCGTACCTCCTGGTGATCATCGACGAGCTCGCCGACCTGATGATGGTCGCCCCGCGCGACGTCGAGGACTCGATCGTGCGCATTACCCAGCTTGCGCGGGCCGCCGGAATTCACCTCGTCATCGCGACCCAGCGCCCATCGGTGGACGTGGTCACCGGTCTGATCAAAGCCAACGTCCCGTCGCGGCTGGGCTTCAAGACCTCCTCGCTGGCCGACTCGCGGGTCATCCTCGACCAGGCCGGAGCCGAGAAGCTACTCGGCAAGGGTGACGCCCTGTTCCTGCCGATGGGGGCGTCCAAAGCGGCCCGGATGCAGGGCGCGTTCGTGACCGACGCGGAGATCAACTCGATCGTCGACCACTGCAAGGAGCAGTTGCAGCCGACCTATCGCGAAGACGTGACCGCGCCTGCGGTGACGGCGAAGAAGGACATCGACGAGGACATCGGCGACGACCTCGACCTGTTCCTGTCCGCCGTCGAACTCGTCGTGTCGACGCAGTTCGGCTCGACGTCGATGCTCCAGCGCAAGCTGCGGGTCGGCTTCGCCAAGGCGGGTCGGCTGATGGACCTGATGGAGTCGCGCAGCATCGTGGGTCCGTCCGAGGGGTCGAAGGCGCGGGAGGTTCTGGTCGTGCCCGACGAACTTGCCGGGCTGATGTACACCCTGCGAAACGGGGGCACCGCCGAGGATCTCGTCGTCGCCGACGACGACGTCGAGGACCCCACGCCGTCGGTCATCGCCGCGGGGGAGTGAGCATCCGGGCCGTCGCCCGGACAGTAAGAAGGCCACCAACCTGCGGGTTGGTGGCCTTCTTCGTGCATGCAGCGATCCAGATCAGCGGATGCGGTGTCTCGCGCTGTAGAACATCCGGGTCAGCGAGAAGCCGCGCGTCCGGCTGCGTCCACGGTGGCGTCCGACGTAGGTCTCCTCCTCGGTGGCAAGACCCGCCGCCGACGGTGTCCAGGCCGTGTACGCGGGGTCGATCCGTTCGAGTGTGGCCATCACGCTCACCTCCGTCCGGACCCGACGCTATCGACCGATGGAGTCTTGGCGGGTGAGACACGCCCGGGATTGGCTAGTCCCGCCCAGTGTCGTCCGGGCCGAGTTGCAGCAACATTCGGGTGTTGCCGAGCGTATTCGGCTTCACGAACTCGAGTCCGAGGAACTCTGCGACGCCGGGGTCGTAGGACTGGCGAAGTTCAGCGTAGGTCTCGTGATCGACGGGCGCGCCATCGATCTTGACGAACCCGGCGTGGCCGAAGAACTCGGTGTGGAAGGTCAGCGAGAACAGGCGGGACAACCCCAGGCCCCGCGCAGTGTCGATCAGCCCGACCAGCACCGCGCGCCCGATGTTGCGCCGGACGTAATCGGGGTGCACGGCGAGGGTGCGCACCTCGCCGAGGTCGGACCACAGCACGTGTAACGCGCCGCACCCCACGACCTCGCCGTCGATCTCGGCGACGAGGAACTCCTGGACGTCCTCGTACAGAGCGCCCAGTTCCTTGGCCAGTAGCTTGCGACCGGAGCCGGCGTAGACGTCGACGAGCGACTTGATGGCGGGAACGTCGGCGGTGCGGGCGGGGCGGACGTCGATCACCGTTCGACGGTAGCGCGACGCTGTGGCCACCCATCAGGCGGCGCAGCCGCGACGGATTGCGTCGACCAGAGACGTCGGCTTTCCGACGGCAGCGGGAGATCGTGACCTACTGCGCGGGTAACGTGCACTGGGTGTCACAGACTTCTCGCAGCGTCGCGCTCGTCACTCTCGGGTGCGCCCGCAATGAGGTCGACTCCGAAGAACTCGCAGGTCGGCTCGGCGCCGGGGGTTGGACGCTGACCGCCGATTCCGACGCCGCCGACGTCGTGGTGGTGAACACCTGCGGATTCATCGAGTCAGCCAAGCAGGATTCCATCAACGAGATCCTCGCGCACGCCGACACGGGTCGAAAAGTCGTCGCGGTGGGTTGTTTGGCCGAGCGGTACGGCGACGAGCTGGCCCGTTCCCTCACCGAGGCCGATGCGGTGCTCGGCTTCGACTCCTACGCCGACATCGCCGCCCGCCTGGACGACATCGCAGCAGGCCGACCGGTAACGGCCCACGTACCTCGTGATCGGCGGACCTTGCTCCCGGTCGCCCCCGCGCACCGCCCGGCGGCTGCGAGCGAGGTGGCGCTGCCAGGGCACGCCTGGGTACCGACGGCTCCGGTGCGCAATCGCCTCAGTGACGGGCCACTGGCCTATTTGAAGCTTGCCTCGGGATGTGACCGGCGTTGCACGTTCTGCGCCATACCGTCCTTTCGAGGTTCGTTCGTGTCCCGAATGCCTGCCGACATCCTGGCCGAGGCCCAGTGGTTGGCCGGCACGGGTGCCCGCGAGATCGTCCTGGTGAGCGAGAACTCCACCTCCTACGGCAAGGATCTGGGCAACCTGCGGGCGCTCGAGGCGCTGCTGCCGGATCTCGCGGCCGTCGAAGGCGTGGAGCGCATCCGCGTCTCCTACCTGCAACCGGCCGAGATGCGTCCGGAGTTGGTCTCGCGGATAGCGAACACCCCCGGCGTCGCGCCGTACTTCGACCTGTCCTTCCAGCACGCCAGCGCGCCAGTGCTGCGGCGAATGAAGCGCTTCGGTAGTACCGAGGCTTTCCTCGACCTCCTCGCCCGGGCCCGGGCGATCGCGCCGGATCTCGGCGCACGGAGCAACTTCATCGTCGGGTTCCCCGGTGAGACAGAGGACGACCTCCTCGAGCTTGAGCGGTTCATCACCGAAGCCAGGCTCGACGCCGTCGGGGTGTTCGGGTACTCCGATGAAGACGGGACCGCGGCTGCGGACTTCGACGGCAAGCTTGACGACGACGTGATCGCCGCGCGGGTGGACCGGCTCAGCACGTTGACGCACGAGCTGTCCAGCCAGCGAGCGGAGGACCGCGTCGGCTCCCGTGTCGAAGTGCTGATCGAGGAGGTCGAGGACGACGAGGTGATCGGGCGAGCCGCGCACCAGGGTCCTGAGGTGGACGGCGCGGTCGTGCTCCTGGACGCCGCCGGTCTGCAGTGCGGCCAGTTCGTGACGGCCTTCGTCGTCGACTCCGACGGAGTGGACCTGGTGGCCAAGCCGGTGGGCGAACCGTGGTGACCCCGAGAGACCCATCGATGGGCGCTGCGGCGTCGACGGGAGCCCGGACGGCCGAGGGAACGCGTTCGCCGGGCGCGGCAGATGCTCGGGCCCGGATGCGTCAGGTGACGCCGAAGCTCACCGATGATCCGATCGGCGATCCGCCGGGTCAGGCCTCGGCGTGGAATATCGCTAACGCCCTGACGGTCTTCCGTCTCGTCCTGGTGCCGGTCTTCGTCGTCGTGCTCTTCGCCCACGGCGGGCACAACGACCTGTGGCGCATCGGCGCGTGGGTGGTCTTCGCGGTGGCCTGCGTGACCGACACCATCGACGGTGACATCGCTCGCAAACGGGGGCTGGTCACCGAGTTCGGCAAGCTGGCTGACCCCATCGCGGACAAGGCGCTCGTCGGTGCCGCGCTGATCGGACTCTCGCTGCTCGGTGACCTGCCGTGGTGGGTGACGGTCGTCGTGCTGGTCCGCGAGATCGGCGTCACCCTGCTCCGGTTCTGGGTGATCCGGCACGGTGTGATCCCGGCCAGCCGCGGCGGCAAGCTGAAGACCCTCCTGCAGAACGTCGCCATCGGACTGTTCGTCTTACCACCGTGGGGCTGGCTGCACGGGGTGGCCTGGGTGGTGATGGTCGTTGCGATCATCGTCGCGCTGGTCACCGGGGTCGACTACGTTGCGCGGGCGATGCGACTGCGCCGGACCTCGACGGTCTGAACCTCCGGGAATCCTCGATCGGCCTCGCGCGTTCCAGGTAAGACTGTTCGCCGAGAGCGGACTACGGTCTGCCGGCCGGGCTTGCGCTTCGCTCGCCGGTACGGTGACCAACAAGGGTCGGCAGCGGTCGCATTTCTTCCCTGGAGGGGGTCGTGCACATGCCCGTACTACGTCAGGTCGTGGGCGAGACGCTTCGCGCCGTGCGACTGCGTCAGCGTCGGACCCTGCGTGAGGTGTCGGCCACTGCCCTGGTCAGTCTCGGGTACCTGTCCGAGGTCGAACGTGGGCAGAAGGAACCGTCATCGGAACTGCTCGCCGCCATCTGCCGGGCGCTGGACATTGAATTGTCCGAACTGTTCGTCGAAGTCAGCCAGGTGCTCCGCCACGAGGAGAAGTTGATCTCGGCCCATCGGGTCGCGCTGGTCCCCGGAGCGGGTGCGTCGCGTATCGTCGCGGCGCCGACCGTCGACTCGGCCGGGGTCGGCCCAGTGGTCAGGGTGCGCAGCCTGCCGACCGTCGCAGCCTGATCGACCCGTACGGAGGCCCGCCAGGTCGGTCGAGACGCCACACCAGCCCCAGGCGTCACACATCGTCCGACCCGCCGGTCGACCTCCCGCAGCAGCCCCGGACGCGCCGGTAATTTTCGTCCTGGACGTAGCCGACCAGAGAGGTCGAGACCATGACCGCAGCCAACGGGCCACTGTTCGACACGCTGTTCCGCTCCACCGCTGAAACGGCGCCACGAGCGTCGACGCTGGCTTCGGCAGCGCCAGTACGGGTAACGGGGACCCGGACCCGGGCCGGTAACGCCATGGACCGGACCCGCACCGCCCTGCTCGTGGGCGCCGCGCGTGCCGTCTCGACCACCGGGACCAGGATCACCATGGCGCAGGTGGCGATCTGCGCCGGCGTGGCGAAGGCGACGCTGTACAACCACTTTCGTACCCGGCAGGCGGTCCTGGACGCGTTGGTTCTCGATCAGGTCCAGCGCATCGTGCTGGCTCAGGCTGGCAAGCCGCTCGAGCGTGCCCTGGTCGAGGCTGCGGTTGACATTTCGCAGAATCCGGTCGTGCGCGGCCTCGCGGCCTACGAACCCGCCGCACTGGCTGCCGTCGGACGGATCGACGATTCGGCTCCGGGATGGCAGCACGCGCGTGCGGCAGTGGACGAAGCGCTCGCGGCCTCCTCGCGCGCCGGTGTCGACACCGTGTTGCGCTGGTTCGCTTCCTTCTTGCTGAGCCCGGCCGCTTCGGACGTCGTCGCTGCCGACGCCGCGATCCTGCTCGCCGGGCTCCCAGTGCTCGACACGGTTCCCGCCACCGTCGACCCACTCTCGGCCTGACCTGACCACCGTGCGGCCCGGCCTCTCGCGGCGCCCGACGTACCCGGACGAGGCGGAGTGAGCCGGTTGGGCAGACGGCTACCCCGGTTCGGTCCAGAGCCCGATCCACTCGACCGAATCCGGCGGGCGATCGCGACGATCGACGATCATCGTCGCAGCGCACTCATCAGCGCCGGCACCACACTGGCCAACCAGGCCGAGGTAGAGCACGAGTGCCGGCGGCAGTTGGCCGACCTGCGCCGCGCCCGCGAGGAGATCTCCACCTCGCTCGCGCTCGCGCTCGCCGCGGCCCAACGAGTCGCGGCCCAACCGCCTGTGAGCGCTGCGGACGATCCGACTGCGTACATCGCGACGGCCGCGGGCCTACGGCTGGCCCTTGACTCGATCGAATCGGCCGCCACGCAGATGACCGGGGCCCTGGAACGCGTGCACGGCAACATCGGCGACGCGCGCCGGGCACTTCGACGCACCCGGGAGGAACTCGACGTCGCGCTGCGCGAACAGATCCGGCAGCTGGGTGAGGTCGAACGCGCCCACCGTCGGCAGGTCCTGGACGAACGACGCGACACCCGACAACTCGACGCACCGGCCGACCCCCCACCAATCTGAGGAGTCGGCTCAGCCGCCGGTCCGGTCCGGTCCCGGCTGGCAGACCGGACACCAGTACGTGCCGCGTGCCCGGGGTGGGGCGCCTTGTTCGGCCCGACGAATGCGGGTGCGGCAGCGCAGGCACGACTGCCCGCCGCGCTCGTAGACCCAGTGCTCGCGACCTCGCTGGGTGTACCCGGTAGTCGACTGCTCCGGGTGGTCGCGGTTCGCGCGCAGCACCCGATGGGAGGTCGCCACCAACCCGTGCAGGTCGCGCACCTCGCCCACCGGCGTCCACGGATGTTCGCGCTGCATGAACAGGACTTCGCACTTGTACATATTCCCGACCCCGGCCAGGTTGCGCTGATCGAGCAACGCCTCACCCACTGCGGCCTCGGGATTGCGCAGTAGGTTGGCCACCGCACGCTCGACGTCCCAATCCGGGCCGAGCAGGTCCGGTCCGAGGTGACCGACGAGCCCCTGTTCGCCGTCCCTGGTCACGATCTGCAGGTCGTGGACGCGGTAGCCGGTAGCCAGCCAGTTGGCGTTGCCGATCAGCGCCCGGATCATGTGGCTCGGGTATCGGCGCGGCGGCGGCGCGTCGGCAGCGGACAGGTACCAGGATCCGTCCATCCGCAGGTGACTGTGCAGGCTCAGTCCGGCCTCGAAGCGGGTCAAGATGTGTTTGCCCCGGGCGACGACCTCGGCCACGGTGTCGCCGCGTAGATCGGTCGTGGCCAGCGCCGGAACGCGCATGTCGAAGACCGTCACCTCGCGGCCCGCCAGGGCCTGGTGCAGTCGGTGCGCGGTCAGCCAGACCGTGTCCCCCTCGGGCAT
>JBDTFN010000155.1:0-9711 GCA_039937915.1 Jatrophihabitans sp. | reverse complement strand
TGGAAGGGCCTCGGTCTGAGCACACATTCAGAAGGTACGGGACCGACGGAGGCTGGCGGGTCGACCATCCGGGTCGAGGAGTGCGCGGTACACCGGAGTCGCCCACCCACGCGTGAGCCGGGACAGTTGCGGCGTGGCGTAGGGGCGAAGCCGTCCAGGTGGTCGTACACCGTTTCGTCCGTCATCGCGCCAACGCTGCAGGTGTGCGGCGCTGTCTGCGAAGGCGTGGAAAGCGGAGAGCGGGTCGAGCAGGTCCGTGTCGTCACCGGGCGCCCGGTCGAGATGCTCGCGGGCCAACTCCAGCCGCAACGCGCGGGCGAACTTGCGAGCGCCGTCGCTGAATCGGTCGACCACTCGAGGTTCACGCTCGTCAAGTTCGGTGTCCAGGACGGCACAGGACAGTTCCGAGTCGTGCGTCCACGATCGTCGATTCACGTTGTCTGAGCCGACCGAGGCCCACACGTCGTCGACGACGCAGACCTTGGCATGGACATAGACCGGGGTACCCGCGTGGTTCTCGACTCCGTACACCGCGACGCGATCCCCACCGGCCGCGTAGATCTCGGACAGCGCCTGCTGGCGGCCGACGAGATTCAGCGGAAGGGAAAGCCGCCCATCCTGATCAGGGTAATGGGGGATGACCGCGATCAGTAGCAAATTGGGATCAGCGCTGAGCGCCCTGGCGAAACAGGCAACGACTTCACTGGACCATAAATACTGGTCCTCGACATAGATCAGGCTGTGTGCCCGAGCGATGACCTTGTCGTAGGCGCGGGCCACGCTACGTTCACCGTCCGGAGCGAACGGGTACCCACGGTGACGGTTGGGATAGGTACGCAGCAGTTGCACCAACTGCGTCCCGCGGGGCGCCGGGTCGGGCAACTGCGCGGGCAACGCACCGGCGGTGTGATCATCGCGCCTGACGAATTCGCTGATCGCAGCGATCGGGTTGCGGGTCAAGGGCTGCGGATCGTCCCACCGTTCCCGAAAGACCGTCTCAACATCAGCGACGGCAGGGCCACGCACGGCGATCTGAACGTCATGCCATGGCGGTCGCGGACCGTAGATCTTTGCTATCAGTTGGGCCTGAGGATCTCCGTGATGCTCTGGACCATCGTGGCGGCTATGGCACAAATCGATGCCGCCGACAAAGGCGACGTCCAGCTCCGCACGGCCGGGATGTCGCAGCACGACGAATTTCTGGTGATGCGAACCTCCTGGGCGTACCCGCATATCGAGCAGGCATTCCCCTCCAGCGGCCTCGATCTCCTCGCCGAGATGCCGGTTCTGCTGCTCGCTGAAGGCTAGGCGGTCTAGATGCGAACGCCAGATCAAGCCCTTGACGACAACGCCTCTGCGCGCGGCCTCGGACAACACCCGCGAGATTTCACTTCCTGGACCGGCCAACAGTTGGTCAGGATCACCGCGCCAGTCAGTGAACAGCAACAGATCACCGGATCGCATCAACCGCACACAGCGCAGCAGCTCGGGGAAGTAAGCCCCACCATGAACCAGCGGCTCGACGTCGTTGCCGACGGTCCAGGCGTGTCCGTCATCGTGACGGCTATCCAACTGCGTCGCGGCATTGCCCCGCTCTGACGCGCTCAGAAACCACCCGTCGACACCCACGCGCTCATCTAACCGCGAGTCGCGGCTTAAGCGCCCTGCCGACCCAGTGCCAGTCGCTCCATCAGTTCGATCGCGACAGTCGGTGTCTCCGGTGGCCGTCGAGTTCGTCGGCGAGCCGAAGAATCTCTTCCGTTCGGTCATGCGATTTGATGCTGTCGATATCGACATCCAGGTCCAACCACACGTCCGGAAAAGCGGCGTCCGTGAGTGGCCGGGCTCCACCCTGGGCTGCCGGTTCCCGCGGCGGGCGCCGCGCCTGCCGGGCGGCGAGTGAGCGGGTCACGCCCCGACCGGCAACACGTACCAGTCGGCCGGCTGCTGCGTGCAGGGTGACTCCGGTGTCGCGAGCGGCTTCGACCACCACGTCCACATCCAGTCCGGTGCGTGCCTCGATGGACCTTCTGCGCGCATGCGCCCGGTCGGATTTCTTCGCAACACGGACGGCTTTTGCCAGTCGCGCCTGTTCTGAGCGGCGTTCTGCCTGTGCTTGCTCGAACCGGACACGCCGGGCACGAATACGTCGCGGACCGCCACGCAGACCAACGAGGATCGCCGCGATCAGCAGCGGGCCGAGCAACCAAAAAATCGCCGAAACAACGTCCCAGCTCTCGTGGGCCGAGTGCCACGGAGCAAGCAGATACGCCGCGAACGACGCGGCGACCGCGGACACGCCGATCACCTGTTCGGCTTTGCGGCTGGGACGCGGCCCCAAGCAATACAGCACCGCAACCCAGATAACGAGTACCGGCCACAACGACGCCACGACCACCCCGCCGAGGACAATCGCAGCCAGCACGACAAGGGCCAGAGGAATGACCAGCATCGTCTCAGTATGAACCGAAGCTCCGCGGCCGTGGGCGAGGTAGGCCTGGGAGTCGGCGTCAGGGTGTTAGGTGCCCGCACCCATGGGCGAACGATCGTTCCGGACACCGGAGCAGTCCGGCCCTGAAGCGAGAGCAGACTGGTCAGTCGGCGGCGTCCTCGGCTGAGGGGAGTTGGGAGCGGGCGTGCGCGACCCGTTCGGGGTCGATGGGGTGGTGGTGGTCGGTGGGCGCTCGATCTCGACCTGCATGCCGCAGATCGGGTCCTTGGCGAACCGGCCGCTGTCGGTGTCGCGGTAGAGCCGCCGGGTCGGGTATCCCGACGGTTTGGAACAGATATTCGACCGCGAGGCCGGCAATGCTCATGGTCGCCCAGAAGACGCCGAGAATGCGCAGGGTGATCGCGGTGCCGTAGTACTTGCCGTAGATCGAGAGCAGCGGCAGCGTGATGAGGTCGGCGAACACGAAGGACAAGACGCCCCCCGCCGCCGCACTGTGGAAGGGCGAGCGACGTCGGCATCGCGCCGGACCATCTCGCGGAGTTGGTCGCGTCGGGTGAGCAGCCCGGGTCACGTCCGCGCTTGGGACTTGGTCGCGGCCAGATCACGTGACGAGACTCAGTGCACCTTCGGCGTTAGGTGTCGCTTCAAGAAGTACACCGCGTGCTGGACGGCTGGACGGTGGAACGGCTGGCCCGGAAACAGACCGAAGTGGTCGCTCGGGTAGTGGCGCACCTCGGCGCGGCCGGCGAAGGCTGCCAACGCCGCCGCGCGCGGGGGAGCCGACCGGTCGAAGTCAGCGATCTGAACCAGCAGCGGAATCTTGATCTTCTCGGCAGCCCGGGCCGGCGCCCTGGTGCCAAGTTCCAGACCGACGTCTGCGCGTACCTCGTTGCGCCAGGACGGACCTGCGATCGAGTGGAAGTCCTCATAAGCGCCGGGCAGGGTGAGTGCGCCGGGCTGCCCCGGCTTGCCGACGACCGGCAGCATCGTAGGTTTGCCCAACCTGACCCGGACCCGCGCAGCGAGCCCGGTCGCGGTCGCCCTGACCAGCGACAATGCTCCGTGGGCGGCCAGAGCGTGCCGCATGGCGGCCAGACCGTCGACCATCGGCACCACGGCGATCACGGCCGCAATGTCGTCACGGGCAGCGGCCACCTGGAGCACATGGCCACCAGCCAGCGAAACGCCCCACAGGACGATCCGCTGCGAATCCACACCTGGCAGCTGCGCGGCAGCGTCGACCGCTGCCATCCAATCCTCGACCTGACCGGCCAAGGACACGGTCTGGCGATCGTCGCCGTCGCTGGTACCGAAACCGCGATAGTCGAAGGTGAAGGCGTCCATTCCGGCGGCGACGAACGCCTCGGCGAAGCCATCCAGACCCGAGTCCCGGGTGCCACCGAGTCCGTGGGCCAGAACGACGACCGGGCGACCGATCGATGAGGCCAATGCGTCGCTGCGAGAAGGGAAGTGGGTGCCTTCGCAGCGTGTGCCCGCCACCGTGAAGCTCACGGTGCTCGTAGCGGCGGGAGGGGTCTCGGACGTGGTGTCGGTCATGGTGTTCTGCTCAGTCATACCTGGCTCCGAAGCTGTGTGGGAGTCCGACCGCGTGGCCAACGGGACTCAGGAAGGGGGGTAGGTGCCGTAGATGGAGTGAACCCAGATGCTGGTGACCACCTCGACGTGCAGGTCGTGATCGGGGCACGCGCCGACCACCCGACGCTCCATGTTGCGGTCGTTGACGTCGAGCAGGACCGCGGCCAACGTCCGCGCGTCGACTCCGGCAGGGGCCCGGCCGGCAGCGCGTTCGGCGTCGATCATGTCGGCCACGTACTCCTCGAACGACACGCGGTCGGCGTCCCACATCTCGCGGATCGCGGGATTGGTGGCTCGGGCCTCCAGCACGGCACGGTACAGCGGGCCGTGCCGCTCGGTGACGGCGAACAGATGGGAGATGCTCTGACTGATGCGCTCGGTCGGTTCGCGCGACACGTCGGTCAACCACCTACCAGCCTCGGTCGCCTCGTCGAAGATGACTTCCATCAGCGCGCCGACCGCAGCGGCCTTGTTCTCGAAGTAGAAGTAGAACGCGGAGCGCGTGACGCCAGCCCTGCGGGCCAGGTCAGCCACGTTGATCGCCTCGACGCTGTCCACCTCCAGGAGCAGATCGTCGAGTGCCGCGAGCAGCGAAGTGCGGCGCTCATCCCCCTTCGTCGGGCCCCGTGGATCACGGACCCGGACGCTCATTGGGAAACCCGCGCCCGGCCGGTCGGCAGCTCCTTCGTTCGCAACTGATGCTCATAGACGAAGTAGTCCAACTGTTGGGTGTGACGCGCCGTCGGAAGCATGTGACCGAGATACAGCGCCTCGTCCTGGGCAATGACCTTCTCCATGTCGGCGACCGAAGGGAGTGCGTAATGGCCCGTCAGGTAGGCACCGAGGATCCGGGTCTGGGACTCCACGAACGGGAACAGGGTGGGCACGGACTGGGCGAAACCGATGAACGCCAAGTCCTCGATGCCCGGTGAGAACATCCGCTTGTACAAGCTGATGTGGTTGCCCGGGGCCGAGAGGAATTCGGGGTCGAAGAACGGGAACGTGATGTTGTAGCCGGTGGCGTAGACGATCACGTCGAAGTCAGCGCTCGTGCCGTCCTCGAAATGCACGGTCTTGCCATCCAGGCGCTCCAGATTGCCCTTCGCGGTCAGATCACCCGATCCCAGCCGCAGCGGCAGTTCCACCGATTGAGTGGGGTGTGCCTCCATGAACTTGTGGTTGGGCTCCGGCAACCCCATGTCGGACGGATACCCGTTCTGCATCGGCGCCAACTTGGAGATGACCTTGCGCTGCCACGCCAGCGGGATGTGCGGGTAGGTCTTGAAGCCCTTGTCTGCGGGCTTTCCCCTGATGTACTTGGGCACGATCCACGCACTCGAGCGAGTCGAGAGCACGACCTCGTTGTCGAGGGTTCGGCTGGACAGTTCGACGGCGATGTCGGCAGCCGAATTGCCGATGCCGACCACCAGGATCCGTTTTTCTCGCAGGTGCAGTGGTTTTTCAGGGTCGATGTAGTGGTGCGAGTGCATGGTCTCGCCGGTGAATTCTCCGGGGAACTCCGGCAACCGGGCGTCCCAGTGGTGCCCGTTGCCGACCACGAGGAAGTCGAATGACCGAGTCGAGCCATCCTGCAAGTCCAGCTCCCAACCGCCGCCGGGCTTGCGACGCGCGCTGAGGACACCGTTGGAGAACTCGATGTTCTTCTTTAGGTCGAACGCCTCGGCGTAATCCTCCAGATATTCCTTGACCAGCGTGTGGTGCGGGAAGTCCGGATAGCTCTCGGGCATCGGGAAGTCCCGGAACGACAGTTGAAATTTGGAGGTGTCGATATGCAGCGACTTGTAGGCACTCGACATGCCGTTCGGGTTCCCGAAGGCCCAGTTGCCGCCGATGCGATCGGAGATCTCAAAACAGGTGTGCGGAACGCCGTAATCGGTGAGCATCTTGCCGGCGGTGAGTCCGGAGATTCCCGCTCCGATGATCGCAGTGGTGGGCTTATCGAACGTTGTGGTCATGAGCGACTCGCTTACATCAAAGGGGCGATAGCGGTCACCCTAGGCATCGAGTTGACATCCGTCAAAAATATTCGACACACGCCAGGAGTGACCACGATGGTGCTCGGCGCCGCCTCCGGCATCGGTGCCGCGATCGCCGAGCACGGTCGTTCCGTAGATCGGGAGGCACGATGGCCGGCTGCCAGGTGCGCTGGCACCATCGCGTGATGAAACACCGAGAAGATCGACGGGTAGCCCTCGTTACCGGTGCCAGCCGCGGCATAGGGAAAGCAACCGCGATCAGCCTCGCTCGAGCCGGGTACGACGTCGCCTTCACTGCTCGAACAGCACACGAGGGCGAAGGAGTCGTGGCCCCGCGCCTGCGGAGGAACGGCTCAGCGACGCTCGCAGTGCCGGGCAGCCTGGAGACCACGAAAAGGCTGATTGTGGACTGTGGCGCCGCGGCGCTTCCGATCTCGATGGACCTGCTGAACATGGACAGCGTCCGTGCCGCTGCCGCGACGGTGCACGCGAAGTGGGGACCGGTCCGCGTGCTGGTCAATAACGCCATCGCCCACCTGCCCGGCTCGCACGACGCTCTGGCCGACTTGGAGCTCACTGAACTCAAGGCGGTGCTCACCGCCAACTTCGCCCATCAAGTCGTACTGACCCAGGCTGTCCTGGCCGGGATGGTCGAGAGCGGCGGGGGGACGATCGTGAACATGTCCTCGGGCTCGGCTACCAGCGACCCACCGTCGGCGCCGAGCGAGGGCGGCTGGGGCCTCGCCTATGCGTCCTCGAAGGCGGCATTTGGTCGGCTCTCCGGCGCGATCAACGCAGAGTATGGCCACCTCGGTGTCCGCGCCTTCAATGTTGACCCGGGTTTCGTGGTGACTGAGGCCGCGGTCGCGCGAGGGGGTGCAAGCAGGATCGCTGACCAGGGTTTCGAAGTCGATTCTGAGCGCGCTGCCGCCGAAGTCATAGTTTGGCTCGCCGGGCATGAGGAGGCGGGCCGTTTTCTCGGAAAGAACATTTGGTCGCCCAAGCTTGCCGCGGAACTCGGCTTACTCGCACATCCGGAGTGAGGCGTGCGTATCAGGTCGCGGCACTCAGGAACGATGGTCCTGTAGGTACTTCATCAACCCGGGTCGCACCTGAGCGGACGAGTACCCCGCCATCGCAGTTGATCTCTTGTCCGGTGATGAATTTGGCGTCATCGAAGGCCAGGAAAGAGCTTGCCGTACTGGGTGGCGATCGAGCGGGTGAGTGACAGCATGGCGGCCTTGGACGCGGCGTAGGCCGTGCGCTCATAGTCCCCGGTCTTCGCGCTGCTCGAAGAGGTGTTGATGATGGATCCTCCACCGTTCTTCAACATTTCGGGTATCGCGTACTTACTGGCGATCATCGGTCCACGCAGATTCACCGACATGGTCTTGTCCCATGTCGCCAAGTCCATGGTCAGCAGGTCCCTATCCGCAGCCTGCCCTGAGGCGTTGGTGTAAGCCGCGTTGTTGTGCAGGATGTCCAGGCGCCCGAAGGCTTCTACGCAGGCATCGATCATCTCGTGCGTGGCCTGCTCGTCCGCTACATCTACCGCGACAGCGATCGCACGGTCGCCGCGACCTGTGATCTCATCGACGATCCGCTGCGCACCTGATTCGTTCATGTCGGCCACGACGACGCATGCCCTGTCTTCGGCCAGGCGCAGGGCCGTTCCGGCACCGATACCCGAAGCGCCTCCGGTCACAATGGCTGCGCGATCCTTTAGCTTCTTCATCCGGTTGAACCTACTTTCGAATCTTGTGGAGACCTGGGCGACCGGGCGGGGATGGTTCCGTGGGCCGACCCGGTCGAGCTTCGGGCAGACCATCAGCGCGGCTGGCGTGGCACCCTCTGGGCGACGTTCCCAAGCTTGAGGGGCCGTACGTCGATGAAGTCGATGGAGATCTCTCGGCGGGTGAAGCGCCACTCATCGTGATCTGATTCGTAGGTGTCGCGGTAGCGCAGGTGCCAGGTCAGGTCTCGTGCCTGGTCGTCACTCACGTGCACATGGTGGGCGACACAGCTCACCACAGCGCTGACCTGGGGCGCTTCGCTGAGGTTGCTGGGCTTCTCCAGGCACTGGCCGACGACGGCGTGGAACGTGAGGGTGAAAGCATCAAGGCGCTGGATCTCGCGACGGATCTCGTCGCGACCTGTACACGCACGCACCGGGTCAAGGCAGCGCGGCGGGTCGGGACCCACGAGAACCCCTTGCGGAACAAAGAGGCCTGCGACCCCGTCGTAGTCACGTGAATCCACAAGGAGCGCGTAGCGCGTGACGAGGTCGCGGATCTGTTCGCGGTCACTCTGGTCGAGGTCCATTACGCCACCATCCTCGCCTACCTCTTTGCTCGCTTGGGTCCAGCCGAAGTGGGACGGAGGCTGTGGTCCCCAAAGCAAAGATTGGCCGGCACTCAGCGACGGCCATGACGAGGACTCTGGCGGTGGATAGCCGATCTCCTAGCAGGCACTCCATCTGAGCGCGCTCGGCGCTGATGTGACAGTCGGTGCCCGCAAGGTTCCGGCGGAGACATCGCTCGTCACGCAGTGCCCGACGCTACTTGGTGACTACGCCGAGGGTGGGCTCACCGTGGAGGAGCTGGTCGGGTTCGACGCGGTTGTCTTCGCCGCAGGCAACGATGTGCGTCACGTGCCGGAGGGGGAGGACGACCGCGCGTACTGGGACAAGTATTTGATGGTGAGTGTTCCCGCCTTCGTGGAACGGGCCAAGCTCGCCGGGGTTCGACGGCTCGTGCAAATCGGTAGCTACTACCACCAGCTTCGTCCGGAACTTGCCGAAACCCACACCTACGTACGGGCACGGCAGGTCGCCGATGACCGGTCCCGAGCGTTGGCCGACGATCAATTCAACGTGACCACCGTCAACCCCCCGTCGATCGTCGGGGTGATCCCCGGGACCGACACCCGCCGTTTCGCCAAGCAGGTGGCCTGGGGTCAGGGAGTGCTTGCCGGCAAGGTGCCGGACACCGCGCCGCAGGGTGGCACGAACTACATGTCCGTCCGGTCGCTCGCGGCGGCTGTGGGTGGAGCTCTCGAGCGGGGCGAGTCGGGCGTTGCCTATCTGGTCGGGGACGAGAATCTCAGCTTCCGTGAGTACTTCCAGATGGCTTTTGACGTTTCTGGGTCAGATCGCACGCTCATCGAAACCGATGAGGAGCATCCCTTCATGCCCGATCGCTTCATCGTCCAAGGACGCGGCAACGTGATTGCGTACGAGCCCAGTGCTTCCACGGTCGAGCTACTGGGGTACCGCCGCAACGACGTGCGCCCGATGCTCGAGGAGATCGTCGCTTCGCTCTGACAGGGGGCGAGATAGTTGAGTCCCGCGAATGCTGACCTGCCACTGAGCCGCCAGCGGACCACGCACGGCGTTCCGCCACGCCCCTGACATCGAACAGAGGGCCCATCAAATGGGACCTCCGTGAGTGTCCGAGGGGGACTTGAACCAGCTGAAAGCCGGCTTTTCGCCGCCCATGATCTCCGGAGGCTTTACGCTACTTACCCTATCCCATAGGGGTTTTCGCGCACCCGGTTCCACACACTTGCGCTCCGTCGATTCGACCCCGTGCCCCAGCGTGGGGCACCGATGATCTTGATCTGATGATCAGGTTCTCGGGAGCGGATGATCTCTACTGAACGTCATGT
>JBDTFN010000154.1:0-23433 GCA_039937915.1 Jatrophihabitans sp. | reverse complement strand
CCGAGCGCCGCCAGCACCCGCGCCGAGCCGACGTCCCAGGGATTCGGGATGAGCAGCGGATCGCCGGGACGGTGCAGATCGAGGAAAGTGGTCATCCCCGCATCCTGCCGCTCGGGTCAGACAGCGGGCTGCTGCTGGGTGATGCAGTGGACGCCACCCCCGCGCTCGAACAGCGGGCGCGCGTCCACGGTGACGATCTCCCGGCCGGGGTATGCATCGCGCAGTACGCCCACGGCCTGCGCGTCGTTCGCGTCGTCGAACGAGCAGGCGATTACCGCGCCGTTGACCAGGACGTGGTTGACGTAGCTGAAGTCGACGTAGCCGCCGTCGTCGCGCAGTACCTGCGGGGCTGGCAGATCGACGATCTCGAAAGTGTCTCCCCGTGCGTCGACCGCGTCGGCGAACACCGCCCGGATCTCGGCGGTCACCGCGTGATCCGGATGGCTCGCGTCGCGCTGATCGTGCAGAAGGACCACGCCGGGCGAAGCAATCGTCGCCACGATGTCGACGTGGCCGCGGGTGCCATACGTGTCCGAGTCGCGGGTCAGGCCGCGAGGCAGCCAGATCGCGTGGGTGGCGCCGATCGTACGGGCCAGTTCGGCCTCGACGTCGGACTTCGTGCGGGCCGGGTTGCGACCTGGGTCCAGTTGCACGGTCTCGGTGAGCAGGACCGTGCCGAGACCGTCGACGTGGATGCCTCCGCCCTCGTTCACCAGATCGGAGTCGATGCGTTCGGCCTCAGCCCAGTCTGCGACTGCCGGGCCGAGCGTGGCGTCCAGGTCCCAGGTGGCCCATTCCTGCTGCCCCCAACCGTTGAAGACCCAGGTGACTGCGCCGAGTCGCTCGCCGTCGGTGACGAAGGTCGGCCCGGAGTCGCGGATCCACGCGTCGTCGATGTCGCGCTCGCGGATCTCGATCTGCGGGTCGAGGAAGCCGCGCGCCACCCTCACGTCACTGCTCGCGACCGCCACGCTCACCGGTTGGAAGCGCGCAGCCGTATTGGCGACCGCCGCCCAGGTCCGACGCGCGACGTCCGCGTCCTGCGCGCTGTCGCCGAGCGTGTACCCACTGCTCGGCCACGCGACCCACAGCCGTTCTTGCCGCACGCCCTCGTGCGGCATGGTCCAGGTCATGACCCGCCGTACGGGCGCTCGGGGTCGACGGGCACGACCAGCGGGCCGTAGGTGTCCGGGCGGCGTGTGCGCAGGAACGGGAAGAGGTCGAGCCAGTCGGTGCGCTGCGCCAGGTCGAGATCGGCGACCAGGACGCAGGGCTCATCGCGCGGCGCCTGGACCAGGACACGTCCGTACGGGTCGGAGACGAATGACGATCCGTAGAAGGTATTGCCGGGGCTGCGGTCCGGTCGGGTCTCCGCACCGGTGCGGTTGGGCACCACCATGAACAGCCCGTTCGCAATGCCGTTGCCGACGATGACCTGCTGCCACAGCGGTTGGGTGTCGAAGTCCGGATGGTCGGGTTCGGAACCGATGGCCGTCGGGTAGACGAGGATGTCCGCCCCGCCGAGCGCGTAGGCCCGGGCGACCTCGGGGAACCATTCGTCCCAGCATGTTGGCAGACCGATCCGGGCACCGAGGACGTCGTGCACCCGGTAGGGATCGTCCGGGCCCGCAGGGCCCGCGCGGAAGTACTTGTCCTCGTAGTATCCGGCCGTCACCGGGATGTGCAGCTTGTTCGTCACGGCCACGATATCGCCGGACGGCGCCACGATGATCGCGGTGTTGAGCCCGAGCCCGTCCTGTGCGTCGGCGCGCCGATAGAGCGAGACATGCACGTGGACGTTGTTGCGCCGCGCGGCCTCGCGCGCGAACACCACCGTTGGTCCGGACTCGAGTTCCTCGGCACCGTCGACGGCCAATCCTTCGGGCAGCGAATCGGCCGGGTAACGCGAGAGCGTCAATTCGGGCAGGAACACGATGCGCGCACCATGCTCCGCGGCGGCATCCACCGCGGCGTGCAGCCAGTCGGTCAAGCTCTCCGGTGACCACGCGTGCTGCACGACACCGATCCGCAGCGGCGGCGCGTCCGGTTCATGCACGCGCGCCCACGACACGGGTGGCGGTGGAGCCTCGATGACTCGGATGTCAGCCATGCGCTCAGCATCCCATCCCCGCCGACGCGTTCGACCTGTATCCCGGTCGAACTGGCGTCCGGGTTACAGGTCGGAGTGCGGGTCTAGCGGGTCGCCTCGGCGAGCAGGGCCCGCAGCCGCTCGGGTCCGGACGCCATCGGCTTGTCGAAGTCCCCGTCCTGCGCGTACGCCGCGGCGTACGCGGGCTGGTCACGCTCGTAGCGCCAGCTGTCGGCGAGCGGACCGGAGTCAAGAGCGTCGTACCCGATCGCATCCAGGAACTCGGTCGCGGTGCGCTTCGCGGCGTCGTCGTCCCCGGCGATGATCAGGGTGTTGCGGTCCGCGGCCCCGGCCGGACGGGCGAGGGAAAGCAGGTGCTCGAAATAGATGTTGTTGAACGCCTTCACGACGTGCGACTCAGGCAGATGCGCCTGCAGCATCCCACTGGTGGTGGTCTGCTTGGCGTCTAGTGCGGCGATCGCGCCGTCGCGCTGCGGGTAGTAGTTGTTCGTGTCGAGCACGACCTTGCCGGCCAGCGGCGCGACCGGAACGTCCTGGTAGGCCTTCAGCGGGACGGTGACGACGACGATGTCGCCCTGTCCGGCCGCCTCCGCCGCCGTGGCCGCCCGCGCCTTGGGGCCGAGTTCTGCGACGAGGTCGGCCAGCGTCTCAGGTCCGCGCGAGTTCGACACGATGACGTCGAAGCCGGCGTTGACCGCCAGCCGAGCCACGGTGCCGCCGATGTTTCCACTTCCGATGAGTCCGATTGTTGTCATGTCAGCTACAGCCCAGGCGACACGTCGCGCATTCCCTGAGGCTCTACTCGCCCGTAACCTTGATTGATTCCAGAAAATGGGCCAGACTCGCGTAGATGCCCACAACAGAGTTCGAGCGCATGCTGCGCCGTGCCACTCTGCGGGTGACCCGTCCCCGACTGGCTGTCCTCGCCGCCGTTCACGCGCAACCGCACGCCGACACCGACACGATCCTCGGTGCCGTCCGCAGCGATCTCGGCGAGGTGTCCCACCAAGCTGTGTACGACGCGTTGCGGGCCCTCACCAACGCCAGGGTCGTGCGACGCATCCAACCGGCCGGCTCGGTCGCCCGTTACGAGTCGCGCGTCGGCGACAACCATCACCACGTCGTGTGCCGCTCGTGCGGAGCGATTGCCGACGCCGACTGCGCGGTCGGGACCACCCCGTGTCTCACTGCTTCCCACGACCATGGCTTCGCGATCGACGAGGCCGAGGTCATCTACTGGGGCACCTGCCCCGACTGCTCTGCCGTACCTACCCGCTGACCAATCCGAAGACGGAAGGAACCGACGTGCCTGACCACGACACCAAACTGAGCGAGCTCAACGAGGAAGAAGGGGGAGGCTGCCCGGTCCGCCGGCCGCAGCCCGTCGAGGGCGGCAGCAACCGGGACTGGTGGCCGAACCAGCTCAACCTCAAGATCTTGCGCAGGAACTCCCCGATGTCCAACCCGATGGGGGCGGACTTCGACTACGCCGAGGCGTTCAACAGCCTGGACCTGCCGGCGGTCAAGCAGTACCTCACCGAGGTACTGACCACCTCGCAGGACTGGTGGCCGGCCGACTTCGGTCACTATGGCCCGCTCATGGTCCGGATGGCCTGGCACTCCGCCGGCACCTACCGCGTCTCGGACGGCCGTGGCGGTGCAGGCTCGGGCCAGCAGCGTTTCGCTCCGTTGAACAGCTGGCCGGACAACGTCCTGCTCGACCGTGCTCGTCGGCTGCTCTGGCCGGTCAAGCAGAAGTACGGCGCCAGCCTGTCCTGGGCCGACCTCTACGTACTCGCCGGCAACGTCGCCATGGAATCGATGGGCTTCACAACCTTCGGCTTCGCCGGTGGTCGGGTCGACGAGTTCGAGCCGGACGAGGCCGTGTATTGGGGCCCGGAGGAGGAGTGGCTCGGCGATGAGCGGCACACCGGCGAGCGGGACCTGGAGAAGCCCTTCGGCGCGACCCAGATGGGTCTGATCTACGTCAACCCCGAAGGCCCCAATGGCGTGCCGGATCCGCTGGCTGCCGCACGTGACACGCGCGAGACATTCGCCCGGATGGCCATGAACGACGAGGAGACCCTCGCCCTCATAGCCGGCGGTCACACCTTCGGCAAGACCCACGGTGCCGCCGACCCGGAGCGCTACGTGGGCCCCGAACCGGCGAGCGCTCCCCTGGAGGAGATGGGTTTGGGCTGGAAGGGCAGCTACGGCTCGGGCAAGGGCCGCGACGCCATCGGCAGCGGCCTCGAGGTCACCTGGACCAACACCCCGACGACCTGGGACAACAGCTTCTTCGAGATCCTGTTCGGCTACGAGTGGGAGCTCACCAAGAGCCCGGCCGGCGCCTACCAGTGGCAACCCAAGGACGGGGCTGGTGCCAATACCTTCCCCGACCCGGAGGACGGCACGCTCAACCGTCCGCCGACGATGCTGACCACCGACGTCGCGCTGCGGATGGACCCGATCTACGAGCCCATCGCCCGGCGTTTCCTCGAGAATCCCGACCAGTTCGCTGACGCCTACGCACGCGCATGGTTCAAGCTCACCCACCGCGACATGGGCCCGGTCACCCGGTACCTCGGTCCCGAGGTTCCGTCCGAGGAGCTCAGCTGGCAGGACCCGGTGCCTGCCGCGACCCAGGAGCCGATCGGCGACGCGGACATCGCGACGCTCAAGACGCAGATCCTCGACTCGGGCGTGTCGCAGTCACGGCTGATCTCCACCGCCTGGGCGGCGGCCGGATGCTTCCGCGGCACCGACAAGCGCGGTGGGGCGAACGGCGGCCGGCTCCGACTGCAGCCGCAGGCCGGCTGGGAGGTCAACGAGCCCGACGAACTCGCGTCGGCGCTCCGTGCCCTGACCGGGGTCCAGGAGACGTTCAACGCCGGCGGCAAGAACGTGTCGATGGCCGACCTGATCGTGCTCGGCGGCTGCGCGGCCGTGGAGCAGGCGGCAAAGGCGGCCGGTCACGACGTGACGGTCCCGTTCACGCCGGGCCGCACCGATGCCTCGCAGGAGCAGACCGACATCGAATCGTTCTCCTACCTCGAGCCGACGGCGGACGGCTTCCGTAACTACGTGGGCAAGGGGCACCGCCTGCAGGCGGAGTACCTGCTGGTCGAGCGGGCGAGCCTGCTGAACCTCACTGCGCCGGAGATGACGGTGCTCGTCGGTGGCCTGCGGGTGCTCGGCGCGAACCACAAGGGCTCGGCCCTGGGTGTGCTCACCTCGACGCCCGACACGCTCACGAACGACTTCTTCGTCAACCTGCTCGACATGGGGACGACGTGGACGCCGACCGACGAGTCGGCGGAGACCTTCGAAGGCCACAACGCTACGAGTGGCGTCAGCTGGACGGCCAGCCGGTCTGACCTGATCTTCGGTTCGAACTCCGAGCTCCGGGCACTCGCCGAGGTCTACGGCGCCGATGACGCCAAGGGCACGTTCGTCAGCGATTTCGTCGCTGCCTGGGACAAGGTCATGAACAACGACCGGTTCGACGTTCGCTGATCACACCACCCCGGGCTCTCCGGGTACCGGATGTCCGGGTCGGCCGCACGTCGGTCGGCCCGGGCATCTGTCTGTGCGGCGGGCCTAGGGTGGGCGACATGGCGCGGTATCTCGATGTGCATCCTCACGACCCGCAACCGCGGGTGATCGCCCAGGCCGTCGCGATGCTGCGCGACGACGCGCTGATCGCGTACCCGACCGACTCCTGCTACGCGCTGGGTTTCGAACTGGACAGCCGCACCGGGGCCGACCGGATCCGCCATATCCGGCACCTCGACGAGCGTCATCACTTCACCCTCGTCTGCTCAGATTTCGCGCAGCTCGGCGAGTTCGTCGTGCTCAACAACGCCGCGTTCCGCAGCATCAAGGCGGCCACCCCCGGCGCGTACACCTTCATCCTCGCCGCCACCCGAGAGGTGCCGAAGCGGCTGTCCCATCCGAAGAAGCGCACCGTCGGGGTGCGCATTCCGAGTCATCCCGTGGTTCGCGCACTTCTGCGCGAGCTAGGCAAGCCGCTGGTGTCGAGCACACTGCTGCTGCCCGACGAGGACGAGCCGATGGTCGATGGGTGGACCATCAAGGAGCGCTTCGACCACGAGATCGATGCCGTTCTCGACTCCGGGGAGTGCGGCACCGAGCCGACGACCGTGGTCGACTTCTCCGCCGGGTTCCCCGAGGTCACGAGGATCGGCGCCGGGGACCCGACCCGCTTCGAGTGAGAGGACGGCGGGCGACGCTCGCCGCCAACGCCACGACACCGACGCCGGAGACGGCCCACAAGCCGGCGTCGACCGCGGACGTCGTCGAGGGAAACGCGTGCCCGGCCAGCGCCGCGCAGTCGTAGCCGAAGTGCCCGAGCACGAGCGGCCAGACCGAGCCCACCCAGCGGTAGAGCAGGTACACCCCCGGAACCCAGAAAAGCACGAACACGCTGCCCCACAGGTAGTACAGGTGCACCAGCCAGCGGAGCGCGAGCAGCAGCCCGAGCGTGCCGGGGACGAGCCACCGCGCCCGCTCGTTGCGCTCCGCGGCGTACTGCTCGACCAGGGCCACCGCCAGGGCGACGAGCACGAGCTCCTCGGTCAGCGCAGCCGACGCTGCCGCGGACACGCTCGACAAAAAGGAGCCGAGCCCTGTCCCTGCCTGCGGTTGTCCGCCGTGCACCAGGTCGAGGCCGGTGGCCACCTGGTCCCCGAGCCGGCTGCTCACCATTGCGATAGCGACGAATCCCGCTGCCGCCCCGGCAATCCCACCCGGCACGGCCCGGCCGAGCCGGCGTTGCAACGCCATCCGGGCAGTGACGTCAGGCGCATGTTTCGGCAACCAACGAAGCACCACCGTGACCACGATTAGGACGGCGAAAACGTCCCATTCCAGCGCCGCGACTCGCGCCGGCCACGTCGTGTCGACCCGCGTCGCATCACCCAGGACCGAGCGGAACGAGCTCGCGATGCCAGGACCGAACACCGCGAGATAGACGCCGAGCAGAGCGAGCGCCGCGACACCGGTCTGCCGCCGGGGTCGCGCCGCCGGAGTGGCCCCGAGAGCAAGTCCAGAGGAGGCGTCGATGACGACACCGGAGCCCAGCCCGTCGTTGAAATCCGGGCTGGCCTCCGGCGGGTCGGACGCTACGGCACTCATCGATCGCCTGTGTCAGGGACGGCGGTGACTGTCGAGGACGGCTTGGATCTCAGCGAGCTCGCTGCGTAGTTGCTCGGCGCGGGCCTCGGCCTCGACCCGCGCGGTGTCGTTGACCGCGGCCACCGCGTCCTCGAGGGCGGGCACGTCGAACAGGGCGGCGATCGAGGACACGACGCCCGGATTGACCACGGCCGACTTGACGACCGACCGGGCTCCCCGATGAGCACTCACCGTCCAGGAGGTGCCCGACGACGTCAGGACGATCTGCACCGATGCGCTGGACGTTCCTCGCTTGGGTGGCCTGGCCGTCCGCGTGCCTGCCGTCGGGGTTCGTGGGGGTTCGGTCCGTCGGGCCGTTGCGCGGACGGCAGTCGTCTTCGTCGTGGCGCCGGCGGCCGGCTTGGCCGCACGCGGCTTCGTCCCGCGGGCCGGCGAGGCCTGCACAGCCGCCGCCGGCCCCCTGGACAGTTCTCGCGGCCCGAACCGCAGATCGTCGGTGACGCCGTTGACGGTGACCCGAACGGTCAGGAAGTCCTCGCCGTCGCGGGCCGGGTCGCCGACCTTGCGCACCGTCCCGGTCGAGGCCCCACCAAAGTGCTTAGCCGTGACGCGAACGCGCGGATACTTGCCCGCCGCCAGGTCCTCACGTAGTTGCCCGACCTGCTCGTCGGAAAGCCCGACGCCTGTTGTCGCCACCGCCACTCTCCGTTCTCGCGCTCCTACCGTCGTGACGACACGCTAGATGACTCTGCCGACACCGCAGTCCGGACGTCGCCAACTCACGGGAGAAAGACCCTTCCTGGAACGCGGCTGGTTTGCGAGGATCACTCCCCTCAGGACTCTCAGGACCCTCCGTCGGTCCGTGCACGTTTCGAGGAGACGCAATGACTGCTGCCCGGGGCGCCATCGACACCACCGACATGCTCCTGATCCACCGCGTGATCCGACGTGAGATCGGGGCTCTGCCGCGGCTGTTCCGGACGGCGACGAACGATGCGGCGCGAGCCAAGCTCGTCGGGACGCACGCCATGGAGATGCTGGACTTCCTGCACAACCATCACCACGGCGAGGACGAACTGCTGTACCCGTTGCTACGCCAGCGGGTCAGACTCGACGCCGACCTGCTCGATCGGATGGATGCCCAGCACGCCACGGTCGACGAGTCTGTAGGTGCCCTGCGGGCCGACCTCCCGGGGTGGATGCGCAGCCCCGATCCTGGGATCAGCGAGCGGATGGCCGCCACGGTCGAGGCCATGCTGCCGGTGCTGATCGACCACCTTGCCGAGGAGGAGCAGCGGTTGCTTCCTATCGTCGCGCGGACCGTGTCCCAGCCGGAGTGGGACAAGCTCGGCGAACACGGCATGGGCACGATCCCGGTCAAGCGTCGCCTCGTCGTGCTGGGACACATCATCGAGGAGACCGACGAGAGCGAGCGCACCCGCTTCCTGGTCAGTGTCCCGGCTCCTGCCCGGCTGGCGTACCGCCTGATCGGCAAGCGGCAGTTCACCCGGGAGACCGCCGCCATCCGCGGTTGAGCAGGTCACCGACCTCCTACAGTCGACACCGTGACGAAGGAGCGTGGGCGCAAGCCGATCGCGACCAACCGCAAGGCACGGCACCTCTACGTCGTGCTGGACACGCTCGAGGCGGGTATCGCCCTCGTCGGCAATGAGGTGAAGAGCCTCCGGCTCGGCCGGGCCTCTCTGGTCGACGCTTTCGCCACCGTCGAGAACCATGAGATCTGGATGTACAACCTGCACATCTCCGAGTACGCGATGGGGAGTTGGACCAATCACGCCGTTCGTCGCAAACGCAAGTTGCTGATGCACCGCTCACAGATCCTGAACTGGGACCTGCGGGTGCATGAGAGCGGACTGTCCATGGTGCCGCTGTCGATGTACTTCAACGACGGCCGGGTGAAGGTCGAACTCGCCTTGGTGCGGGGCAAGAAGACCTGGGACAAGCGTCAGGATCTCGCCCAACGCGACGCGCAGCGCGACATCGAGCGCGCGATGTCGCAGCACCTCAAGGGGCGACGCCAGGCCTAGTCCGCTCAGGCTCGACGGGACAGCACCGCGATCGGCAGGACGCGTTCGGTCAGGGCCTGGTAGCTGGCGAAGTCCGGGTAGGCGGCGGTGAGCAACGACCACGCCTGCGCCCGTTCCGCCTCCTCGGTGACCACCCGCGCGTCGACGTCGTACTTCTCCCCGCCCACCTGCACCGACGCCTGGCCGGCTGCAACGAGGTTTTTCCACCAGTTCGGCGCCTGTGGCGAACCGCCCTTCGAACCGCAGACGAGCAGGTCGTCGCCACGTCGGACGAGCATGAGCATGAGCGAGTGCGGCTCCCCGGACTTCCGCCCCAGGACGATCAGCCGGAAGATCGGCTTGCCGCCCAGCTTCGCGCCCTTCCTCCCGTCGGACTTCTCGAACTGCTCGGCCTGGCGGCGCGAGTACCAGTTGACGAGCCCCGGCATCCGCTTGGAGAAGAAGTTCGCGCCACGTCCGCTCAGCGTCACTCGCTCGGTCATGACGGTCATCCTCGCCCACGGGCGGCGTTCGCGAAACCGGTGGCGATCCGCGACCTGTTCGAGATGCACCAGGTCGGCCGTGACTGCGGAGCAGGCCAGGAGCAGGATGCCGTCCATGGCTGAGCGACGAACCGCCCTCGTGACCGGTACCTCGAGCGGGATGGGTCTGCACACCGCGGTGGGCCTGGCCCGGGCCGGCGTCCGGGTGATCGCGACCATGCGCGACGTGACGAAGGCCGACGCGCTGAGCGCCGAGGTGGCCGCTGCCGGCGTCGAGGTCGAGGTCCGAGCCCTGGACGTGATCGATGAGTCCCAGGCGCGTGAACTCATCGCCAAGGTAGGGATGATCGACATCCTCATCAACAACGCCGGCCGCGGTGCGGTAGCGACGCTGGAACAGTCGACCCAGCAAGACCTGCGCGACCAACTCGAGATCAATTACCTTTCGGTGGCGTCGCTGACCAGGATGGTTCTGCCGGGCATGCGGGCCGCCGGCCGCGGCCGCATCGTCACGGTGACGAGCGTCGGCGGCGTCGTCGGCCAACCGTTCGCCGACGCGTATTGCGCGTCGAAGTTCGCCGTTGAGGGGCTGATGCAGTCACTGGCACCGGTGGCGGCGCACTTCGGCATCGGGGTGTGCATCGTCGAGCCGGCCGCGGTCGCGTCCGGCTTCGTCGGCAATGTCGACGGCGTGGTCGACCGCGCCGACCCGCACGACCCGTACGCCGAACTGCTGGCGGCCTATCTACGGCGAACGGCGGGGGCGTTCGACGCCGCGCAGACCGCGCAGTCCGCGGCCGAGGTGATCGTCGAGGCGGCCACCACATCGACGCCGAAATTCCGGTGGCAGACCTCGGAGGCCGCCGTTGCGTTCGTCGGTCTGTCCCTCGGCGACCTCGACGGTTCGACGGTGCTTGGCGCGACGTCGACCTGGCTGGCCTGACCTACGAGGTCCACGACGATCAGTCGACGACGTGGAACTCGATCCGGTACAGCACCGTGTCGTCCTCGACCGGTCCGGCGTGCGCCGCCCGGCGGCGCAGAGCCTCGAGGTCGGTCTCCCCGCTGAGTCGCAGGTCTGCCTCGTCGATCGCGGAGAACGGCATGAGGTCGATCGAGTCGATCCTGATCGCACCGTCGCCGACGCGGTACCGGCCGCCGAGTTTGACCTGAGGACGCTGCCAGAGCCGGAAGGTCAGGGTGAGTTCGCCTGCCAACACGGCCGCGCGCAACTCCCGGCTGAATTCCACCGGCTCACGGTAGCTGTGATCCTGACGTCATGTACCCGATGGGCGGGCCAGCCCCGGATCCCGGCATTAGATTCGATGTGGTGAACGAGAGCTGTGACGTGGTGGTGGTCGGCGCCGGACTCGCCGGTCTGACCTGCGCTCGGGACCTGCACCGGGCCGGGCTGGACGTGCTCGTGATCGAGGCCGATTCGCAGGTCGGTGGCCGGATACGGACCGACCGGGTCGACGGCATGCTGCTGGATCGCGGCTTCCAACTGCTGAACCCCGCCTACCCGCGAGCGCAGACCGACCTCGACCTTGAGGCGCTGGATCTGCGCACCTTCGGTGCCGGTGCGGTCGTGGCGCGCGGCGGCACCCGGCAGGTGCTGGCCGATCCGCGCCGCTCGCCCCGGGACACCTTCTCCACCGCGACGACCGGGCTCGGCACGCTCGGCCAACGCATGCACCTGGCGGCCTGGATCGCCGAGATCGGCTTCGGGCCCGCGCGGCGGATCAAGCAGCGTCCCGATGCGCCGTTCATCGAGGAGTTGGTCCGCCGCGGTATCGACGGTGAGCTCGTCGATTGCGTGCTGCGCCCGTTCCTGTCCGGCACCCTCGCCGACGGGGATCTCGTGACGTCGCGTCGCTTCGTCGAACTCATCGTCCGCACGTTCGTCAAGGGCACTCCGGGTGTCCCAGCCGCCGGCATGCAGGCCATCCCCGAGCAGGTCGCGGCGAACCTGCCGCCCGGTTCGGTCCGCTGCGGGCAGCGGGTCGAATCGGTCGGAGCCGGCATCGTGGAGACTGCCGACGACCGGCTGGCCGCGCGTGCAGTCGTGGTCGCAGCCGGTCCGGCGGCCTCGGCAGCGCTGCTGGGGCTGGACCTCGGCGGCACCCGCGCGCTCACGACGATCTACCACCTCGCGTCGGCTTCACCGGCCGAGCGGGTGATGCTGCACCTGGACGGCGACCGGCGCGGACCGGTGGTCAACTCTGCGGTGATGACCGACGCCGCACCGTCCTACGCCCCCGGGCGCACCTTGATCGCGTCCTCGATCCTGGGCGCCGACGACAGCGCGGAGACCGAGCACGCGGTCCGCTCGCAGTTGGCGCACATGTACGGCTGCGACACCCAGAGCTGGGAGCACGTGCGCACCTACGCCATTCAGCACGCCCTGCCCGCGACGCCGCCCGGAACACCGCTGCGCCGACCTGTCCGGCTCGGTACCGGGCTCTACACCTGTGGAGACTTCCGCGACACCGCCTCCATTCAAGGCGCGCTCGTGTCCGGGCATCGTGCCGCCGCGGCTGTGCGCGCAGACCTCGCGCGGTGATGGGGCACCCGCCGCCCGACGCGCCTGCACTGCCCGGTCGCGTCATCTTCGACCAGCAGTGGGCCGACCTGGTGTTCCTGCACTGGCCGGTCGAACCACACACGGTCGAACGGTTCATGCCGAAGGGCGTCCGGGTCGATGTGTGGGACGACGGTATGACCTACGTCGGGCTCATCCCGTTCCGCATGCGCAGGGCGGGGATCGGACGCGGCCTGCCCGTGCCGTGGCTGGGCTCGTTCCTGGAGTGGAACGTCCGGCTGTATTCCGTGGACGACGAGGGTCGGCACGGCATCGTCTTCCGCACCCTGGACGCCACCCGGCTCCCGGTCGTTCTCGCCGCCAATCTCGGCGGGGTGCCCTACCGCTGGGCGCGGATCCGTACCGACCGCAGCGGCGACCAGATCCAGTGGCGCATGCGGCGCATCGCGCGTTCGGCCGCACACTCGCAGATCGATCTGCGCGTCGGGGACCCGATCGAGCCCACGCCGCTCGAACTGTTCCTGGTCTCGCGCTGGGGTATGCACGGCAACTTCCACGGACGCACCGTTTGGGTGCCGAACGAGCACGAACGCTGGCCGTTGCACGCCGCCGAGATCACGCACCTGGATGACACGCTCGTCGCCGAAGCCGGAGTGTCGAGGGCGGGGCCGATGCTGCGACCGCTCTGGACGCCCGGCGTCCACGCCCGGTTCTCGACACCCCAGCTGATCGCCTGATTCCTGCCCAGGCTCGATCTGGCCCCGCCAGGTCCACGCCTGGTAACCGAGCAGTGCGAAGTTCGGTGGCTCAGCCGCGCGCTCCATTCGCGCGCCAGTAATCGTTGAGCTGACCCTGCACCTTCACGAACCACACGATCGTTCCGATGAGCGGCAGCAGGATCCACAGACCGGTGAGACCGCTCACCCGGCTCGGTTGGCCAGAGCGCGAGACCATCTGGCCGACCTCGCTCGGCAGCAGGAAGTAGGTCACCGGCGCGACGATCAAGTAGATGACGAAACCGAGCGGGCCACCCACCCCGTTACCCGAGTTGGCCTTGATCTCGGCGTGGGTCTTCCACGTCCAGACGTAGGTGTAGATGCCCAAAGTCACGATGGCCAGCAGGATCGACACGCCGATGCCCCGCGGCTTGCCAACCGGACCGGTCGGCGCCTGGGACACCGGTGATGGCGTTGCGGGCGGGTAGACAGGAGTGGTCACGACGGTTCTCCGATTGTCAGCACGGCCCGTAGTCTGGCGCGCCACGCGTTGCTGAACAACTGATGTCGACGAAATTGGCGCGCGAACACCGGGCTCGGTGAGGGCCAGATTCTTGATCAACGACTCCGCAGCGGGCCAGCACGGACCGCGATCGGGCTATTTCGACGGCTGCGGGATGTGGCACTTCAGTTTCGGGTTCACGCCGACATAGTTCAGCGGACCTGCCACGACCGTGACCGCGATCGTGCTCGCCTTGGCACACGTCTCGCTCGACCCTTTGAAGTACCCGCGTTGGATGGTGGCCACGACGCCGATCGCCAGCCAGATCACGACGATGACACCGATCAAACTCGCGCCTCTACGTTGCATCTCTAGACGGTAAAGCAGTGCGGGGGCATTTTCCTGCCGAAAGTCACGAAAACAGATCGCCGGCCCGCGCTTCGAGGGTCTCGGACAGGTAGGAGGTGAGCAGCCGCTCGTCGGCGTCGAGCCAGTTGCCTCCTCGGTCGGGCTTGCGGTGCAGAAACGTCTGGAGTTCGCCCGACGTATAGCCCGAGATCACCTCCGGATGGACGTAGTGCGCCCGGCACACCGTGCGGGTGTTGCCGAGTTTGAGCGACGCGGCGTCGATGGCGGCGAGTACATGAGTGTCGGCGTCCTCCCCTGCCGGCAGGTGCGCACGTAGGTGCCGGAACGCGGTCACTGTCCCGTTCCACGTCCGGAAATCCTTCGCGGTCAGGTGTGCACCGGAGACCTCGGCCAGCCGTGCGTTCACCTCGTCCGAGCCGATGGTTGACCCGTCGACGGCGAACAGTCGACGCCCGCGCCGATCGAGCAGCGCCGACACCACCCGGGCAACTCCGGCGTCCTTCACCGACACCTCAGCGGTCTTGCCGGATTTCGCCGGGAAGCGGAAGTCGATCGTCGCGCCCCGAACGGCGACGTGCTTCTTGGTGAGCGTCGTCAGCCCGTAGCTGTCGTTCTCCTCGGCGTAGGCCTCGTTGCCGACCCGGAAGCCGGCCACGTCGATGATCCGCAACATCGCTCCGAGGACCCGGTCGTGGTCGAGGGTGCGTCGACGGAGTTGGGTCGCGACATCGGCTCGGATCGCCGGCAGCGCCGCAGCGAAACCGATCAGCCGGTAGAAGTTCAACTGATCGCGGATCGAGCGCCACCGCTCGTGATAGATGTACTGCCGCCGACCCGCTTCGTCCTCGCCCACGGCAAGGATGTGTCCGTCGGGAAGGTTGCAGATCCACACGCCCTGCCAGGCCGGCGGGATGGCGATCTGTTTGATCCGGTCGCGGACCTGGACGTCCATCACGGTGACGCCTTTGGCGTCCCGGTAGGTGAAACCCTTGCCGCGGCGTAGCCGGGTCAGTCCAGGGTCGCCCGGGCTGACGTACTTCAGCTTGGCGAGACGCGCGCATTCTTCGGGATCGTCGTGCAGCGTCGCGATGAGTTCCGCCGCCTTGGACTCTGTCTTGGCCACGCTCCAGTACTACCCAGACTGCACGTACACATCCAGATCCGCCGGGAATGGCCGGACGCGAACGGTTAGGTCCGCCCGACACTGTCGCTCGGTAGCTGGACGGGTGAGAACTTCCGTGCCCCCACCGTGGTCGCATAGTGTCATCGCCGCGTGCACCATGGCCCCGCTCCCCGGACCGTCCCTCCCCCTCGTTGAGTGGTCCGTTTCGAGGTCGGGTGGTCCAACATTTCGTACCACTCGGGCCAGTACGGACCACTCAACGCAGGGGCGGAGCGGATCATCGAGAACATCAGGAACATCGCCGAACGCACGGCCGATTGGAGCTGACATGTACGAGTGGTCGGAGATGGACATCGCGGTACAGGACGCGATCCGCCAGTTCGTGGACGCCGAGATCCGGCCGCACCGCGAGGAGCTCGAGTTCGGTGACCTGCCGCCCTACGACATCCTGCGCAAGCTCTGGAAGACCTTCGGCATCGACGCAATGGCCTCCGGCGCCATCGAGAAGACCCTGGCCCGGGAGGCGTCGGGCGAGAAATCCTCCGGCGGCGGCCGAAGTCTGCTCGGCGGCGGCGGTCAGGCCAGTATGGGGGCGATCCTGATCAAGGAGATCTGCCGTGTCTCCCCCGGGTTCGTCGGTGCCTTCGGAGTCAGTCTGGGCCTCAGCGCCTCGACGATCCTGTCGCGCGGAACCCTGGCCCAGAAGCGACGCTGGGTTCCTCAACTCTCGACCATGGAGAAGATCGGCGCTTGGGCCCTGACCGAGCCAGGCTCGGGTTCGGACGCGTTCGGCGCCATGAAGACCACCGTGCGCCGCGACGGCGACGATTACCTGCTCAACGGGCAGAAGACCTTCATCACCAACGGTCCGTACGCCGACACCACGGTCGTCTACACCAAGCTCGACGACGGCGTCACCGCTCCGCGCGACCGCAAGATCCTGATCTTCGTCCTGGATTCGGGCATGGAGGGCTTCACCCAGGGCAAGGCGTTCCGCAAGATGGGCTTCCACTCCTCCCCGACCGGTGAACTGTTCTTCGACAATGTCCGCCTCGGCAGGGACCGCCTGCTCGGCGAGACCGAGGAGCACACCGGCGGGGACGGCCGCGACAGCGCGAAGTCCGGTTTCGTCGCCGAACGCACGGGCGTGGCCGCGATGTCGCTCGGGATCATCGAGGAATGTCTCGATCAGTGCGTCCGCTACGCCAAGGAGCGGGTCCAGTTCGGGCATCCGATCGCGGACTACCAGTTGGTGCAGCTCAAGCTGGCGAACATGGAGATTGCGCGGATCAACGTCCAGAACATGGTGTTCCGCAACATCGAGATGACCATGGACGGGAAGCAGCCGTCGCTGGCCGAGGCGTCGGCGATGAAGCTCTACTCGTCGCAGACCGCAACCGAGGTCGCTATGGAGGCGATTCAACTGTTCGGCGGCAACGGCTACATGTCCGAGTACCCGGTTGAACAGTTGGCCAGGGACGCCAAATCGTTGATGATCTACGCCGGGAGCAATGAGATCCAAGCCACGCACATCGCCAAGGGCCTGTTGGGACGCTAGGCAGTAGCGTGTGCCTGCCGGGGCGGTAGCTCAGCCGGTCAGAGCAGCGGACTCATAATCCGTCGGTCGTGGGTTCAAGCCCCACCCGCCCCACGTGGTCAGCAGGGACACCCTCGGGGACGCGCAGGACGCGTTGTACGGCGCTCCGTCCGAGCGGTTCATGGGTCTGCGGGCGGAGCTGGCCAAGACGGTCAAGGCGGCCGGAGACGTCACGAGCGCCAAAGCCATCATGGCGCTGCGCAAACCGACGCAGGCTGCGTCGTGGGTCAATCGGTTCGCGCTCCAGAATCCGTCGGCCATTGACAGGTTGCGCGATATGCACAACCGATTACAGGCCGCACACCGAACGCTCGACGCCGCGTCGATGCGCGCCCTGACGACAGAACGACGAGCACTCGTCGGGGAACTCACCGATGCGGTCATCGGCGCCGCTGACGTCGAACCGTCAACCGGTCAACGCGATGAGGTGACCACCACCCTCGACGCGGCAGTTGCCGACACCGAGATCGCCGACCGGCTGGGACGACTGACCAAATCCGAGAGTTTTTCCGGATTCGGACCCGTCGTGACAGGATCGCCGACGCTCACCCTGCTCCCCGGGGGCAAACCGAAGGGCAAGGCCGACAGGTCAGCCACCCCAGGCACGACAGAGTCCCGGACGGGATCGGTGGCGCAGCGACGACGCCAGGCCCGCAGCCTTCAGAAGTCCCGGTCCACCTTGGAATCGGCATCACAGCGGCTCAGCGCGGCCGAAGATTCCGAGCAGGCGGAGGCGCGACGGGTCGCGTCATTGATGACCGAGCTGACCGAACTCCAGCACGAGCTGGGCAAGGCCAAGAGTGACCTGGAGGCCGCGCGGCGCGAGGTCAGAGCGGCTCGGGCCCAGCGGCGCGAAGCCCGTTCCGCGCTCGATGCCGCCGAGCGAAACGTCGACAGCTGAGCAGCTGCCTGCATGATCAGCAGTTGGTGGCCAACCTGTCAGAGTGCTGCGACCTGGCGATGGGGCGCAATGTCGCGATGCGCCGCGCGGTAGGCCCGCGGGCTGAGCCCAAATTCGCGACGAAACGCCCGGGAGAAGTACTCCGGCGAGGCGAAGCCGCATTCGAGGGCGACCCGTTCTACCTGGCCGGGGCCACCGCGAGCGGCCAGGATCTCGGCGGCCCGCTCCAGTCGGCGACGGCGGATCCGCGCGGCCGGACTCTCTGTGCCGTGGAAGGCTCGATACAGCTGGCGCAGGGAGATGCTGAGCTGAGACGCGATCGACGCCGGGGTCAGCTCTGGATCCGCGGCCTGCTCATAGATGATCGCGTCGGTGCGCAGCCGTAGCTGCTCGCTGCGCGCGAAATCCGGGACCGGTTTGTGGACCGCGGTGCGCAGAAGGAGAGCCGCCAGCGCAGCCAAATACCTGTCGACACCGACCAGGCTGGACGGTGTGCTCAGCTCGTCCCCACCTACGAGGAGCAGACCCACCGCAGCCCGTAGCAGCTGCATCTGGAACGGGGTGAGCTCATATGTGCGGTCGCGCATCGCACGGACGGCGGACGCCTCCACCCCGAGAAGAACCTGCGGGATGTTCAGCGTGAACAGGTGTGTGTTCGACGCAAACTGTTCGCTGACCTCGTCGGTCGGCAAAAACACCATAAGGGCGCCGGAGGTCACCCCGACCGGATCGAATACCGAACCCCCCGCCTCCATCCGGACCACGATGTGGACACAGGCGTCGAACGGTGCCGGCACCGTGTCGCGCGGTGGACGGTGCAACTCGGCCCCGCTGACCGTGGACGCCGACCAGATGCAACGGGTCCCGCGGAGCCGACCGCCTTTGAAGAAATAGGGTGCGCGCACGCTGCGCAACGGAGATATCTGCAGTCCGAGGGGGCCGGTCCGGAGCCGTCCGGTCCAGGTATCGGGATTGTCCGAGGACACGTCGAGCCAGGCGACCGCTCCAGGCGCAGGAAAGTCGAAGCGCCCCGCCGCCTCGACCATCACTCCCCCAGTTGGTTGGTAGTGGGCGAGGATGTCGCCGTAACGGCGTTAGCGTGCTCACCCGTACAACCTGCGACGTAAACGCTAGGCATCTGCGCGCGACGCCGCAAGCGTCCGAAGGGGCAGAAATCGGGCTCCGGCCTTGATCGGGCCGCTCTCAAGCCCGCCTACAGCGTCGCCGCTATGGTCCTTGTTCGACAGCCCCGGCGAGCGGAGGACCCTGCGATGAAGCTTGGCTACCACACCGGCTACTGGGCGGCCGGTCCGCCACCGGGCGCCCATCAGGCCATCGCGGCCTGCGAGGAACTCGGCTTCGACTCGATCTGGACCGCCGAAGCCTACGGATCGGACTGCCTGACACCGCTGGCCTGGTGGGGAGCCTCGACCTCGCGGGTCCGGCTCGGCACCAACATCATGCAGATCTCCGCGCGTACCCCTGCGGCGACCGCCATGGCCGCGATCACCCTCGACCATTTGTCCGACGGCCGGTTCGTGCTCGGCCTCGGCGCCTCCGGTCCTCAGGTGGTCGAAGGTTGGTACGGCCAGCCGTATCCCAAACCCCTGGCCCGCACCCGCGAGTACATCGGCATCGTCCGAAGGATCCTCGCCCGAGATGCACCGGTCACCAACGACGGTCCGGCCTATCCGCTGCCGTACCCCGGCGGGGCACACCTCGGCAAGCCGCTGAAATCGACCGTGCACCCGCTGCGATCGGACATCCCCATCTTCCTCGGGGCGGAAGGCCCCAAAAATGTCGCCCTCTCGGCCGAGATCGCGGACGGTTGGCTACCCATGTTCTTCTCGCCGAAGATGGACGGGTTCTACCGGGACGCATTGGCGCAGGGGTTCACCCGTGACGGCGCCCGCCGCACCCTGGACGAGTTCGAGATCCCGGCGTTCACCCCGGTCGTCCTGGACGACGACCTCGAACGCGCCGCCGATCAGATCCGCCCGTCGGTCGCCCTCTACATCGGCGGGATGGGCGCGAAGTCGATGAACTTCCACGCCAACCACTTCGGTCGCCTGGGCTACGAGGCCGAGGTGGCGAAGATCCAGGAGTTGTTTCTCGGCGGTCAGAAGCTCGAGGCCATCGCATCGGTCCCGACGGCGCTCATCGAGGACATCGCGCTGGTCGGCTCCGCGGCGAAGATCCGCGACGAACTCCAGCTGTGGGAATCGACGGTCCTCACCAGCCTGATCATTCAGGCGCCGGCGGCGGCGCTGCCGGCCCTGGTCGATCTGCTGGGCTGACGATTACTCCCGCACCGACGGGATCGGCTTGGGCATCTCCGGCACCGACGGAAGCGGCTCGCACGGGCCCAGTTCGGCGACGTCACCCTCGCCGTTGTCGCGGCTGTCGTCCCCGGGTCCAGCCGCGGTGGGTGCCGCCGGCACGGAGCTCGGCGGCTGCTCGCTGCCGTCATCGACCGGGGTCGCACCTGGCTGCGGATCCTGCGGGTAGCAGGTCGCCGAAGGCTCACCGGAGGGATCGGCAGGCGTCGGTGTTCCCGATGGCGACGGGTCCGGCGCGGGGGTCGAGGTACTCGGGTCGGGCGAAGGAGGCGAGGTGGACGGGCTCGGCGTGGTCGGTGTCGGCTGGTCGGGCGTCGCCGGAGCGGGCGTGCTCGGGGTGGGCGCGGTCGGACTCGGTGCGGCCGACGTCGGCTCGCCGGGCGGCGGTTGCGGCTTCGGTTCGACCCCGCGCGGCCTGCCCGGGTCCACCGGAGGCAGCCGCGGCGCACGCCCGACCGGACCGGCCGAGCCGTGGCCCGGAGCGGTCGGAACCGTACTAATGCCACGGTCATAACTGCGTTCGAGGTTCAGCACCATCGCGATGTAGGCGTCGGAGTGGTTGTAGCTGCCGACAGCCCGGACCTGCCCTGCGTAGGTCGTCAGGTCACGACCGGCCGCGCACAGGTAGTCCGCCGCCGCCGCTGCGGCGTCGAAGATGTTGTTGGGGTCGCGAATGCCGTCGCTGTTCGCGTCGACTCCGAAGGCAGCCCAGGTCGAGGGGATGAACTGCATGGGTCCGACCGCGCGATCGAAGATCCGGTCGCCGTCGAGGCGGCCGTGGTCGGTGTCGCGGACGACCTCGGTGCCGACGCCGTTGAGCGGAATTCCGACGATGCGAGGAGTCGATAGACCGTCGGCGTGCAGCACCGCCCCGGCGTAACGGCCATGATTCGATTCCACCCGCCCGATGGCGGCCAGCAACGGCCACCGCAGCCCGCAGGTAGGTCGAAGACCGGCCTCGCGGGTCGCTGCCCGTCGGTACGCACTCAGTGCCGTCGTGGGAATTCCGTTCGCGGCCAGGTCGGGGCCGCTGTCACCGCGGAGCACGCCGTCACCGCCGAGCAGCACTCCGGATGCTCCGGGCGGGCCCTGCACCCGAACAGCGGTGAAGCCCGGTCCGCCGAAGAGCCACCCGTCGCCGAACGAGCCCTGCACCGGGACGGCGACCGTGGCCGGGGACGAGGTGTGCGCGGTGACCGGCGGCGGCTCCGCGCCGTGCAGGACCTCGGCGGCCGCGGCGAATCGAGGCGGCTCGTGGCCGCGCGAGGCTAGCGCGCAGCCGGCGATGACGACGGCCACCACCGTGCCGACGCTGGTGGCGATAATCGATCCGCGGGTCGGCGCAAGCAGCGACGGGCTGGCGTGGCGGGGTTGCCAGTGCGCCGGGCGACGGCGCCGCGCTCGCGTCATGGCTGTCCAGTCGGGTCACACGATCGGGATGGATCGGGAGGATCACGCTAGGACGAGCGCAAGGGTCACGTAAACGATTGATCTTGAAGAGTGCCCCAGGGGGCAGCAGGTCAGCCGCCGAGCAGGACCTCGCCACCACTGGTACGCCGTAGGAAAGGGTCCGGGGGTGGCAGGCTGGTCGGGTGACCCTGCCGCAGGACCTGCTGCGATCGGCCGCCGCCTTCGGCGATTATTTCGCCGTCGTGGACAAGCCCGGCGACGATTGGCCCTCCCTGGCCACCCTGGCCACAGATCCCGACCGGCTCCGCGGACAGGTCACCGAGGCGCGCGCTGCTCTGGCCGGTCAGTTCGCGTGCCGTGTCGAGCAGATCGAGGCGCGGGCCGCGGCGTCGGTGTGGTTTCTCGGGTTCGCGGCGCGCATCGTCTCGCCGCCGCTCGCCGTCACCGTCATGGTCGGACGGGTGCCCCGGCTGGCCGCGGATCGGGTGTGGGCGCCGCCGTCGGGTCCCTGGGCGATGGAGGCGAGCGGGACAAGCAATCGGCAGGAACTGCACGACGTACTGCTCGGCGGGCTCATCGAACCCCTCGTACGCACGGTGAACATCACGGTCAACGTCTCTGCGAAGGTCCTGTGGGGCAACGTGGCGTCGGCACTTGCGGGGGCAGCGGACGTGGTCGGGTCCACGCGCCCGGACCTCATTTCGGCCGCGCGTGCTGCCGTCGACAGCCTGTTGCGCGGAGCGCTGCTCGACGGCGCCGGCCAGTACCGCGAGGACGGCTTCCGCCGGGCGACCTGCTGCCTGTACTACCGCCTACCCGGTGGTGGCATCTGCGGGGACTGCGTGTTGCGCGACACCTGATCCGGTAATCGCGCGTCGTTGTGGGCAGGACGAGAACATGAGCCACAACATCGAGGCCGAGTCCGACGTCGAGCCCGACGAGGCGCGCGTCGATTCGCGAGCAACCGGCGGCGTCGCCGATCCGGACGAGCCCGATCAGGGCAGCACCACCGGCACCACCGAAACCGAGTACGTCGGTCGAATCGCCGGACAGGACGTCGGTTACGCCGGCGAGACCGGTGCCGAACGACGCGCTGAGGCCGACGACTGAGCAACTGCCGGCCGCCTGTGCGTAGGTTGCGACGATGACCTCCGCCGCCGACCGCCTCGCCGCGGCCCGCCTCTACCTCTGCGTCGACTCCCGGTCTCGCACCGACGATCTCGCCGATTTCCTGGATGCCGTGTTGAGCAACGGCGTGGATATCGTCCAACTGCGTGAAAAGGGCCTTGAGGCGCTGGACGAACTCCGATTGCTCGAGCAGTTCGCCGACGCCGCCGACCGGCACGGCGCCCTGTTCGCGGTCAACGACCGCGCCGATCTCGCGCGGGTCGCGTCCAGCCCGGTGCTTCACCTCGGTCAGGACGATCTGCCGGTACCCGCCGCGCGGGAGATTCTCGCCGCGGACGTGTTGATCGGCCGCTCGACCCATTCCCCCGCGCAGTGCGACGCCGCCCGCACGGAGCCTGACGTGGACTACTACTGCTGCGGGCCCACCTGGGACACCCCCACCAAGCCGGGGCGTCCCGCCGCCGGAATTGATCTGATCGAGCACGCCGCCCGGAACCAGGACGATCGACCGTGGTTCGCGATCGGCGGGATCGAGACCGTCGATCGGCTGGAGAAGGTCATCGCCCGCGGCGCACGGAGGGTCGTGGTCGTGCGGGCCATCACCGAGGCCGACGATCCCGGCGCCGCGGCCCGCGCCTTCAGCGAGCGGCTGGCCCGTACATGACGATCACCGCAGGCCGCTTCGACGGCACCATCGCCGGCGTTGGCACGACCTCCGGGACCCGCTTCGTTCTCGGCGCCTGGGACGAGACGCCGTTCGGATCGATCACCGACGTCATGATCGAACGACCGGACGGGCGCCGGGTCCTGATCGCGCCCACCACGGAGGTCGGCACGTTCATCAGCGAGACCTACGGTTTCGACGAGGTCCGGGTCGAGACGCTCGCCATCCAACGGAGCAGTACCCGGTGGAGGGTGACGGCGGGAACGCTCCGAGTGGAGATCGTCCCGGCCCGACGCACGGCGCTCGGGTGGCTACTCGTCGCGGTGCCACGGCCCATCGCGCGCA
>JBDTFN010000153.1:0-7817 GCA_039937915.1 Jatrophihabitans sp. | reverse complement strand
ACGTGGAGCTGGTCTCCATCGAAGCCCCGATCTGGTCGGGCGAGGCGACTGCTGTATTCGGTCGCACCGTCGACGGCCAGATTGGTATCCTCCCAGGTCACACGCCGCTGCTCGGCGCGCTGGAGCCTGGCTTCCCGGTCCGGATCGAGGCCGAGGACGGCGAGACGTTGAACGTTGCCGTTCACGGCGGGTTCCTGTCGGTCCGCAAGGATGGTGTGTCAGTGCTCGCCGAGCAGGCAGAGATGGCCGACGACATCGACGTCTCTCGAGCTAAGCAGGCGCTCGATTCGGCCGACCCGGACAACGGTGCGGACGAATTGGCTGCCCACAACCGGGCTTTGTCCCGGCTGCGGGCCGCGGGCGAGCAAGTCTGAGTCGCCAGGTCCCAGGCAGTCGCAGCCGTGCACACCGTCGATCTCATCGTGGGGTGCACGGCTGTTTTCGTGGTGGTGGTGTTCACCGGGATCCTGGCGCGGCAGCGTTACATGCTGCGCTTGACCGGCGCCATGCCGCTGGCCTTCCAGCGGGGACAACGCTGGCTCTACGGTGTCGGCCGCTACCAGGGTGGGGAGCTGCGCTGGTACCGCGCGATCGGTATCGGTACCCGGCCGTCGCGGATCCTTCGGCAGGGTCACGTCGAGGTGCTCGGCCGGCGCGCTCGTCGACCTGCTGAGGCGAAGTCCCTACCCGAACACATGGTGGTCGTCGAATGTCGTGTCGACGGCGCGACGCTGGTCTTTGCGATAGGGCAGAGCGCCTATACCGGCTTTGTGTCCTGGCTGGAATCCTCGGCGCCGCGGACGCACTGACCCAACCTCGCGGCGATCCCTCGCGCAATCTCGCTGGCTGATCGGTCGATCGGGACAGTCAGTGACCGCTCGTCGGCCCCGGGCCGTTCCAGCGTCGCCAACTGCGAGTTCAGCAGTACCGCCGGCATGAAGTGGTCCGTGCGCTGGGCAAGGCGGTGCGCGAGGACTTCGCGTGAACCATCCAGCAGTACGAACACCACCTCGGGACGGCGCAGCACGTCGCGGTAGCGCCGACGCAACGCCGAACACGCAAGGACGAGAGAATGGCCACCACCGATTTCGGCGTCGATGACGGCGGCGACGCGCACGAGCCACGGCGCCCGGTCTTCATCGGTCAGTGGGATGCCGGCGGCCATGACGCGCTTGTTGGCGTCGGAATGCAGGTCGTCGGCATCGACGAAAGCACACTGCAGATCGTCGGCCAACAGACGTCCGACCGTCGACTTGCCGGAACCGGACACGCCCATGACGACGGCGATGACTGAGCTCATCAGTCCTACCGTTCGCCGCCCGGCTTCCACAGCACGTCACCATCGGGGTTCGCGACCCGACAGAGGATGAACAGCAGGTCCGAGAGTCGGTTCAGGTACAGCAGCGCCTCACGGTTGGTGTGCTGCTCGTCGGCCTCGTACAACTCCCACGCCGCGCGCTCGGCGCGGCGGGCCAACGTCCGGGCCTGGTGCAGCAGGGCCGCCCCGGGGGTGCCACCGGGCAGGATGAAGCTGTTCAGCTTCGAGGTCTCGGCGTTGAACTCATCGCACCAGCCCTCCAACCGCTCGGTGTAGGCGGTCTCGACCCGCAGCGGCGGGTACTTCGGCTCCGGTGCGATCGGCGTGCATAGATCCGCACCGACGTCGAATAGATCATTCTGGATGGTCTGCAGCACGGTGGTGATGCGCTCGGGCAGGGCGCCGAGGACAATAGCGACCCCGATGGCCGCGTTGGTCTCGTCACACGCTGCGTAGGCGCCGACTCTCGGATCGGTCTTGCGGACACGGGACATGTCGCCCAGAGCGGTTGTCCCGTCGTCTCCGGTCTTGGTGTAGATGCGGGTCAGATGAACGCTCATGCCCTCACTCCGTTCGGCCGAGCAGAGACGCCGATGTCATTTTTCACTCCGCAAGCGTCGCTCATGGAAGCGACCCTACGCAGCGCACTAGCCTGGTGCAGTGCAGGTGCTGAGAGTCACGGGCGGGGCCCGTCTTGAGGGAACGGTCAATGTCGTCGGGGCGAAGAACAGCGTTCTGAAACTGATGGCCGCCGCGCTGCTCGGGCCCGGTGACACCACCCTGGGCAACCTGCCGGCGATCTCGGACGTGCACATCATGCGTCAACTGCTGGAGCGGCTCGGCTGCGGCGTGGTCGAGACCGTGCAGGGCGCGACTGACTCGGTCACGATCACGACCCCCGAGATCGTCAATCCCGAGGCGCCGTACGAGTTGGTGCGCAAGATCCGTGGCTCGATCTGTGTGCTGGGCCCGCTGATCGCACGAACCGGCAGCGCCCGGGTGGCGCTGCCCGGGGGCGACGCGATCGGGTCTCGCCCCCTGGACATGCACTTCGCGGGCCTGGAGCGCATGGGCGTCGACATCCGCATCGAGCACGGCTATGTCGTCGCGCAGACGCGTGAACTGCGGGGTGCCTCGATCTGGCTGGACTTTCCGAGTGTCGGCGCGACCGAGAACATCATGACGGCGGCCGTGCTGGCCAAGGGCACGACCGTGATCGACAACGCCGCGCGCGAGCCCGAGATCGTCGACCTGTGTCGGATGCTGGTGGCGATGGGTGCCCGCATCGACGGCATCGGAACGTCGACGCTCGAGATCAACGGAGTCGACGGACTGACCGGGACGACGCACGAGGCCGTCCCGGACCGGATCGTTGCCGGTACGTGGGCCCTGGCTGCGGTGGCCACCCGCGGGGACATCACCGTGCGTGGTGCAGTGGCGGATCATCTTCGGATCGCGCTGGACAAGGTCTCGCGGGCGGGTGGCGAGGTCGAGGTCTTGGCCGACGGCTTCCGCGTGGCCCAGCCCGAGCGCCCGAAGAGCTTCGACGTCGTGACACTGCCCTATCCCGGACTGGCCACCGACCTGCAGCCACAGGCGATCGCCGCGCTCTCGGTGGCCGACGGCACCGCGATGATCACCGAGAACCTCTTCGAGGCCCGGTTCATGTTCTGCGATGAGATCGCGCGGATGGGCGCCGACGTTCGGACCGACGGGCATCACGCGGTGGTACGGGGCAAGGAACGGCTGTCCGGCGCACCGGTGCGAGCCACCGATATCCGGGCCGGTGTCGGGTTGGTGATCGCAGGACTGGTGGCCGATGGGGTCACCGAGGTCGCCGAGGTCCACCACATCGATCGCGGCTACGTCCACTTCGAGGAGCAGTTGCGCGGTCTCGGGGCCGAGGTCGAACGGGTGGACTCAACCACTTTCGGCGGATGACACGGACTCGACTCCGGTCGCGGTGTCCACGTCGGTGAGCGGCGCGTGCCGAACGCGATGGTCGTGCACGGTTTTCACGAGTGCAAGCAGCAGGTAATAGGCAACGCTGGCCAGCAGCGCGACCTTCAGCCACGTCGGGTGGTGGGGGTAAAGCGCGGCACCCACTGCCAGCCCGCCCAGCCACACCGTCGCCGCGAGCAGGGTCAGCGGCCGCATGAACTTTGCGCGGACGATGTGCGGGTAGGGCATGTTGGTCAGCGACAGCACTGAGAACAAGATCGTCATGGCCGCACCGAAGCCCTTGTTGGCCTCAATGACCCACAGCAATGGACCGACCATGTTCCACGCGGCGGGGAAACCACGAAAGAAGTTGTCCTCGGTCATCATGTCGGTGCGGGAGAACCAGATGGCCGAGGTGAGGACGAGCAGTCCCAGCACGGCCAGGCCGAAGGCGTTGCGCGGGACGACCTCGAACTGGTACATGAATGCGGCGGGCACGATCACGCAGGTGACGAAGTCGATGACGAGGTCCAGCACGTAGCCGTCGATCTGCGGAAGCCGTTCCTTCACTCCGAGCGCGCGGGCCACCGGTCCGTCCACACCGTCGATCACCATCGTGATCAGCAGATAAAGGATGGCCCGGCCCGGACGGCCGTCGAGGACGGCCTGCAGAGCGAGGCCGCCGACGATCACACCGACGGTGGTGAACAGGTGCACAGCCCACGCCTGGCCGCGTTCGGCGCGGGTGCAGGAAAGCGGCGCGTGCTGGGAATTCACCTGTCGAGGGTATGCCGGAGCCGGGGCGCGACGTTCATCGCCCCGCCGTGACTCCTAGCTGTTCAGCAGCAGACGAGCCGCGTCCACGTCGCCGTGGAACACCAGGACGTCCAGCAGTCCGTCCCTGCGTTTGGACATCGAGGAGCGAATGCCGGCGTCCTGCAGCACGGCACGTTGCCGCAGGGCCTCCTGCCGACCCAGGCCGCTGCGGACGACGCTCAGCAGGCCGAGATTCGGCGAGTCGGCGGCGTCCACCGGCCGGACGCCACCACCCGGGCGGGACGGCTTGAACACCCACCGCAGCACCAGCGCCAGAAGTAAGACTATGAGAACGGCCGCGAAGCCCGCTCTCGGATCGTTGCCCACGGTTCAATCATCCCCCCGCCGAGAGGGGGCCGCACAACTGCTGCCCGCGTGCGAGGTAGGCCACAGTGACCGGGGTGAAACCTGGCGGGTGCGAATAAACTCCTCCGGTTACCCAATGGAGGTGCCCGATGCCGTTCCCCTCGGACGATGAGCGCGACAAGCCGTGGCTGATGCGTACCTACGCAGGCCACTCCTCGGCCGAGGCGTCGAACGCGCTGTACCGGCGCAACCTCGGCAAGGGCCAGACCGGACTCTCGGTCGCCTTCGATCTGCCGACGCAGACCGGCTACGACCCGGACGCCGAACTCGCCCGCGGCGAGGTCGGCAAGGTGGGCGTACCGATCTCGCACGTCGGCGACGTCCGCACTCTGTTCGACCAGATTCCCATGGAGCAGATGAACACCTCCATGACGATCAACGCGCCGGCGATGTACATGCTGGCGCTCTACCTGACTGTCGCTCAGGAACACGACGCGGACTTCGGGAAGCTGTCCGGCACGACGCAGAACGACATCATCAAGGAGTATCTGTCGCGAGGCACCTACGTGTTCCCGCCGGCGCCATCGATGCGGCTGATCACCGACATGATCGCCTACACCGTGGCCAATGTGCCCAAGTGGAACCCGATCAACGTCTGCAGCTATCACCTGCAGGAGGCGGGTGCAACGCCCGTGCAGGAGGTCTCCTTCGCGCTCAGCACGGCGATCGCCGTGTTGGACTCGGTCAAGGCTTCCGGCCAGGTGCCGGAGGACAAGTTCGGCGACGTCGTCGCGCGTATCTCCTTCTTCGTCAACGCCGGCGTTCGGTTCATCGAGGAGATGTGCAAGCTGCGCGCTTTCGGTGAACTGTGGGACGAGATCACCCTCGAGCGGTATGGGGTGCAGAACCCCAAGCAACGGCGTTTCCGGTACGGGGTTCAGGTCAACTCGCTGGGGCTGACCGAGGCCCAGCCGGAGAACAACGTCTACCGGATCCTGCTCGAAATGCTCGCGGTCACGATGAGCAAAGGCGCCCGCGCCCGCGCCGTGCAACTTCCGGCCTGGAACGAGGCGCTCGGCCTGCCGCGGGCCTGGGACCAGCAATGGTCGCTGCGCATGCAGCAGGTGCTCGCCTTCGAGTCCGACCTGCTCGAGTACGACGACTTGTTCGAGGGCTCGCCAGTGGTGGAGGCCAAAGTGGCCGAGATCAAGTCCGGCGCGAAGACCGAAATCGCAAAGATCCTCGAGATGGGCGGTGCGGTCGACGCCGTCGAGTCCGGCTATCCGAAGTCGTCCCTGGTCTCTTCGCTGGCGCTGCGTAGGCGACGGATGGAATCTGGCGAGGACATCGTCGTCGGTGTCAACAAGTTCACCGAGAGCGAGCCGAACCCGCTCGTCAGCGGTGACGACGGCGGCATCCTCTCCGTCGACCCGGCCGTTGAGGAGGCAGCCAAGAAGGCGATCGAGGCCTGGCGGGCTGAGCGAGACGCCGCAGCCGTCGATGAGGCGCTGCGCACCCTGCGGGACGCGGCGAAGACCGACATCAACCTGATGGAGGCCTCACTGGCCTGCGCCCGAGCCGGCGTCACCGTCGGTGAGTGGTCCGGCGAGCTGCGCGAGGTCTTCGGCGAGTACCGCCCGCCCACAGGGGTCTCCGGTGCCAGCGGCGGCGGGCACGAGGGCTCGCTGCGCGAGGTACAGCAGCGGGTCAAGGCGCTCGGTGAGCAGCTAGGGCGTCCGCTGAAGTTCCTCGTCGGAAAGCCCGGTCTGGACGGACACTCCAACGGCGCAGAGCAGATCGCGGTGCGCGCCAGGGACGCCGGGTTCGAGGTCGTCTACTCCGGCATCCGGCTCACCGCCGCGCAGATCGTTGCGGCGGCGGTGGAGGAGGACGTCGATGTCGTTGGGCTGTCCATCCTGTCCGGCTCGCACCTGTCGGCCGTCCCAGCGGTGCTGGCCGGCCTCAAGGCCGCCGACCTCACCGATGTGCCGGTCATCGCCGGCGGGATCATCCCGGTGGCGGACGCGAAGATCCTGCGCGCAGCCGGGGTAGCCCGGGTGTTCACGCCCAAGGACTTCGAGATCACCGACATGCTCGGCCAGATCGTCGATGCCATCGAGGAGGCCCGGGCCTGACCGGACGACGTCGAGCGCGGTGTTCATGCCGTTGGCCTACCCGGCGCGGCTGCCGGTAGCGTCGCGTCTCGTGCGCCTTGTGATCGCTCGCTGCAGCGTGGACTACGTCGGCCGATTGACCGCGCACCTGCCGCTGGCCAGCCGTCTGCTGCTGGTCAAGGCTGACGGTTCGGTGCTCGTGCACTCCGACGGCGGCTCGTACAAGCCGTTGAACTGGATGAGCCCGCCGTGCCGGTTGGTCGAGGACGGCTTGGTCTGGACGGTCACCGCCAAGTCCGGGGATCGGCTGGTCATCACGATCGAATCGATCGAGCACGACTCGGCCCACGAGCTCGGCGTCGACCCCGGGTTGGTCAAGGACGGTGTCGAGGCGCACCTGCAGAAGCTGCTGGCCGAACATATTCACACGCTCGGGGAGGGGTACCGCCTCGTCCGTCGTGAGTTCCCCACCCCGATCGGACCGGTCGACATTCTCGCCCGCGACCCAGCCGGCATCGCCGTGGCCGTCGAGATCAAACGCCGGGGCGAGATCGACGGCGTCGAACAACTCACCCGTTACCTGGAACTGCTCAACCGGGACCCGCTGCTCGCGCCGGTCCAGGGGGTGTTCGCTGCCCAGGAGATCAAGCCTCAGGCGCGCACGCTCGCGCAGGATCGCGGTATTCGCTGCGTGACGCTGGACTATGCAGCGCTGCGGGGTATCGACAACGTCGAGGATCGTCTGTTCTGACGCACGGGTTTTCCACAGCCGCGCGCTGGTGGCTAGCGGGTCGCACCTACGCGGCCTACGGTGGCCACATGACCAGCGATCCCCAGCTTGAGCTCCGGGTGTCTCGGTTGGAAAACGATAGAGATTCGATCTACGACCTCATTACCGAGATGAGGTCCATCCAGCACGAGCACACGCAGCGTTTCGACGGGGTGGACCAGCATCTGGTCGGGATCGATCAGCGTTTCGACAAGGTCGACACGACCTTGGCCGAGGTTCTGCGCCGCCTTCCGAGTCCGTCGGGGAGCGCATAGGGCGAACTGGCCTACGGCTCATAGGATCCCGGCATGAGCCTGGTGACCCTCGAACACACTGACACCGAGGGCGTGCGCGTCCTCACCCTCAACGACCCGGACCGGCGCAACGCGCTGTCCCCGACCCTGCAGGCCGAACTCGGCGGGGCGGTCGACGAAGTGGCCGCCGACGCCGAGGCCCGGGTGCTGGTGGTGACCGGCGCGGGCACCGCTTTCAGCGCCGGTGCCGACCTGCCCGCGGTCTTCGGCCAACTCGACCGGCACGTCAGCGAGGTGCG
>JBDTFN010000152.1:0-18357 GCA_039937915.1 Jatrophihabitans sp. | reverse complement strand
TCTTCGGGTCGCCGGTCTTCCAGTTGTCACGCTGGTTGATGATCGCGTCCAGGCACACCGTGGTCTTACCGGTCTGCCGGTCGCCGATGATCAGCTGGCGCTGACCACGTCCGATGGCGGTCATCGCATCGATGGCCTTGATCCCGGTCAGCAGCGGCTCACGGACCTCTTGGCGCTCTACCACGGTCGGAGCCTGGAGCTCCAACGCGCGACGCTCGTCGGACTCGATCTCGCCCTGGCCGTCGATCGGGTTGCCGAGCGGGTTCACCACGCGGCCCAGGTAGGCGTCGCCGACCGGGACGGAGAGAATCTCGCCGGTGCTCTTGACCTGCTGACCCTCCTCGATCCGGGACGCGTCACCGAGAATCACGACACCGATATCGCGGATGTCGAGGTTCAAAGCGATACCGAGCGTGCCGCCCTCGAACTCGAGCAGCTCGTTGGTCATCGCGCTCGGCAGGCCCTCGACACGGGCGATGCCGTCACCGGTCTCGGCAACCACCCCGACCTCGTCACGCGAGGCCTCAGGCGTGTAGGACGAGACGTAGCTCTCGATCGCACTACGAATCTCGTCGGCGGAGATCGTCAGCTCTGCCATGAACGTTTCCTCAAATCTCTGGGTCTGAATCTCGCGAGTCTGGAATCTGCTGCGTAAAAGCTTGCGTATGAACCTGTGTTCGTCGGTGCGGGCCGTGCTTGGTGCGGAGCGAGTCTCATGCGAAGGCTGCGATCAGCCGGCGAGCAACGTTCGCGCGTTCGTGATCCGGGTCGCGATGCTGCCGTCGATGACCTCGTCCCCGACCCGGACGACCACCCCGCCGCGCAGCGTCGGGTCAAGCGCTGTGCGCACGCTGATCGGCCGGTCATAGGTCTGTGACAACGCCTTGGCCAGCCGGTCCTGCTGCTGCTCGGTCAGCGGTTGGGCCGAGATGACCCGGGCCACCGAACGCTCCTGACGGGCGGCGGCCTGCTCGAGCAGGTCGTCGATGGCCAGACCGACACTGCGCTTGCGCTGGCTGGCCACCGCATGGTGCAGCAGCGCGATAGTGATCGAGGCCGCCTTGCCCTCGAGCAGTGTGTCGATGAGCCCGGTGCGCCGAGCAGTGTCGGCGGTGAACTCGTCCAGTACCCCGGCCAGTCCGCTTTCGCCCTGCAGGATCCGCTCGAAGCGGAACAGTTCGTCCTCGACACTGGACAGCGAGCCGTCCTTCTCCGCCGCTGCGAACAACGCGTCGTCACCCGCGCTCTCGATCGCATCGGCGAGGTCCCACGCGCTGGACCAGCGCATGCCCACCGCAAAGCAGGCGATGTCCAGTGTCTGCTTCGCGACCTGCTCCTTGATCAGCTTCTCGAGCAGGCCGACACGGCCCTCGGGCTTGGTGGCCGGGTCGCCGAGGTTGCGCCGCAGCCGGGGCTGGCTGACCAGCAGGTTCCCGATCGCGTACAACTCCGCGGCGAGCGTGGTCAACGTTGCGGCGCTGACCTGTCCGCCGAAGACAGTCCCCTGGTGCTCACGCAGTGCCGCCTGGGCCTGTCGGCTCGCCGAACGCATCATGCCCTCGACCCTCCGGCATCGGCGTTGTCCTTGCTCTCCAGACCGGCGAGGAACGCGTCAACCGTCGCCGAGACCTGTGCATCGTCGGCCAGGCGCTGGTCGACGATCTTCTCCGAGAGCTCGACGGCGATGGAACCGATCTCGCTGCGCAGCTCGCGCACGATGGACGCCCGCTGGCTGGCCAGCTGCTCCTCGCCCCGGGTGATGATGCGTGCCGATTCCTCCTGCGCCTGCTGACGCAGATCCTCGAGCGTGCGCTGGGCCTCGGCCCGGGCGTTCTCGCGGATCTGGGCAGCCTCGGTGCGCGCCTCGGTAAGCGCCTCCTGGAACTTCTTCTCCGCCTCGGCCAGTTTCTGCTTGGCTTCGTCGGCGTCCTCCATCTGCTGACGGATGATCTCCTGACGCTCGCGCATCACCTTCTGCGCCGCCGGGACGACGTATCGCCCGATCAGGAACAAGATGATCAGGAAGGTGACCAGCTCAGCGATGAAGGTCGCGTTCGGCAGCAGGAAAATTTCCGCCGCGACTACATGCTCGGCAGCCATCAGAACCTACTTCGCGCCCTGGACGAACACGAACAGAACCGCGAAGGCCAGGTTGATGAAGTACGCGGCCTCGACCAGACCGACGGTCAAGAAGAACAGTGTCTGCAACTGGCTCTGCGCCTCGGGCTGACGGGCGACGCCCTGGATCAGCGAGGCACCGGCCACACCGTCACCGATTGCCGCGCCGATGGCGCCGCCACCGAGCGCGAGACCGCCGCCGATCAGACCGCCGGCGACAATGTTTGGGTCGGTTGCCATGTCTTTCCTCTTCCTCTGCGGATCTGCGATCCGTTGATGGGTTGATTCGGTGCTACGAGCAACGCGGCTAGTGGGCCGCTTCCTGGTGCGGTTTCTTCTCTTTCTTCTCTGCCGAGTGGTTGTCGCCATGGGGCGCAATCGAGCTCATGTAGAGAACAGTCAGCAGCGCGAAGATAAAGGCCTGGATCAGCCCGATGAACGCATCGAAGAGCTTCCAGAGCAGTTCGGGCAGCCACAGGATGAACGCAGGCAGCGCCGCGATCAGCGCGAGCATGATCACGCCGGCAAAGATGTTGCCGAAGAGTCGCAGAGCCAGCGTGAACGGCTTGATGAGTTCCTCGATGATGCGCAGCGGGAAAAGCACGCGCGGCTTCTCGAAGATGTGCTTGTAATACCCCAGGCCCTGCCTACGGATGCCCACCACGTGCATCGTCACGATGACCAGAAACGCCAGGGCATACGTGAGGTTTGGGTCAGACGCCGGTGGCGGAACGTATTCCTTGGTCGGAATCAGAGCGATCCAGTTCGCGAACAGGATGAACAGGAACAGGCAAAAGGCCATCGGCACCACGAAAGGCGCGGACTTGACGCCCATCGAGTCCTCGACCTGTTTCTCGACGTACTCGGTGACGGTCTCGAAGAAGAGCTGGACCCCGCCAGGCTGACGGACACTGAGCCGACGACGCATGAAAAAGCCGAGGCCGACAAGCAGGGCCCCCGCGAGGACAGAGCTGATGATCGTGTCGCCATGCAGCGTGAACCCGGCAACCTTCCACACGATCAGGTGGTGACCGGGCACGATGTCGATTCCGGCCATGGGCGCGATCATCGGGCTGCTCCTTGAATGCAGTCGGTGCTCTTCATGGCGGTGGAGGTCGACTTTCCGACGGACGGCTTCATACGGTTGGTCGCAGACTACGGAACACCGGCACAGCGGCGCCGACGAGCATCAGGACCTGGAAGACCGCGAGACCGACGAAGGTGCCGAACCCGTCCGGGCGGACGAGCAGGCCGAGCGCGATGGCCACGAGCGTGATGGCGCCCAGACGCCCGGCAACGCTTCCGCTGAAGCGCTTGGTGGAGATCGCACCTGAGGCGCGACGCACGACCGATTTCTGCAACATGAGGTTGTTGGCTGCGCCGAGGGCCAGGCCGAGACACACGAACAGGCCGATCAGCAGGTGACCCTCAAGGGTCATCAGGCCGGTCACGAGCGCGCCCAGGACGGCAGCGATCACCGCCGACCGACGCAGGTTCGCTGCGGCGGACACCGGGGTGTAGACGACCGGTTCCACGATCAGTCCTCACTCACGTCGTTGTGGTCAATGCCCTTGCCTGAACTGCTGTTCGAGCCGATGCCGAGGTACTTGCGGAACTGCATCACCGTGAACGCGACCGCCCCGACCAAACCCAGCGCCAGACCCACCAGGAGCAGAGCCGGGCTGGTGTCGAACCGGGAATCCAGGAACAACCCGAGGGCGATTCCTACCAGAAGTTGGGCCGCGACGACCACGCCCATCCCGAGCAAATTGGACCAGCTCGGTGACTGCGCTGCCATCGGTGGCGACAACTCCCGTTCGATGCTGCCGGCTCGACACACCGACGGCTTCCGCGAACCCCGTGGCCAAGCGGGCCGACGCATTGTGCTGGCGCCGGTCGTTTGCTTCAGGGCTTCGCCTGAGAGATTACAGGCTGGAATGGGGTGTTGCCGACACGGGGTGCGCGCTGTCGGACCCCTCACACGCTCGCGGTGTCGCTCGGGGTGTGCCGTCGGGCCGAGCGAGTGCGCAGTCGGGGGACGAACGAGACGAGCAACCCTAGCGCCACCAGGACGCACAGCGTTGTGACTGCGAACCACTGGCCCTCGAAGTAGGACGCGCCCACCCCGGCGAAGGCCAGCAATGCCGACCAGAAATACAGCAGCAGCACCGCCCGACGGTGGCTGTGCCCCATCTCGAGCAGCCGGTGATGCAGATGCTGTTTGTCCGGCGCGAACGGTGAGCGGCCGTGCCGCACGCGTCTGACGACGGCCAGCAGGAGGTCCACAAAGGGCAGCGCGAGTACCGAGATCGGGATCAGCAGCGGCAACAGCAGCGGCAACGACCCGAAGTTCTGGCTGAACGCCTGCGGGTCCGCGGTGGTCGTGGCCGTGATGGCCGACGCCGACAGGATCATCCCGACCAGCATCGAACCGGAGTCGCCCATGAAGATGCGTGCGGGCCAGAAGTTGTGCGGCAAAAAGCCCAGGCAGCAGCCGGCCAGGGCCGCGGCGAGCAGGGTCGGCGCCGCACCGGCGGTCTGGAACCGCTGCTCGGTGAGATGGTAGGAAAAGACGAAGAACCCACCAGCGGCGATGGCGGTCACCCCCGCGGCCAGCCCGTCGAGACCGTCGATGAAGTTGATCGCATTGATCGTGATGACGGTGAGCAGGATGGTGAGCGGAATGGCCAGGTCGCGACCGAAAACGAAGGTGGCGTCACTCCACGGCACGCCGATCCCGCCGAGTTGGACGCCGCCGAGCGTCACCATGAGCCCGGTGGCCAGCACCTGTCCGGCCAGCTTCGTCAAGGAGTCCAGTTCGTACTTGTCGTCCAGGACGCCGATGGCGCAGATGAGGGCCCCCGCTCCGACTATCCACGGCATCTCAGGTCCGAAATTGAAGGCCTCGGTCAGCGTGGGCAGCCGGCTGGCCACGAACAACGCCAACGCGAACCCTGCGAACAGTGCGACGCCCCCCATCCGTGGCGTGGCGACCGCGTGCACGTCACGGTCGCGCGGCAGCGCTACCGCGCCGATCCGGATCGCGACGCGACGCACGACAGGGGTCAGCACGAAAGTCACGGTCGCGGCCACACACCCGACCAGGATGTACTCCAGGCTGGGGTGAGTGGCCATCAGCCGCGTCCGGGCGAAGGGCGTGGTCGTGGATGCTCAGTCCGCCCGTCCTCCGGCGGCGGAGTGGTCCCGATGATGTCGGGCACGACCTCACGCAGCATGGCCTCGGTGACCCCGCCAGTGCGCAGCACTACCGGCCGCGGACCAGTGACGTCGACGATGGTGGACGCGATCCCGGCCATCGCCTGGCCGTCCTCGAGGTAAACCGCAACGTCCTCACCGAGCTGGGCGCGCGCCTCCGCGGCGGTCTGGGCTGGGGGCGAACCGGAGCGGTTCGCGCTGGAGACCGCCATCGGGCCGGTCTTCTCCAGCAGTTCGATGGCGACCGGGTGCATCGGCATCCGGATAGCCACCGTGCCACGGGCGTCGCCGAGGTCCCACGTCAGGCTCGGGGCATGCCGGACGACCAGGGTGAGACCACCGGGCCAGAACGCCTCGACGAGGTCACGGGTCCGGCCGTCGACCGAGGAGACGAGACCGTCGATGGTCGACCACGACCCGATCAGAACCGGGATCGGCATGTCCCGGCCGCGCCCTTTGGCCCGCATCAGATCGGCGACGGCGACGTTGTCGAAGGCGTCGGCTCCAATGCCGTACACGGTGTCGGTGGGCAGCACCACGAGTTCGCCCGACGCAACGCTATGCGCGGCAGTGGCGATCGCGTCGACCCGGACATCGGGGTCACCGCAATGGAAGAACAGGGCCACGGCCGTCATCCTGCCTTAACGTGCCTGCGCGACGACATAGCGCGGTCGGTGGGAAAGATCCGACCGGGCTGCGATCGACGTCCACCGCCCATCGGAGACCAGTAGCGCCGGGACGGCGTCGCCGTGGGCGTCGTCGTGCTCCATCGCCAGCACGCCGCCGGGCCGCAACAACCGCGCGGCGCAGTCGATGATCGCGGGGATCAGCTCGAGACCGTCGGCACCGGCGAAGACGGCCTCCGGCGGGTCGGCGCGCACCTCAGCCGCGACGTCGGTCGTCCATGGCACGTACGGCGGGTTACACACGACGGCGTCGACCCGACCGTTCAGTTCGGCCAGCACCGTCGGCGCACGGACGTCACCGTGGACCACCTCGACCTCGGTGTCCACAGAGTTCACGGTGAGCCAGCGGATCGCGTTCAGCGAGCACTCCACCGCAACCACCCGCGCGGCGGGCACCTCATCGGCCACCGCCAGCGCGAGCGCGCCGGACCCGGCGCACAGATCGACCACCAAGGGTGCGTCGATGCCGCGTAGGTGCGGCAGCACCGCGTCCACCAGCAGTTCGGTCTCCGGCCGCGGCACGAACACACCATCGCCCACCGCGAGCTCAATGTGCCGGAACGGAGCCGTCCCGGTGATGTGCTGCAACGGCACCCGCGACTCGCGCCGCTGCACCCATTGCTCGTATTCACGCGCGGCGGGCGGCGAGACGTCCTCGACGGTCAGCAGCCGGCTGCGGCTGACGTGCAGCGCGGCGGCGAGCATCAGTTCGGCGTCCACCCTGGGCGTGGCGATGCCGGCAGCGTTCAGCCGTGCGGCCGCCTCGGCGAGCAGGGTCCGCACCGCCGTCACGCGAGCGCTCAGTCCTGCTCGCCGGCGAGCATCGCCTCGGTGTCGGCGTGCTGCAGCGCCGCGATGACGTCGTCGAGCGCGCCGTCGATCACCTGGTCGAGGTTGTAGGCCTTGAACCCGACCCGGTGGTCGCTGATCCGGTTCTCCGGAAAGTTGTACGTCCGGACGCGTTCGGAGCGATCCACGGTACGTACCTGCGAGCGGCGCGCGTCCGAGGCGGCGGAGTTCGCGGCATCCTGGGCCGCGGCCAGCAGCCGCGACCGCAGCACCCGCATGCCCGCCTCGCGGTTCTGCAACTGGCTCTTCTCGTTCTGCATGCTGACAACGGTGCCGGTCGGCACGTGGGTGATGCGCACGGCCGAGTCGGTGGTGTTGACGCTCTGCCCACCCGGCCCGGATGATCGGTAGACGTCGATCCGCAGGTCGTTCGGGTCGATCTCGACCTCGACCTCCTCGGCCTCGGGCAGCACGAGCACGCCGGCCGCGCTGGTGTGGATGCGGCCCTGGGACTCGGTGGCCGGCACCCGCTGGACCCGGTGCACACCGCCCTCGTACTTCAGCTGCGACCAGACCGGGTGCGCTGCCTTGCGGGCGCGAACGGCGATCGTGACTGATTTCGTCCCGCCGAGGTCGGTGGTCTCCTCGTCGAGGATCTCGGTCACCCATCCCTGACGCTCGGCATAGCGCAGGTACATCCGGTAGAGGTCACCGGCGAAAAGCGCCGACTCGTCGCCGCCCTCGCCCGCCTTGATCTCGAGGATGACGTCCTTGGTGTCGTTCGGATCCTTCGGCACCAGCATGTGCCGCAACCGCACCTCGAGCTCGCCGATGCGGGCCTCGAGCGCGATCGCCTCCGCGGCGAACGAGGCGTCCTCAGGAGCCAGTTCCAGGGCGGTCTCCAGGTCGTCGTGGGCGCTGGCCAGATCGTCGGCCAGGGCCTTGATCGGCGCGAGTTCGGCGAAGCGGCGGCCCAGCGTGCGTGCACGCGCAGCGTCGGCATGGATCGCCGGGTCGGCGAGGGCTGACTCCACCTCGCCGTACTCGGCAATCAACTCCGGAAGCTTGCCCGGCTGGCTGCTCAATGACCTCTCCTGCTCCTGCTGGCAGCCCTCGCGCTCCTGCTGGCAGCCCTCACGCGGGTTGAGTGGCGGTTTAGGGGTCCAGTGGCGGAACACAATGCGCCACTGGACGCACAATCCGCCACTCGACGTACGGGGCGCCGTCGACGGTGCTAGGAGTTGCGGACGCGCTTGCCGAAGCGCTTCTCGAACTTGTCGACGCGGCCGCCGACATCCATGATCTTCTGCTTGCCGGTGTAGAACGGGTGGCAGGCCGAGCAGACGTCGGCGCTCAGAAGCCCGTTCTTGGCCGTGCTGCGGGTCGTGAACGTGTTGCCGCACGTGCAGGTCACGTTGGTGAGGACGTACTCGGGGTGGATGCCTTCGCGCATGTCGCTGGTTCCCTCTAATCGAATGGCTCCGGGTCGCCCGTGGACGTGAACCGGAGCCGGGTGGTGGTCAGCGCTTCGAGCGCCGATCGTTCAGTCTGCCAGGGACGTCCCTGCCTGACCAAACGGATGCAGAACGTCTACCTCGGACCGGCTATTCCAGGCCTCGATCTGCAGGTCCACTCAGGCGTCGATGGTCCGCGATGATCATGCGATAGGTCTCTCCGGACGTCTTCATCGTGCGACGTTGGGTGTCGAAGTCGACATGGACCAGCCCGAAACGCTGCGAGAGCCCCCAACCCCATTCGAAGTTGTCGAGCAGGGACCACGCGAAATAGCCGCGCAGGTCCACCCCGGCCGCGATGGCGTCGGCGACCGCGTCGATGTGAGTGCTCAGGTACGCCGCTCGTTGTTCGTCGTGGACCGAACCGTCTGCTTCCACGGCATCCGGCCAGGCCGAGCCGTTCTCGGTGACGACGAACGGCACACCGGGGTACTGCTCGGACAACCCGACGAGCAGTTCGGTCAGGCTGGCCGGCTCCACCCGCCAGCCCATGCCGGTGACCGGACCGCGCTGCTCGTGCGCCCACGCGTCAGGCACTCCTGCCCACCGGGAGGATCCCTCGCGCTGGGTGGCCCCGACCAGGTGCGGGCAGTAGTAGTTGACGCCGAGGAAGTCGATCGGCGCCGCGATCGTCGCCAGGTCGCCGTCCTGGACGAAGTCCCAGTCCGTGACGGATGCCGACGCCGCAACCAGTTCCTCGCTGAGCACGCCCGTCAGGACCGGGTCCAGGAAGATCTCGTTGGTGGCCAGCGCCGCCCAGCGCGCGACCTGCAGGTCCTGCACGGACTCGGAATCGGCGCGCACATTGGTCGGATTGACCGTCAGCGACACCTGAGCCGCGGCCGGCAGCACGGCGCGCATCGCGGCCGTACCCATCCCGTGCGCCAGCAGCAGGTGGTGCGCGGCGAGGTAACCGTCGGCGGGGTTCCGGCCGCCAGGAGCATGCTCACCGTCGGCGTAGCCGAGAAAAGCAGAGCACCAGGGCTCGTTCAGGGTGGTGAACATCAGCACCCGGTCACCCAGCGCCTGGGCCACGATCTGTGCGTACTCGGCGAAGCGGGCAGCGGTATCGCGTGCCCGCCAGCCGCCACGGTCCTCCAGCGCCTGCGGAAGATCCCAGTGGTAGAGCGTGACGAAGGGCGCGATGTCGTGGTCGAGCAATTCGTCGACGAGCCGGGAGTAGAAGTCGATTCCCTCCGAATTCGCCTTCCCGGTGCCGTTGGGCTGGATTCGCGGCCATGCGATCGAGAACCGGTAGTCGTCCAGGCCGAGACCGGCCATCAATGCGACGTCCTCGCGGTAGCGGTGGTAGTGCTCGCACGCCACGTCACCAGTGGTGCCGTCGCTGATTGCACCCGGGACCCGGCAGAACGTGTCCCATACCGAAGGCCCGCGGCCACCTTCGGCCACGGCCCCCTCGATCTGGTACGACGACGTCGCCGTCCCCCACCGGAAGTGATCCGGAAAACGTCCCATCCTCAGCCCAGTCGCTCCTCGGTCTCTGGGTGGAAAGCGTGTTCCTCGCCGGTGTGCACGTCGACGGTGACCGTGTCGCCGATGCGTGGCGGCACGCGGCCGTCAAAGCGCGCGACGTAGTGCTTGGCGTCCGGCGCGTCGTCGGGCAGCCGGCCGTAGACGAAGGCATACGCGCCGAGTTCCTCGACCAGCACGACCTCGATCTTCAGCCCGGTCGCGGCGTTGTCCTTGGTCAGGTTCGCCTCTTTACTGGCCATGAAGGATTCGGGCCGGACCCCCAAGATCACCTCGGACAGGTTCTCCCGCTGCGCCGCGGCCATGACCTCCGGCGAGAGCGGCAGCACGATATTGCCGAGCCTTGCTCCCCCCTCCACGAGCGGCACGGTGCGCAGGTTCATTGCCGGCGAACCGATGAAGCCGGCCACGAAGGCGTTGGCGGGCCGGTCGTAGAGATTGCGTGGCGTGTCGGCCTGCTGGAGCCAGCCGCCCTCCTTGAGCACCGCGACCCGGTGTCCCATCGTCATGGCCTCGACCTGATCGTGGGTGACATAGAGGGTGGTGGTGCCCAGCCGGGCCTGCAGCGACGCGATGTTCGAGCGGGTCTCGACGCGCAGTTTGGCATCCAGGTTGGACAGCGGTTCGTCCATGAGGAATACCGCGGGCGAGCGGACGATGGCGCGGCCCATCGCGACCCGCTGGCGCTGACCACCGGACAGCGCCTTGGGCTTGCGCTCGAGGTAATCCTCCAGGTTCAGTAACCGGGCGGCCTCGGCAACCTTCGCCTGCCGCTCGGCCTTGGACACCCCTGCGAGCTTGAGCGCGAAACCCATGTTCTCGCCGACGCTCATGTGCGGGTAGAGCGCGTAGGACTGGAACACCATGGCGATGTCGCGGTCCTTGGGCGCCATCTGCGACACGTCGGTGCCGTTGATGAGGATCTCGCCGTCGCTGACCGGCTCGAGACCGGCGAGCATCCGGAGCGCGGTCGACTTCCCAGACCCGGACGGGCCGACGAGAACCATGAACTCCCCGTCCTTGATCTCGAGGTTCAGATCATTGATCGACGGCGTGGGGTTGCCGGGGTATTGACAATAGGCACCGACGTACTGCACTTCAGCCATAGTGATTCATTCCTTATCCCTTGACGCTGCCTGCGAGCAGACCACGGACGAAGAACCGCTGCAGCGAGATGAAAACGATGAGCGGAATGATGATCGACACGAACGCCGCGGCTGGGAGCAACTCTCCGCCGGCGCCGGAGGTCGAGTTCTGCAGGTTGTTGATCGACACGGTGATCGGCGAGATGTTGGGGTCCCCGCCGGACATCACGAGCCCGACGAACAGGTCGTTCCACACCCACAGGAACTGGAAGATGCCAAATGCGGCCAGCGCCGGACGCAGCAGCGGAAGCATGATCATCCGGAAGATCTGCCCGTGGCTCGCGCCGTCGATTCGAGCGGCCTCGAGCAGGTCGCGGGGAATCTCGGACATGAAGTTGTGCATCAGGAAGATCGCCAGCGGCAGTGCGAAGCACGAGTGAGCCAGCCAGATCGCGCCGACCGTGCCGGCCAGCCCAGTGGGCGGGATGATCGTGACATTGCCGATGTGCATGCCCTGGACGACAAAGCGCAGCAGCGGTACGACCGCTACCTGCAGCGGTACGACCTGCAGCGCGAAGATGCCGACGTAGAGCCAGTCCCGGCCCTTGAAGTCGATCCAGACCAAGGCGTAGGCCGCCATCGATGCAATCGCGATCGGGATCAGCGCCGCCGGGATCACGATGACGACGGAGTTGATGACGTTCTTCAGGATGCTGCCGTTGCCCGAAAGCACGCGGTCGTAGTTGCCGAAGGTCAGGTCGCTGAAGGTCCACCACCCCTTCGTGTCCTGCCCCTCCTTGCCACGGAAGGATTGGACCAGCAGTCCCATGGTCGGGATCGTCCACAGCACACCGATGACGATGGCCAACACCGAAGCGAACGGGTTGTTCAGGCCCTTGCGGACCCGACTCGCCGCCTTCGGTCGAGTTACGACTGCATCCGGGTCCGGAGCCGCCGGCGCACCGCCGGTCGGGGTCATCACTGTGGTCATGACGCTCCTGCCATCGAGGCTGAGTGGTTCACCCTGGTGATCAATTGCTCGCCCTCGCCTTGACCATTTGGCGAACCTGGTAGACCACGAACGGGATCACCAGCAAGAAGATGACCATGGCCAGGGCCGACGATCGGTGCTCGCCGAGCGGCGCGCCGCTACCGGAGGACAATCCGGAATCGCGGTACTGCTTGTACATCGCGTTGGCCAGGGTGTTGCCGTTGTACCGGTCGGCGCCGAAGGCCTGGACGAGGTCGAACACCTTCAACGTCGCGACCGAGATGGTCACGAGCACCACGACGATGGTCGGGCGGATATTCGGTACGACAACCCTGCGGAACGCCTGGCCGTTGCTGGCGCCGTCGATCTTGGCCGCCTCGGAGATGTCGGCGGGCACGGCCTTGATCGCCGCCGACAGCACTACGGTGGCGAACCCGGCCTGGATCCAGATCATGACCACGATCATCAGCAGGGTCAACTTGATGCCACCGGTAGTCGGGAAGTTCAGCGGTCCCAGACCGAACCAGTTGAGGACGACGTTGACCAGCCCCGACGGCCCGCTCTGCGACGGCTGCTGGTACATCAAGCTCCAGATGACCGCCGCGCCGACGAAGGAGATCGCTGTGGGCAGGAAGACCAGCGCCTTGGCGAATCCCTCACCGCGCGCCTTGTCGATCGCGTAGGCGTAGCCAAGGCCGATCAGCGTGGCGACGATCGGCGCGATGAGCGTCCAGGCGATGGTGTTCCAGAACGCCGAGCGGGCGTCGCCGTTGGTGAAGATCCAGGTGAAGTGCGCGAAGTTGTTCCACGAGCCGCCGGGATCGAGGACGCACCGCCCCGGATTCGTGGCGATCGGCACGCATCCCTGCCGGTCAACCTCAGCAGAGGTGAGCGACGAGATGACAGTCTTGATGATGGGGCCGACCAGCCCGATGCCCAGCAGAACGGCCGCGGGCAGCAGGAACAGCCCGGCCTGCCACTTCTCGCGACCCGCCCGCGGCGCGCGGTCGACGAGAAGCAGAAGCAGTCCGATGACCGCGAAAAACGCCGCGACCATGACGAACGCGAAAACTAACTTTCCACCCGCCGAACTGGCATGGGCGAGATCATGTAGCCAACCCACCGACGATCACATCCCTGGCAAGAGAGTCGAGGCAACTGAACTGACGGTGGACCGACGGTCGGCCACCTCGCAAGGAGGCCGACCGTCGGCACCGCGGTAGTGCAGGCGAACTACTGGGGCCAGGACTTCTCGATGGCGTCCAGGGCCTGCTTGTCCGTGACGTTGCCCAGAATCCACTGCGTCATCTGGGTCCAGAAGCTGCCCGTGCCGACCACTGACGGCATGGCGTCCGACCCGTCGAAACGGGCAGTCGCGTTCGGGTCGGTGAGCAAGTCGACCGACAGCTTGTCGATCGGGTCCTTGAACACGGCCTTGTCGACCGAGCGGTTGGCTGTTGCCCACCCAGACGTTCCCGCCGCTGCGTTCAGCTTCGCCTTGGCCGTGGCCCACTCGCCGCTGGCCAGGTAGAGCTGGACGGCCTGCACCTCGGGACGGTCGGCGAACGCACCGACGAACTCGCCGCCGACCTCGACGACCTTGCCGAACTTGTCGCTGATCGTCGGCTCGTAGAAGGCGAATACATCACCATCGGCAGCGACCTTGGTGCCCGGGTTCCAGTTCGCGGCGTAGAAGTTGGCCTGTGCATGGAAGACGCACTTGCCGGTCGCGACCGGCAGGCCGCCCTTCTGGAACGGCGTCGTGGCGATGGACTTGACGTCACCGATACCCGCGTTCACGTACTTCGGGTTCTTCACGATGCTGCCGACCTTCGCCAGGACGTTCTGGACCTTGGGGTCGTTGAACGGAATCTTGTGGGTGACCCACTGGTCGTAGACGTCGGGGCCGTACATGCGAAGCATGAGCTCCTCCATCCAGTCGGTGAGGACCCAACCGGTCGCGTCACCGGACTCGATGCCGAGGCACCATGGCTTGTGGCCGTCCGCCGCTGCCTTGTCCGAGAGCTTGGTGAGCTCGTCGAAGGTCGTCGGGACCGTATAGCCCCACTGCTTGAAGTACTTCGGTGAGTACCAGATCAGCGACTTCAGGTTTGCGCCGAGCGGGGCTCCGAAGTACACCTTGTCGACGGTGCCGTAACCCACCCAGGAGTTGACCCAGTTCTTCTGGGCCAGCTTGGTGAGGTCCTTGGTAGCGGGCTTCAGCTTGCCGCTGGTGGCGAAGGTCTGCAGAAGGCCGGGCTGCGGGAAGATGGCGAGGTCGGGAGCGTTACCGCCCTGGACCTTGGTCTTCAGCGCACCCTCGAAATCCTTGGACGGTTGGTACTGGACCGTGATGCCGGTGCACTTCTCGAACTGTTGCACCGACTTGATGTGGTAGTCGATCTCGGGGCTGGTGATCGACGTGTAGATCGTGACCTTGGTGCCGCTGGGATACTTGCCGTACTGCCCGAAAGCGGCGCAGTCGCCGCTCATCGAAACAGTTTTAATCTTGCTGTCGGCCTGGTTCGCCAGGTCGATGCCCGACCCGCCGGCCGACCCACTGCTCGTCGGGTTGCCGCCGCCCCCGCCGCCCTTGGACTTGCTGTCGCTGCCACAGGCAGTGAGCGTGAGGGCCAGGGTCGCCGCGCTGATGACGACCATTGATTTCTTCCAGACCATAAGAGTGATCCGCCCTTCGTCGGTGTGCTCGATTCGGCCCTGTGACCAGGCGCACAGTAACCGCTTACAGCACCGTTCCACACAAGCTGATAAAACGCGAAGGAAAGCCGGAATCCGTGTCTGGAATGTTGCAAACGTCGCCATACCGACGCGCGCGGAACCTGCCCGGTCAGTCCTGACCGGGCGTCGTCTTGGCGATCTGCATCAGGAACTCGATGTTGGTCCGGGTCTTGCGCAGACGGTCCAGGAGAAGCTCGATGCCCTGCTGGGAGTCCAGGGCGTGCAGGACCCGACGGAGCTTGATCGTCACCGCGAGTTCGTCCGGGGACAGCAGCAACTCCTCCTTGCGGGTGGAGGATTGATCGACGTCCACCGCCGGGAAGGTGCGCTTGTCGGCGATTTTGCGATCGAGCTTGAGCTCGGCATTGCCGGTGCCCTTGAACTCCTCGAAGATCACCGTGTCGCCGGCCGAGCCGGTCTCGACGAGGGCGGTGGCCAGGATGGTCAGCGAACCGCCGTCCTCGATATTTCGCGCCGCGCCGAGGAAGCGCTTCGGCGGGTACAACGCCGTCGAGTCCACCCCACCGGACAGGATTCGACCGCTGGCCGGTGCGCCCAGGTTGTAGGCGCGGCCGAGCCGGGTGATCGAGTCGAGCAGGACGACGACGTCGTGACCCATCTCGACCAGACGCTTGGCCCGCTCGATCGACAGTTCGGCGACGGTGATGTGATCCTGCGGGCGGCGGTCGAAGGTCGAGGCGATGACCTCGCCGCGGACCGAGCGCTGCATGTCAGTGACCTCTTCGGGCCGTTCGTCGATGAGCACGACCATGAGGTGAACCTCGGGGTTGTTGACCGCGATGGCGTTCGCGATCGCCTGCAGCACCATCGTCTTGCCTGCCTTGGGCGGCGAGACGATCAGCGCGCGCTGCCCCTTGCCGATCGGCATCACCAGATCGATGACACGCGTGGTGAGAATATGCGGTTCGGTCTCCAACCGCAGCCGCTGCTGCGGGTAGAGCGGCGTCAGTTTGGTGAACTCGGGCCGGTTCTTGATCTGCTCGGGGTCGCCGCCGTTGACGGTGTCCACCCGGACCAGTGGGTTGTACTTCTCTCGGCGTTCGCCCTCGCGGGGCTGGCGGACGGCGCCGGTGATCGCGTCACCGCGACGCAGCCCGTGCTTGCGGACGAGCGCGGTCGAGATGAACACATCGTCGGGGGTGGCGAAGTACCCCTCGACGCGGACGAACCAGGCGTTCTTCTCCTCGATCGCGTCGACCACACCCGCGACCGGGACGAGGACGTCGTCCTCGGCCAGCATCGGCTCGGCGTCGCCGCTGCCCTGACCGCTGCCGACCGGTCGGTTGCGGCCACGCCGGTCGCGGTAGCGGCGTCCCCGGCGGCGACCGCCGTCGAAATCGTCGTCGTCGTCGTGCTGGGTGCTCGTGGTCTGACGGTTCTGGGCGCTGCCGCCCTGGGCGCTGCCACCCTGGTTGTTCTGGCGGCTCTGTCCCGGACTGCCGGTGCCCTGGTTGTTCTGGCGGTTCTGGCCCTGGCTGCCGGTGCCCTGGTTGTTCTGGCGGTTCTGGCCCTGGTTGCCAGCGCTCTGGTTGTTCTGACGATCCTGATTGCTCTGGCGGTCCTGGCCGGAGCCGCCCTGATTGTTCTGACGGTCCTCGCTGGTGTGCCGATCCTGGTCCTGGGCACCCTGGGTGTGGCGGTCCTCGTTGGTTCGATCCTGACCGCGGTTCTGGCCGCCGCGATGCTCACCTTGGGGTTGGTCGCCAACGCTCTGCCGAGGATTTGTCGCCGGCGCGTGGCTCTGCGGAGCCGAGGCTTCAGCGGGAGCAGTCTGCGCGGTCGCCGCCGCACCGGACCTGGTCCGCGAGCGAGCGGTCCTCGGCGCCGCGACCGAAGGTGCGGCCGCCACCGGCGCCGCCGTCTTCGTCGCTGCCGTTCTCGTCGCTGCCGTCTTCGTGGCTACTGCGGCCGGCGCGGCGGCAGGCTCGCTTCGGGCCGCCTGAATCGCGGCCACGAGATCACTTTTCTTCTTCTTCGCCGTGTTGATGCCCATACCGCCGGCGATCTGCTGCAATTCGGGCAGCAGCTTCGAGGAGAGTCCGCCCTGCTTGGTCGCAGCGCGCGGGGCGCGGCCGGCAGGCGCATTGCCTGTCGCGGCCGACTTCGGCTTGTCGGCGGCAGGCAGAGTCTGCTCCTGGGTGTCGGTCACAGGTCGGATCCTTCCGAGGGTGGTCGTCGTCGCGATGGGCGAGGGCGACCGATTACGACGGAGCAGACCGGTGTGAGCCGACCAGATCCGTGTCCTCCCGGGCGTGGTTGCCGGGAAGATCGATTCAGGCATCAGGCGGCGACGGATCGATCAGGACCAGAACGTTCGCCAAAAGGGTGAGCGATCGGAACGGGCCGGATCAGTTCGGGCTGGGCGCGAGCTTCGTGGTTCGCTGGCCATCATGCCTGACGCGAACGAGCCTAGACGCTCGCCCTCCCACCGGCAACACCGGTCCACCCGGACGCATTCCCGACGATGGTGATCACTCGTTCCTCACGTCTACAAGACGCGCCCCGTGGGAGTCCACCGGCAACCGAAGCACCCGCCATCCCTGAGGAGAGTGCGGCACCACCGCCTCGGCCTCGACTTGACCTCGAGCCAGGACCAGCACGGTCGGTCCGGCACCGGAGATCACGGCAGGGTGCCCGAGCGACCGCAGCGTCGTCACCAGCGCGTAGGCAGCGGGCATGGCAAGCTCTCGGTAGCGCTGATGCAGACGATCCTCGGTGGCGTCGAACAACGCTTGTGGGGTACCGGTCAACGCGGCAACGAGCAGAGCCGAGCGCCCGGCGGCGAACGCTGCGTCGACGTGTGGGACCTGATCCGGCAGCAGGCCACGGGCACGTTCGGTCGACGCCTCGAACGGTGGGACGAGGACGACCGGCACCACCGCCGGATCCGGGTCCCGGCGAACCGCCCGCGCCGAGCCCTCGGTCGTCCAGGCGATGGTCAGCCCCCCGAGCAAGCACGGCGCCACGTTGTCCGGATGCCCCTCGATCGAGCAGGCCAACGCCAGGACCCCTGCGTCGTCGAGAATCTCGGGCCCGTCGTCGACCAGCGCGCGCGCGAGCAACACACCGGCCACGATGGCCGCGGCCGACGAGCCAAGTCCCCGACCGTGCGGGATCCGGTTCACACATGCGATCGCGAGGCCCGGTGGCGCCACAGCCATCGCGTCGAAGGCCGACCACATCGCCCGCACGAGCAGGTGGGACTCGTCGCGCGGAACATTCTCGCTGCCCTCCCCCTCGACGTCGACGAGTAGACCTCCGTCGCTGACCTGCCCGCGGACGTCGTCATAGAGCCCGAGCGCGAGACCGAGGGCATCGAACCCAGGGCCGAGATTGGCGCACGTGGCCGGTACCCGCACCCGGACCGGTCCGTCGACGAACCCCACGCGGGTCAGTCCAGCCCCAGGTGAACCGCCGCAGCATGGGCGTCGACCGGAACGGTGATCGGTTTGGGTGCCCCGGAGATCGCCCAGTCCGGATCCTTGAGCCCATTGCCGGTGACCGTGCAGACCACCGTCGACCCCTTCGGCAGACGTCCGTCGGCCGCGGTCATCAACAACCCGGCCACGCTCGCCGCCGATGCGGGCTCCACGAACACGGCTTCGCTGCGCGCGACCAGCCGGTAGGCCTCAAGAATCTGCTTGTCGGTGACGGCGTCGATCAGTCCCCCCGACTCGTCCCGGGCATTCTCAGCTTGCGTCCATGAC
>JBDTFN010000151.1:0-7192 GCA_039937915.1 Jatrophihabitans sp. | reverse complement strand
TCTGCCGGTAGTTCACGCCGAGCCGGGCGCGATGCGCATCGGAATAACTGAACCCGCGAGCCAGCAACATCTTGTCCGGCGACAGGCCGGTCCCGGCGACGAGGTTGTTCGGTTCGAACGCCGCCTGTTCGATCTCGGTGTGGTAATCAGTCACGTTGCGGTTGAGGGTCAGCTTCCCGACCTGCTGCAGCGGATAGTCCGCGTGCGGCCACACCTTCGTCAGGTCGAAGGGGTTGAACCGGTAGGTCTTGGCGTCCTCGAACGGCATGATCTGCATGCTCAAGGTCCAACTCGGGAACTCACCGGACTCGATGTGGTCGTAGAGGTCGCGCTGGTGGTAGTCCCCGTCGCTGCCCGCCAACTCGTCGGCCTCGGCCTGCGGGATGAATTCCACGCCCTGGTCGGTCTTGAAGTGGTACTTCACCCAGAATCGTTCGCCTGCGGCGTTGATCCACATGTAGGTGTGGCTGGAGAAGCCGTCCATGTGCCGCCACGAGCGCGGGATGCCGCGATCACCCATCAGCCAGGTGACCTGATGCGCCGACTCGGGGACGAGCGTCCAGAAGTCCCACTGCATATCGTGATCGCGCAGGTTGTTGTCCGCTCGCCGCTTCTGTGAACGGATGAAGTGCTGGAACTTCATCGGGTCCCGCATGAAGAAGACGGGCGTGTTGTTCCCGACCATGTCGAAGTTGCCTTCACTGGTGTAGAACCTCAGCGAGAATCCGCGCGGGTCGCGCCAGGTGTCGGGGCTGCCTCGCTCCCCCGCGACCGTGGAGAACCGCGACAACACCTCGGTCTTGGTCCCCGGCTGGAACACCGCAGCCCGGGTGAAGCCACTGACGTCGTGCGTCACCTCGAAGGTGCCGAAGGCACCCCCACCCTTTGCGTGCGGCTGTCGCTCCGGAATCCGCTCGCGGTTGAAGGTGGCCATCTGCTCGATCAGGTAGTGATCGTTGAGGACCAGCGGTCCGTCCGGCCCGATTGACAGCGAGCGCTCGTCGCTCGCGACCGGTACCCCTGCGTCGGTCGTCGTGTGCGGTACATCGTGAATAGTCACGTCGATCTCCATTCCTTTGCCTACCTCCGTCCTACCCAGTTTGCGCTCGGAGTGGACCCGAGCAGGACAGCGTTCGATGTGCGTCGAGGCTCGCCCGCCGAGACTCGCGGCGGAAACACGAACGGCCCCGATCGGTGTCGATCGGGGCCGTTCGTCGTGTGCGGATCAGTCGAGCGGTTCGTACTCCGACTCGCGGGCCCGGCCGGCCGCTTCGCGGATCTCGAACACGTCCGACGCCCATTCGCCGACCTCGTGGGTCAGGTCGCGCACTGCGCCGGTGAGGATCGTGGCGATCCGCCCGACGTGGGTGGCCGCCGACTCGGCGATCACCTGCACGGTGTCCTTCTGGATCTCGAACTTGCCAACCATGTCGTCCTCGCTCCTGCGTGGCCACTGACCCCGACGGCGTCAGGCGGCGACCGTCTCCCTCGTGGGGACAACGGTAACGGCAGGCGTGTGGTCGGTCTGGCTGCCGCCACCGAACGGCACGGCCAACCGGAAGATCTTGGCCCAGGTGGACCCGATCTGCCGGGAGAAACGACCGGAGTTGTACGGCAGGCCGTACTTCTCGCAGATCGCCTTCACCTCGGGCGCGATCTGCGGGTAGCGACGCGCGGGGATGTCCGGGAACAGGTGGTGCTCGATCTGGTGGCTGAGGTTGCCGGACATGATGTGGAAGAGCTTGCCGCCGGTGATGTTGGCCGAGCCCATCATCTGACGCACGTACCAGGCCCCGCGGGACTCGTTCTCGGTCTCCTCCTGGGTGAACGTCGCGACACCGGACGGGAAGTGCCCGCAGAAGATGATGGAGAACGTCCAGAGGTTGCGGGCGAGGTTCGCGGTGACGTTCGCGCCCAGCGTGGTCACGAACTGCGGTCCGCTCAGCGCCGGGAACAGCAGGTAGTCCTTGAGCCACTGCCGGCCGACCTTGGCCCGGATACCGGCCCAGAGTTCTTTGTTCTCGGACCACTTGCGTTTGCCCGAGAAGATGTTGTCGGCCTCTAGGTCGTGTACTGCCACCCCGTACTGGAAGAACGTCATCAGCAGGAACGCCCACACCGGGTTGCCGAGGTAGTAGGGGTTCCACTTCTGCGTCTCGTCCATCCGCAGGATCCCGTAACCGATGTCGCGGTCCTTGTCGAGGATGTTGGTGTAGGTGTGGTGCATGTAGTTGTGCGAGTGGCGCCACTGATCGGATGGGCACGCGGTGTCCCACTCGAACTTCTTGGAATTCATGGCCGGGTCGCGCATCCAGTCGTACTGACCGTGCATGACGTTGTGGCCGATCTCCATGTTGTCGAGGATCTTCGACGCGCTCAGCGCGACGGTACCGAGCAGCCAGAACGGCGGCAGGGCGCTGAGCATCAGCGACGCGCGGCCGCCGGCCTCGAGGGCGCGCTGCGCCTTGACGACGTTGTAGATGTAGTCGCGGTCTTCCGTGCCGAGGTCGTCGACGACGCGCGCCTTGAGGGCGTCGAGTTCGCGCCCGAGCTCATCGATCTGCTCTTCGGTCAGGGTGACGGTCTTACTCATGATGATCTCCTTGTGGTTACGGAGGTGAGGGCGGGAAGTGTGTGCGGGTCGGGGCGTCAGATGTCGAGGTGAACGTCGCCGACCGGGACGTGGATACACAGCTGCACCTCGCAGTCGGGGTCGCTGTTCACCTCGCCGGTGTTCACGTTGCGGACGCTGCCGCTGACCTTGGTCTGGGTGCAGGAGAAGCAGATGCCCATCCGGCAGCCGTACTCGGGATCGAGTCCGGCGGCCTCGGCCTGCTCGAGCAGGGTGGAGCCGGTGTTGGCGGCGGACTTGGCGCTGCGGTCAAAGCTGAGTTCCCCGGTGACCGCCGAAGCGTCGACGACGACCGGTGCCGGCGCGAAGTCCTCGCTGTGCAGACGGTCGCCGAGTTTGTTGGCGACGAAGAACGAACGGATCGACTTCATCAACCCGGGCGGGCCGCACAGGTAGGTCTGCGCCTGGTCGTACCAGGGCGCGGCCTGCGTCAGGTGGGACTTGTGGAACAGCCCGTACAGGTCGCCGCGAGTGCCTTCGTCGGATTCGGACTGCTCGGTGAAGGCGAGGACGACGCGGACGTTGTCATGAGCCTTCTCAAGTTCGCGCAGCTCCTCGAGGTAGGAGACGTGCTTGGCGGTGAACGCGTAGTGCAGGAACACGACGTCGCCGACGTAGTTCTCATCGCACAGCGTCCGCAGCATCGACATCACCGGGGTGATGCCGCTGCCGCCGCTGAGCAGGACGATCTTGTCCGGCCGAGGTGTCGGCAGGGTGAACACGCCGTCGGCCTGAGCGAGGCCGATCACCAGGCCGGGCCGGGCCTGCGCGTAGAGATAGTTCGAGACGACGCCGTGCGGGTGGGCCTTGACGGTGAGTTCGATGCGACCGTCGGAGCGGTACTGCGAGCACGCCGGCGAGTAGCACCGGGTGCGCCGGACACCGTCGATGTCGACGGTCACCGCGACGAACTGACCGGCCTGAAAGCCCCGCCACTGCCGGGTCGGCTTCAGGGTCAGTGTCGTGGTGTCGTGCGACCCGTGCCGGACGTCAGTGACGACGGCGCGCAGCTCGCGCACGGTGAGCATCGGATTGATGAGTTCGAGGTAGCGATCCACGCCGTGTGGGGTGGCGAGTGCCTCGAAAACGGACAGGGGCGAGAACCGGCGACGCGCTGCCTTTGCGGTGGTCCGCGGCGCTGCGTGCTCGGTGGCCTGCATGGTCATTGCGGGTCTCCTCGCGAGAAGTGGTGACGCCACTGAGTTTCAGTGAACGTTTGTACACTCACCAGTCTTGCTATAGATCCCCGAGAGTGTCAACCAGGACGGGGAGTGACGGTCCACACGGTGTCAGCGCACACGCTGAAGTGCACGCGCGTACGCTCAGATCATGAGCGACTCACGGTCGCGGTCTTCGTCCCGTTCGTCGCCCGAGCGTTCGTCGACCGGCAGCAGCCGCGAACCGTCCGAGGCGCGTGCTGAGAACGGATCGCGGGCCGAACGCAAGGAACAGACTCGACGCAAGCTGCTGGACGTGACGCTGCGCCTGATCACCGAGCGCAGCCTGGCCGGGATCAGCCTGCGCGAGGTCGCCCGCGAGGCTGGGATCGTCCCGACCGCCTTCTACCGCCACTTTGCCTCGATGGACGAACTCGGCGTCGATCTGGTCGACGAGAGCATGCGCCCCCTGCGGCAGATGCTCCGCGAGGCCCGCAAGGGCCGTGTCGCGCACGGCGACATCATCACCGAGACAGTGGCCGTCCTGGCCAAGCAGGTGCGGGCGCACCCTGACCAGTTCCGTTTCCTGACCCGGGAGCGGTACGGCGGCGTCGCCGCCGTGCGTCGTGCCATCTCCACCGAGTTGCGGCTGTTCACCAGCGACCTGACCGTCGACCTCGCTCGGCTGACCTCCGGCTTCAACTGGTCCACCGATGACCTGGAAATGGTCGCCGATCTCATGGTGACGGCCATGCTCGGCACGATCACCACCCTGCTCGATCAGCGAGACCGTCACCCCGAGGACTCGGTTTCGATCCTCACCCTCGCCGAGAAGCAGCTACGACTGGTCGTGCTCGGCATGAGCGCCTGGCGCAGCGAAGCGTGAGGGACTACGCGAGTGGTAGGTCTGCTGCTACTTCATCGACGACGGCTGCCAGTTCCAGGTCCTTGGCGGTTACGCCGCCGGCGCTGTGACTCACGACCGTCACGTCCACCCGCCGCCAGCGCAGATCCAGGTCCGGATGGTGGTCAAGTGATTCACAACGCGGGGCGATGGTGTTGATGAACCGCACTGCGGTCAGGAAGTCCGCGAATTCGATGGAGCGCTGCAGCCCGTCCGGGTCACCGGTCCAGTCGCCGTCCAGTGGTGCGAGCCCGTCATCGATGGCGGACTGGTCGAGCAGTGCGGACATGGTGGCCTCCGAGCAAGTCGCGGGTCGGGACGAGCCCCTACTCAACCACGACGTATAGCCTGCGCACGTGACTGAACGCGCGGAGCATCTCGTCTGGATCGACTGCGAAATGACCGGACTCGACCTGCGCAACGACGCCCTCATCGAAGTCGCGGTCATTGTCACCTCGAGTGACCTCACCCCCCTCGACGACGGTCTGGACGTCATCGTCCATGCCGAGGACGCCGTACTCGATGCGATGATCCCCTTCGTCCGCGACATGCACGCGTCGTCTGGACTGACCACGTCCGTACGCGAATCCACCGTCTCGATGGACGAGGCGCAGAAGCTGGTCCTCGACTACGTTCGCTCGCACATCGCCGAGGCCAGAACCGCTCCACTGTGCGGCAACTCGATCGGGACCGACCGCGGCTTCCTCGCCCGCGACATGCCGGCGCTGGACGAATTCCTGCATTACCGGATGATCGACGTGTCCTCGATCAAGGAACTGGCCAAGCGCTGGTACCCGCGCGTCTATCAATCCCAGCCGCGCAAAGCGCTGAGCCACCGGGCGCTCGACGACATCCTCGAGAGCATCCGCGAACTGCAGTACTACCGCCAGACGCTGTTCGTCGAGGCACCCGGCCCTAGCCTGGACGACGCGCGGGCTGCGGCCAACGCGGTTCTCACTGGGGAGACGGGCCAGGTAGACTGAGCGCGCCTCGACGGCCTGGCCGTCGCATGGCGGGTGTAGCTCAGCAGGTAGAGCGCCGCGTTGTGGTCGCGGATGTCGCGGGTTCAAGTCCCGTCACTCGCCCCAAGATCTGGCCCCGGGACACCGGGGCCAGAGCCATTTGCTCCCCTTGCGAGGCAGTGTCGCTCACGACGCCGCAGCGCTCAGCGCGGCGGCACGCAGCAGGCCGAGCAGGGTCCGCACCGCTGGCGTCGGCTCGTTGCGCGAGCGCCGGTAGAGCACCCCGATTCGTCGCGAGCCCAGGCCGGGCAGTGCGAGCGTGCGGATGTCCGCGGGCGCGTTGGCCAGCAGGGCCAGATCGGGCACGAACGCCCCGGCAAATCCGGCGGAGACGAGAACGAGGGCGGCGCTGAAGTCCTGGCACAGGTGCGCGGCAGGCAGCGTCAGCGCGCTCGTGCGTCGTACCCGCCGCATAGCCTGCCCGACGGCGCTGTCGGTCGGGCCGTCGACCCACGGCCTTTCGGCCACCGTGGCCAGGTCGTCGAACTCGGGCCAGCCGATCGGGACGACCACGCGGAACGGATCGTCGTAGAGCGACTCGTAACGCAGTCCACGCGGGACCGGACGACGCTGCTGGGCGTCGTCCTCGACCAGCGCAACGTCGGCGCGGGCCGCAGCGACGTCACTCACCGCTGTCGAATCGTCGAGTTGGTGCACGGATAACTCGATGCCGGGGTGCTCACGGGCCAGGGACACGATCGCCTCGCCGGCGAAGCCGCGCAGGGCGGTGACGAAGGCGGCGAGGGTGACCCGACCACTGACCGCCGAAGCGAGCGAACCGAGTTCGGCCTCGGCGTCCTCGAGCACCTGCACGATCGCATCGGCGTAGGCGATCAGGCGGCGTCCGGCCGTAGTGAACTCGACCGAACGCTGCCCGCCACGACGGGATCGGTCGACCAGCACGAATCCGGTCTCACGCTCGAGCATGGCGAGTTGTTGCGACACCGCCGAAGGCGAGACGCGCAGGGCGGAGGCTGCGGCGACCACGCCGCCGTACCGGTCGACGGCTCGCAGTACGACGAGTCGGCGTGGATCGATGCTCATGCAGTACAGCTTCACTCGGATGTAATCGGAATGCAATTTTCTTTCATCTGCCGAAGGTCCATGATGAAGGGGCACACCCCGCAACCCGACGATTAAGAGAGCCGACCATGCACACCACCGAGGCCCGCCCGTTCACGGCGGCCACCAGCAAGTTCGCGTTCGCCCAGGCCTTCACCGCGCCCACCACGCGGCGGAACTCCGGCAATCGCACGTTCCTGGTGCGCGGCGGACGGCTGTCGGTCTTGCGTCGTCATGCACGGGGCCAGCGCGTCGGCTGACCCACGCGAATGGTCCTCTGGGGACCGTTTGCCCCGTGCTAGAGTCGTGTATCAGCCCACTTAGGTGGGCTGATCGCATGTCCGGCACCGTTAGCTCAATTGGCAGAGCAGCTGGCTCTTAACCAGCGGGTTCGGGGTTCGAGTCCCTGACGGTG
>JBDTFN010000150.1:0-13235 GCA_039937915.1 Jatrophihabitans sp. | reverse complement strand
CATCGTTGAGGTGTCCCCCGCCCGCGATCACGGTCGTCGCCATCTTCAGCGGCGAGCCGTAGGCCAGAGCGACACCCTCGGGACACCACGGGTCCTCGTCGCCGCCGACCAGGACGGTGCCCTCGGCGGCCCGCCGAACGGCGTCGGTGTCCAGCGGCACGTCCCGGAACGTGGGCGCAGCGATCTGTGCGCCGCTCGCCGGTGCGACCAGCGCGACCCGGTCGGGACGGGGCAGGTCGACGTGGCGGACGGTGTGATGCAGCCAGAGCAGTGCGCCGGTCGAATGCGCGACCACATCGAAGCCGACGTCGGGCAGGTCGGTGAGCTCGGCGTCCAGCACATTGAGCCAGTCGGTCAAGACGGGCGCGTCGGAGTTCGGCAGGCTCGGGATCCGTACGTCCCGCTCGGTCTCGCGAAATTGCTCAGCCAGCCAGGAATACCAGAGCCCCGGACGAGGCCCGTTCATCCCGTGCAGGACGAGCAACGGGACCGATCGAGCGGGACGACGAGGCATGGACGGAACTCTAGAGCGACTCGATCAGCCCGAGGACGATGAGGAACTGGGCGAGGTGATAGGTCACGATCACCAGCAGCGGTCCGCGGGTGATCGGGGCGACGAAGCGCCCCCGCGCGATCACCGTGTCCGAGACCAGGAACAGCACACCGCCGACGGCCGTGGCGATGTGCTGGGTGCCGACGGCGAGGACGGCCATCGCGCCCAGGACCGCTGAGTAGGCCGCGACGATGCCGGCGAAACCCCGCCCCGCGTCGGCGGCTGCACCGCGCAGCACCTGGGGCAACATCAACCCGGCGATGCCGCCGACGATCAGCAGTCCGGCCAGGATGGGCAGCGTCTGGACGCCGACGCGGATGAACCCGGCCAGGTAGCAGATGTGCCCGATCAGGAACGAGGTCAACCCGGCCAGGAAGGGCGTGTCCGCCTTGTCCTCGTCGGCCAGCATCAACCCGACGTCGCCGAGCAGACCGAACACGAGCCCGGCCACGATCCACGGCTGGGCCTGGCCGAGATCTGCGCTGATGGCCGCCAGGATCAGCAGCACCATGGTCAGCGGTTTGAGCAGATATTCGATCCGGAAGAGGCGGCGGTCGACGGCGACCCAGTCCCCGAAGGCCACGAGGGCCCCGGCGATGAGCAGCGTCAGGGTCACGGCACGGAAGTATGCCCGGTGCCGCTCGAACGACTCAGAAGCCCACGCCGGGGTTGAGGATTCCGTCCGGGTCGAGGGCGTTCTTGATCCGATGCGTGAGGGTCATGACCTCCGGTCCGACCTGTCCGGGCAGCCAGTCGCGTTTCAGCCGGCCGACCCCGTGTTCGCCGGTGATCGTTCCGCCCAATGAGATGGCCAGATCCATGATTTCGCCGAACGCGACGCGAGCGCGTTTCTCGGCCGCGACGTCGGTGGGCGGGTAGGCGATGATCGGGTGCGTGTTGCCGTCGCCGGCATGGGCGACGACGACGATGTGCGTGTCGTTGCGCCGCGCGATCTCGCGGATGCCGTGGACCAGCGCCGGTAGTTCGGGGACCGCGACGCCGACGTCTTCGAGCAGCAGCGAACCCAGCGCCTGCATAGCCGGGAACGCGGCCCGGCGCGCGGCCGCGAAGGCCTCGCCCTCGTCGGCGTCGGCGGTGCTGAACACCTCCACGGCGGCGTGGGCGTTGCACGCGGCCTCGATGAGTGCGATCTCGGTGGCGGCGGACTCCCCCGGAGCGTCGGAGCGGGCCAGCAGGAGCGCACCCGCGCTGCGGTCCAGGCCCATCCGCACGAGGTCCTCGACCGCGTTGATGCTGCCGTTGTCCATCAGTTCCAGCATCGCCGGACGCAAGGTTGCGGTGATGGCGACGACGGCGTCCGCTGCGGCCTCGACGGTTGCGAAGGTCGCTACCAGGGTGGACGCCGGCGGGGGAGCGGGCAGCAGCCGCAGCGTGAGCTCGGTGATCACTCCCAGCGTCCCCTCCGAGCCGACGAACAGCTTGGTCAGCGACAGCCCGGCGACGTCCTTGAGTCGGGGCCCGCCGAGGCGGACCGCAGTGCCGTCGGCCAGTACGACCTGCATGCCGAGCACGTAGTCGGTGGTGACGCCGTATTTCACGCAGCACAACCCGCCGGCGTTCGTCGCCGCGTTGCCGCCGATCGAGCAGATCTCGAACGAGGACGGGTCCGGCGGGTACCAGAAGCCGTGCGCAGCGGCCGCCGCCTTCACCTGCGCGTTGAAGGCACCGGGCTGGGTGACAGCGACCCGGGTCACCGGGTCGATGGTGATCGTGCGCATCCGCTCGGTGGACAGCGTGATGCCTCCCTCGACACCGGTCGATCCGCCGGAAAGGGATGACCCGGCCCCGCGCGGGACGACCGGCACCCGGTGCTTCGTGGCCCAGCGCAGAGTGGCCTGGACGTCTTCGGTGTCGTTGGCCCGCACCACGGCTAGCGGGGTGCCGGCGTTCGGATCTCGCGCCCAGTCCTGCCGGTAGGTCGCGACGACGTCAGGGTCGGTGATGACCGTGTCGGGGGGCAGGGCATCGATCAACTCGTCGAGCGGTCCGGCAGACATGGCCCGATTGTGCCCGAGTCGCGTCCCCCGGGGTTGAGTGGCGGATCGCGCCCCGAGTGGCGCGGAGTGGTCCGCCACTCGAGCGCAGATCCGCCACTCAACCCAGGGGTGGTGCGCCACTTGACCCAGGGAGTGGGTCCGGCACTCAACCGGGGTGCGCGCCCCAGGGACACTGGAGCCATGGGATATGTCGAGGCCGCGGGCATCAGCCATGTGCTGGCCGACGGTCGGGTGCTGTTCTCCGGGGCCGCGCTGCGCGTCGGGGAGGGCGTGAAGGCCGCGCTGGTCGGGGCGAACGGCACCGGTAAGACGACGCTGCTGCGCCTGATCGCCGGCGACGAGCAGCCGCAGGAGGGGACGGTGACCCGCGTCGGCGGCGTCGGCGTCATGCGCCAGTTCATCGGGTCGGTCCGCGACAACACCACGGTGCAGGACTTCCTCGTCCAACTCGGCCCGGTCGAGGTGCGAACAGCCTGGGACGCCTTGCAGGCGGCCGAACTGGCGATGATGGAGCGGGACGACGAACGCGCCCAACTGGCCTACGCGCACACCATCGCCGAATGGGGCGACGCGGGCGGTTACGACGCCGAGGTTCTGTGGGACACCGTCACCGTCGCCGCGCTGGGACTGCCCTACGAGGAGTGCAAGTACCGCGAGCTCACCACGCTCTCCGGTGGTGAGCAGAAGCGGCTCGCGCTCGAACTGCTGTTGCGCGGTCGCGAGGAGGTGCTGCTGCTCGACGAGCCGGACAACTATCTCGACGTCCCTGGCAAGCGCTGGCTCGAGCAGCGGCTGCGCGAGACGTCCAAGACCGTTCTGTTCGTCAGCCACGATCGGGAACTTCTGGACGTCGTGGCCGACCGGGTGATCACCGTCGAGGGCGCGACCACGTGGACGCACGGCGGCGGATTCGCCTCCTATCACGAGGCGCGAGGTCACCGCCACGAACGAATGGCCGAGGTCCGCCGGCGCTGGGAGGAAGAGCGCACCCGGCTCAAGGAACTGGTCCGCACCCTGCAGGTCCAGGCGAAGAGCAGCGAGGTGATGGCGCAGAAGTACCGCGTCCAGGCCCGTCGGCTGGAGCGCTACGAGGCGCAGGAGCCACCACCGGACCGGCCGGAGGACGAGAAGGTGACGATGCGTCTGCGCGGCGGTCGCACCGGGGTCCGCGCGATCGAATGTCAGGGCCTGGAGCTATCAGGGCTCATGGCGCCCTTCGACGCCGAGATCTTCTACGGCGAACGGATCGGTGTGCTCGGCGCCAACGGGGCCGGCAAGTCGCACTTCCTGCGGCTGCTCGGTGGTGAGGACGTGGCCCACACCGGGGCGTGGAAGCTCGGCGCCCGCGTGGTTCCCGGCCTGTTCGCCCAGACGCACGCCCATCCGGAGTGGGTGGCCCGAACGCTGCTCGAGGTGCTGTGGGACGGCGGGGAGGATCGCCGTGGCGTAGCTCGTGGCCACGCGATGTCCCTGCTGCGCCGGTACGGGCTGGGTGACCAGGCCGAGCAGCGCTTCGGGACGCTTTCGGGTGGACAGCAGGCGCGCTTCCAGATCCTGCTGCTCGAGCTCAGTGGTGCGACGTTACTGCTGCTCGACGAGCCGACCGACAACCTCGACGTGCTCAGCGCCGAGGCACTGGAGGACGGGCTGGACAGTTTCGACGGCACCGTCCTGGCCGTCACCCACGATCGCTGGTTCGCCCGTTCGTTCGACCGGTTCGTCGTCTTCGGCGCTGACGGCCGCGTGTACGACTCGGTCGAACCGGTCTTCGACGAGACGCGGGTGACGCGACCGCGGTGAGCGTCAGGCCGCGGAACTGCTGGTGGGCACGGCGTAGACGACGATGTTGTCCAGGTAGTTGCCGGTCGAGGCGTCGAACGGCCCGCCGCAGGTGACCAGCGCCAGCCGTCCCACGCTCTTCTGGTTGAAGATCTCGCGGTAGGGCAGCGCGGTCTTGTGATACGTCCGCACGGCGACCACGGTGAAGGTCACCTGCATCTTCTTCGCGTTGTACTTGCCGAGGACGACGACCTTGTCGCCGGGCGCGAGGTTGCCGATGTGGCCCAAGGCACCGTCCACCCCCGCATAGTTGACGTGGCCGGTGATGACGCTGGTGCCTACTGCTGCACCCGGACGCGCCCCCGGGCTCCACCAGCCGGTCACCTTGGGATTCTCGGGCACTTCGAGTTCGCCGTTCGCGCTGGTGGCGACCTTGACGATGGGGGCGACGGTCTTGAGCTTCGGGATCTCGATGCGGTTCGGGGACAGGCTCACGCTGTACTTCCCGCCAGTCGCCGGGACGGTGCCTGCATTCGCGCTCGTCGCGGCCGGGGCGGTAGCGGCACGCGCATCGTTACGACCGTAGTAGGGCGACGTGTTCCAGGTGATGCTCGCCGAAGCGATGATCAACAGAGCGCCGATGATGCAGGCCAGCGGCACCCAACCTGCGCGCTCGAGCACGCGACGGCTGCTGTACCTGTCTAGATCAGCCTTGTTCACTGCGCTCCTGACCGCCGGCGGACCCCGTCCACAGGATAAACGAGGCGTTGGCCGCCAGGTTCCGACCGCACCGCTGATTTGGAAGCACCGCCGTCTGGCCGGTAGTGTCCAGTCTTGTCGTGCGCCCGTCGCACGTCCCGGCCATGCCCCGGGGTACACGCCCGCCTTCGCGGGTGGTGACCGTGGGGGCGCGTTCCGCGTGAAGACCGAACGAAAGAGCTGCACCATGCCATCTACGCCTGCACGCAAGGCACCAACGAGTAAGGGCCGCCTGAACAAGGGCACCTACTCCCCGAAGCCCGGCGAGATCGATCGCGTCTGGCACGTGATCGACGCGAACGACGTCGTCCTGGGCCGCCTGGCTAGCCAGGCCGCGAAGCTGCTGCGGGGTAAGCACAAGCCGCAGTTCGCCCAGCACGTCGACACCGGCGACTTCGTCATCGTGATCAACGCCGCGAAGATCGCCGTCACCGGCCAGAAGGTCAACGAGTTCCGTTACCGGCACTCCGGCTACCCGGGTGGGCTGCGTCAGACCACCGTCGGTCAGCTGATCGAGAAGAAGCCTGAACGCCTCATCGAGCTGGCCGTGCGCGGCATGCTCCCGAAGAACACCCTCGGTCGGGCTCAGCTGAAGAAGCTGAAGGTTTATGCCGGCTCCGACCACCCGCACACGGCGCAGAAGCCGCAACCGTTCGAGATCAAGCAGGTGTCCCAGTGACCAGTTCCGCCCCTCCCGCCGCGATCAAGGCCATCGTTGTCGGCCGTCGCAAGCAGGCCATCGTCCGCGTCCGGCTCATGCCCGGCACCGGTGAGTTCACCCTCAACGGCCGCACCATGGACAACTACTTCCCGAACAAGGTGCACCAGCAGCTCATCCGCGAGCCGTTCGTGACCTTGGAGAAGGTCGACCAGTACGACGTCATCGCGACGTTGTCCGGCGGCGGCACCAGCGGCCAGGCCGGCGCACTGCGTCTCGGCATTGCCCGCTTCCTGATCAACCTTGAGCCCGAGGATCGTCCGGCGCTGAAGAAGGCCGGCTTCCTCACCCGTGACCCGCGGGCCAAGGAGCGCAAGAAGTACGGCCTGAAGAAGGCCCGCAAGGCGCCGCAGTACTCCAAGCGCTAACCGGCGTGACGGGTCTCTTCGGGACCGACGGCGTCCGGGGTCTGGCGAACGGTGACCTGACCCCGGAACTCGCCCTCGCGGTCGCGAACGCGGCGGTCCGGACGCTTGTGGCCCACGATGCCTCGCATCGTCCGGTCGCGGTCGTCGGCCGTGACCCCCGCGCGAGCGGCGAGATGCTCGAGGCGGCAGTCGTTGCCGGGCTGACCTCCGCCGGCGCGGACGTCATGCTCGTCGGGGTGCTGCCCACCCCGGCCGTCGCGGTGCTCACCGCCGCCTACGGCGCGGACCTGGGCGTCATGCTGTCCGCGTCGCACAACCCGATGCCCGACAACGGGATCAAGCTGTTCGCCACGGGTGGGCGGAAACTGCCCGACGACATCGAGGCCGAGATCGAGGCCGCGGTCGGGTCCGGCCCGTCGGCACGTCCCACCGGTGCACGCATCGGGCGCATCCGCGTGGCCGAGGACGCCGTAGAGCGCTATGGCGCCCACCTGCTCGGCGCGCAGCCCGCCCGCCTGGACGGACTGCACCTGGTCGTGGACTGCGCGCACGGTGCGGCCTCCCACGTCGCGCCCGAGATCTACCGGGGCGCGGGCGCGCAGGTCACCACGATCGCCGCCGAGCCCGATGGGCTCAACATCAACGACGGCGTGGGGTCGACCCACCTCGACGGCTTGATCGACGCGGTTCGCAGGTCCGGTGCCGACCTCGGCATCGCGCACGACGGTGACGCCGACCGCTGCCTGGCCGTTGATGCCACTGGTGCCGTCGTCGACGGTGACCAACTGCTGGCGATCTGCGCGCTGTCCCTGCGCGACGCGGGGACGCTGCGCGCTGACACGGTCGTGGCGACGGTGATGAGCAACCTGGGGTTCCATCACGCGATGCGTGCTGCCGGCATCACGGTGCTGACCACCGGCGTCGGTGACCGCTACGTGCTCGAGGCCCTGCGGGCCAAGGATCTCAGCCTGGGGGGGGAGCAGAGCGGACACATCGTCTTCACCGATTTCGCGACCACCGGGGACGGCCTGCTCACGGCCTTGCACGTCATGGCTCGGATGAACGCGCTCGGCGCGTCCCTGGCCGACCTCGCCAGCGTGGTCCGACGTTTGCCGCAGACCCTGGTCAATGTCCGGGTCAGCGACCGTGACGCGGTGGCGTCATCGGCCGCAGTGGCCGACGCCGTCGGCGCGGCCCAGGCGGAGTTGGGTGATGCCGGGCGGGTGCTGCTGCGCCCCTCCGGGACGGAGCCGCTCGTCCGAGTGATGGTCGAGGCCGCCGATCAGGTGCATGCCGATGCGATCGCGAACCGTCTCGCCGGGGTCGTCGGCTCGGTCTGAGCCGCACTCCGGTCACCGCGAACGGCTGGCCGTCGATGAGGGCGTATCGAGGGCCGACGTCGGGCCGGCGTAGGACAGTCGCAGGGTGACGATGTCGCCGTAGCTGACGGTGAGTTCGTCGCCGGACACGCTGGCTCGGACCGGCTGGTGGGTCTGGGGATCCGGTCCGTTGGCCCGCAGCACGGCGTCCACGGCGGCCAGTGCGGCGTTGTGGGCGCGATCGGTGAGCGTGCAGAGGGCCTGCGTGCTCGAGCGTGGGTCGCGCAGGGTCAGCCGGTCCCCGGCCCGCGAGTAGCCGGCGACGAGCGCGTTGCACCCGTCCCGGCCGACGATGGTGTTCGCGTCGATGGTGAGGGAGGCGAGGACCGATGGCGGGATGTCGACGTCCCCATGACTGTCCTTGACGTGATCCAACCGCCAGGATGACCCCACCAGCGGGTGTCGAGCCGGCTCGCTGTGGGCCGCATCGCTGCCGCAGGCGGTAACGGTGAGCGCGATGACCGCGCCGATGCCGAGGGCGGCGAGCCGATCACGCACGGACGTACCGGATCACTCCGTCGACCCGATCGCTGCGCAGCCAGCCGCGTTCGACGAGGACGACGAGATGGGCGATGGTCTCCTGCACGGCGAGGATCTTGTTGAACAGGTCCATGTCGTCGAGGTGACGTCGGCGGCGCGTCCACCCCAGGGCCCGGGCGACCTCGAAGGCGGACGTCGCTCCGTGATCGACGGCCGCCGCGGTTTCGTCCAGGCGCTCAGCGTGGTGGCTGAGTAGTTCATCGATACGGTCGTGGACTGAGTCGGTCACCGGCCCGTGCGCGGGGAGCAGCCGTGCGTCGGGCATGGCCCGGATCAGTTCCAGCGAGCTGAGGTAGTCACGCAGGGGCGACGGTGGCCGGTTCAGCTCGACGCCGATGGATGGGGTGATGTGGGGCAGGACGTGATCTCCGGCGAAGAGCGTGTCGTGGGCCGGATCGTGAAAGACGACGTGCCCGCGGGTGTGACCGGGAGTGGCAATGACCCGCAGGGTGCGGGTCGCGAGGTCGATGTCGATTCCGTTGGGCAGCCAGCGGTCGGGGTCCTCCCAGTCGACGAGGTCGCGCTCACCCTTGAACTTGGACAGGATGTCGGCGATCTCGTCCGCGCCGGCCTCGCGCATGCGCGCGACGTCCGGGTGGTGATCGATGGTGCGCATGAGTTCCAGGCAGGACCGTTCACCCTCGCCGACGCTCACCGTGCTGCCGTAGGTGCGACGGACCGCGATCGCTTGCGTGTAGTGGTCCCGGTGCAGGTGCGTGCAGAGGAATTCGCGGACGTCGCCCAGTTCGTACCCGATCGTGGCCAGCCCTGCCCCGAGCATCTCCTGGGACTCGGCCAGCGCCCAGCCGCCGTCGATGCAGACCACCTGGTCGCCGTCGGAGATCGCGTAGATGTTGACGGCCTTGAGCCCATCGTTGGGCAGCGGCAGTGGGATGCGATGGATGCCGGGTGCGACCTCGTGCGCGCCGGGCAGTTCCCAACGGTGGCGTTCTTCTTCAGTGAGGGGCATGTCCTGCACGCTAGGCCACGCACCGCTCTGCGATGATCTCCGGCCCTCCCGACCGACTTAGAGGTCAGTGAGTACGGGGTGCGTAAGCGCTTGCAGCCCTGTCATGCTGAAACAGCTATGACTCCTGGTAACACTAAAACTCGGATGCCGCGGTTCGGGCTGTCCGCGACACAACTGACCGCCTCGGCCATGGCCGCGATCACGGCCACGTTCCTGGCCTCCTACCTCGGGGTCAGCGGCACCATCATCGGCGCCGCGGTGGCCAGCGTGGCGACGGCGATCGGCAATGCGGTGTACGGACAGTCGTTGCGCAGCACTCGGGACCGGGTACGCGTCGCGCGGGTCGATCCGTCCTCCCGTTCGGTCCTGCCGACGATCGCGCCTGGTGATTCGCGTGACAGCGACCGGTCCGGGGATCAGGACAGCCCGCCGGCCCTGCCGGCGCCCCGCCCGGAACGACCGTCGCCGCGGGTGTGGACGCGGCTGGCCCTCGTCGCGGCCGGAGTGTTCGCGAGCGTGCTGGCGGTCGTGACCAGCGTGGAGATCCTGGCCGGACGGCCCGTGACCGACCTCCTGCGCGGCGAGTCCGGTTCCGGCACGACCTTGTTCGGTCCGCAGGGCACCGCGCCCGCGGACACCCCCATCCCGACCATCACCAAAACCGTCATCCCGTCGGTCGTCATCACCACGCCAACCATCACCCAGACCGCGCCCGCGGTCACCGAGACGACCACTCCCACGACCACGCCCACGACGGTGCCGACACCGACTGCGACGCCGTCGGCGAACGACACCACCACGCCGGCGCCGTCGCCGACCGCCTCGCCGTGACCGCACCGTTAGGCTGAATCCATGTGCGGAATCGTGGGTTACGTCGGTCCGCGGGCTGCCCTCGACGTCGTCGTGGGTGGGCTGCGTCGTCTGGAGTACCGGGGCTACGACTCCTCCGGGGTCGCAGTGATCGGCGCCGATGGGCTGCACGTGGCCAAGAAGTCCGGCCGTATCGAGAATCTGGACAAGGAACTGTCCGGTCGCGATCTGTCGGGCCATACGGGGATCGGGCACACCCGCTGGGCGACCCACGGGCGCCCGAACGACCGCAACGCCCACCCACACACCGATTCGACCGGCCGCATCGCCGTCGTCCACAACGGCATCATCGAGAACTACGCGCAGCTGCGGCGAGAGATCGAGGCATCCGGCGTCGAACTGGTCAGTGAGACCGACAGCGAGACGGTGGCTCACCTCGTCGCAGCCCATCTGGCCGGGCAGGGCGGCTCGCTCGCCGACGCGTTGCGAGCCGTCTGCCGCAGGCTCAAGGGCGCGTTCACCCTCGTGCTGATCGACGCCGAGCAGCCAGACGTCGTCGTCGCGGCTCGGCGCAACTCGCCGCTCGTCCTCGGCGTCGGCGACGGCGAGACCTTCCTCGGCAGCGACGTCGCCGCGTTCATCGAGTTCACCCGGGCGGCCGTGGAACTCGGCCAGAACCAGGTCGTGGAGATCCGCACCGACGGGTACACGATCACCGACTTCGCCGGCGAACCCGCGAAGGGCACCCCGTTCACCATCTCGTGGGACTTGTCCGCGGCGGAGAAGGGCGGCTACGAGTACTTCATGCTCAAGGAGATGGACGAGCAGCCGACCGCGGTGCGCGACACGCTGCTCGGCCACCTCATGGGTGGGCAGATCGTGCTCGACGAGCAGCGCCTGGACCAGCAGGAACTGCGCGACATCGACAAGGTGTTCATCGTCGCGTGCGGCACCGCGTACCACTCGGGGTTGATCGGTAAGCAGGTCATCGAGCACTGGACCCGGATGCCGGTCGAGGTCGAGATGGCCTCGGAGTTCCGCTACCGCGACCCGGTACTCGATCGGCAAACCTTGGTCGTGCCGATCAGCCAGTCCGGCGAGACCGCCGACACGCTCGAGGCGGTCCGCCACGCCTCCGACCAACGCGCCAAGATCCTCGCGATCTGCAACACCAACGGGGCCCAGATCCCGCGCGAATCCGACGCTGTGCTCTACACCCACGCCGGGCCCGAGATCGGCGTGGCGGCGACGAAGACCTTCATGGCCCAGGTTGCGGCCGTCGAGCTGGTCGGGTTGGCCCTGGCACAGGCACGGGGAACCAAGTACGGCGACGAGGTCATCCGCGAGTACGAGGCGCTGTGCGCGATGCCGCAGGTCATCCAGTCGGTTCTGGACGAGATGGACCCGGTGCGGGCGCTTGCCCACGACATCGCGCACTCGCCGGCGATCCTGTTCCTGGGGCGGCACGTCGGCTACCCGGTCGCGCTCGAGGGCGCGCTGAAGCTCAAGGAACTGGCGTACATGCACGCCGAGGGATTCCCGGCCGGCGAGCTCAAGCACGGACCGATCGCGCTCATCGACGATGGTCTGCCGGTCGTGGTCGTGATGCCCTCGCCGACCGGGCGTCCGATCCTGCACCAGAAGATGCTGTCCAACGTCGCCGAGGTCAAGGCTCGCGGCGCTCGCACCATCGTCATCAGCGAGGAGGACGACGTCGCGGCGCGCGAGCTCGCGGAGGACTTCATCGTGGTGCCGCGCGTCCCGACCCTGCTCTCGCCGTTCGTCACCACGGTGCCGCTGCAGGTGCTCGCGGCCGAGATCGCCAAGGCTCGCGGCTATGACATCGACAAGCCGCGCAACCTGGCGAAGTCGGTCACCGTCGAGTAGGCGACGGACACCGCACGAGCTGGGTTAGGGTCGGTCGTGTGAGCGAGGCTTGCGAGCGAACCAGTGTCATCGTGCTCTGCCGATCGGATCGAGCGAAGCGAGGACGACCGTGACGAGTACCTCAACGAAGTCGGTGGATGTCCTCATCGTCGGAGCCGGTCCGGTGGGACTGTTCGGCGCCTATTACGCCGGTGTGCGGGGCCTCTCGGTCGCGGTTCTCGACTCGCTCGAGGAGCCTGGCGGCCAGATCACGGCGATGTACCCGGAGAAGGCGATCTTCGACGTAGCCGGGTTCCCGGCGATCAAGGGGCGGGACCTCGTCGAACAACTTGTCGCCCAAGCCGCGCCCTTCAATCCGGCCTACCTGCTCGGTCACCAGGCCGTCGGGCTCGAACGCGGCGACAACGCGTTCGCCGTGACGACGTCGACCGGGCACCGTATTCAGGCCCGCGCGATCGTGATCACCGGCGGCATCGGGACGTTCACCCCGCGCCCCCTGCCGACCGGCTCGGAGTACCTCAACCGCGGGCTCGTGCACTTCGTCCCTGACCCGTCGGTGTACAAGGGTCAGGACATCGTCGTGGTCGGCGGCGGCGACTCGGCCCTGGACTGGGCGCTCATGCTCGAGCCGATCGGCAAATCAGTCGCGGTCGTCCACCGTCGGAGCGAGTTCCGCGCACACAACCACTCGGTCGAAATGCTGAAGGCATCCAAGGTCCGGATCATCACCGACGCGCAGGTGTCGGGGGTGCGCGGCGACCCGGACGTGACCGACGTCGAGGTGACGGTCAAGGGTTCGGACGAGGTGATCACGCTGCCGTGCGACAAACTCATCGCCGCGCTCGGCTTTACCGCGAACCTCGGGCCGCTGATGGAGTGGGGCATCGACATCCAGAAGCGTCAGGTCATGACCGGGACGACCGGCCAGACCTCGGTCCCGGGCATCTACGCCGCCGGAGACATCGTCGACTACGACGGCAAGGTCAAGCTGATCGCCACCGGTTTCGGCGAGGTCGCCACCGCGGTCAACAACGCCTTCGCCTATCTCAACCCCGGCAAGTCGGCGTTCCCCGGTCACCTCTCCGACTACGCCCCGGAGCCGGGCGTGAGCACGAGCGCATGATCGTCGGCATCGGCATCGATGTGGTCCCGGTCGAGCGATTCGCGCTAGCGCTCACACGCACCCCGTCCCTCGCGGACCGGTTGTTCACCACGGCCGAACAGCGCACCCCGGCGGGCCTGCCGCGCACCGCGGAATCGCTGGCCGCCCGGTTCGCAGCCAAGGAGGCGTTGGCCAAGTCACTCGGCGCCGGTGGCGGGATGGCCTGGACCGACGCCGAGGTGCTGGTGAACGACAAGGGCGGCCCGTCCTTCGAGATTCGGGGCACCGTCGCCGCACGGGCCGAGTCACTCGGCGTGGTCCACCTCCACCTGTCGCTGTCGCACGACGGGGG
>JBDTFN010000149.1:0-15607 GCA_039937915.1 Jatrophihabitans sp. | reverse complement strand
GCAGTCCCAACGGGTTGAATGCGGTCTGTAACTGGTCCATCAGGCTGCGGGCTTCGTCGACGCGTCCGACGCTGACCAGGGCGTGGACGCGCCAGAACGCGCAGGCGAGAAAGGTCGCTTCTTCGCGGTGGACACCTGTGTAGCGGTAGAGCAGCGGCCCGGCGCCGAGTTCGATGCCGATGGCGTCGATGGTGGACGACATCCGTTGGCCGTGGTCGAAACCGATCTCGGCGCCGATGAGTACAGAGGCGTCGAGATCGTCGCTGCCGGCGTAGAAGGTGTACGCCTTCTTGGTGTCTGACCAGCAGTGCTGGTCTATCCAGGTCTTGATCACGTGGGCTTCCGCGCGCCACCGGTGGCCGGTACCGATCAGATGACCGGCCTCAGCCAGCCGCGCAGCGGCGTCCAGTGCGCGCCAACAGTTCATCTTCGACGAGGTGTAGGGCCTGTCGGTGCCTAGTTCCCAGATTCCGGCGTCGTTGTGACGCCAGATGTCGGCGCACCGGTCGGCCAGATCTGCTAGCTGCCGGTTGCTGTCGACGTCGAGCACGTGGCCGCCGAACACCCAGTTCGCGACGGTGCCGAACAGGTCGCCGTAGACGCCGAGTTGGGTCTGGGCGGCGGCGTCATTGCCGATCATGACCGGGGTGCTGTGCCGGTAGCCGGGCACAGCGGGTTCGCGAACGTCGGTCGGCACGGCGCCGCTGAGGGTGTACATGACGTGGACGTCGGGTCCGTTGTCGCGGATCGCGTGCAGCAGCCACGCCACCGCGGCGTGGACCTCCTCCTCTACGCCCAGAACTGCGAGAGCGTCGATGGTCAGCGCGGCGTCGCGGATCCAGGCGAAGCGGTAGTCCCAGTTCTTTGGGCCTCCCACTTTCTCTGGCAGCGAGGTGGTGGCGGCAGCGGCAACCGCGCCGGTTTCGGTGATGACCAGCGTCTTGAGCGCGAGCGCGCTGCGCAGGATCTGCTCGCGTCCCGCACCGTGCCAGTTCACCTGCGAGATCCATTGCCGCCAGCTGGCGGCTGTGACGTCGATTCGGTGGTCGATCGCTCCGACGTCGCACAGGAACAACGGATCGGCCTCGGAGGTAACGATGCCCACCACCCTGCGTTGACCGGCGTCAACGGTGAACGACCCGCTCACCTGGTCGTGGGCAACCGCCAGGCTGATCTCGGGGCTGCAGCGCACACCGAGGGTTACCTGGCCGGCGTGCAGGATCGGGCCACGCAGATCGTCCTCTGTCCAGGGTTCCCACGTTCGCAATCCGTCGCCGGGACGGATGACGAAATCGAGCTGGACCGAGCCGTCGAGGCCCTCGACCCGGCGGGCCAGCTCGCTCCAGGGCAACGGTCCGGCGCTGCCGGAGTTCAACGAGTCGGTGACCAGGACCTGACCGCTTGCGGTGCTGAAGGTGGTGAGGAGTTGGTTCGTGTGCGGCGCGTAGCGGCGAGCCACGGTGGTCTCAGGATCCGAGGGCCGTAGTTCGATCCGTCCGCCTCTGTCGGGGTCGAGCAGGGCCGCGAAGGCCGGCGCGCAGTCAAGTCGCGGAGTGGCCCACCAGTCGATCGTGCCATCGGCAGCCACCAGCGCGACGCCCTGACCGTCGCCGAGCACGGCATAGTCGCCGATAGCGACGTAGCCGTCCTTGTCGCGCACTGCCGCCACGGCGAGCTGGTCATCCATCAGCTAGGGCTCCCTCACCCGGACCAACCAAATACCCCACCGTGTTCATCGGCTGCGGCGGCGCGCGAGCGAGGTCCCGACCACGCCAACGGCACTACCGACAGCCGCCAGCGACGCCAGCCGGTGCGAAGCGACGAAGGACACCGGATCGTGTTCGGCTGCCTTGGCCGAGAACACCCCCCGTGCTCCGCGGTCCTGCTCGGCGTCTTGTGGCTCGAAAACGTTAGAGCCCCACCGCGGGGCGTCGCGGTCGGTCTGCTGGGAGTTGACCCCCGTCTTGCCCAGGTACCAGTCGACGACGGAGGGGGCGACGCGGTTACCGAGCACGGTGTAGGCGGTCGAGATGCCGACCCACATGTTGCGCCGCGGATGCTCGGCTGAGAAACGGATCGCGCGGGCGCAGACCTCCGGTTGCACGATCGGCGGCACCGGCATCGGATGTTTCGGCATCTTGGTCAGGTTCCAGTTGAACTGGGTCGTGTTCACCCCAGGAAGGGTGACCAGCCCGATCGTCACCTTGCTCCTGGTGGCCCGCAGCTCGGTGATCAAGGATTCGGTGAAGCCCTTGATCGCGTGTTTCGCGCCGCAGTACGCGGACTGGAGCGGAATGGACCGATAGGCCATCGCCGACGACACATTGACTATGGCGCCCCGGTCGCGTGCACGCATCACCCGCAGGGCAGCCCGGGTGCCGTTGACCTGCCCGAAGTAGGTCACCTCGGTCATCCGCCGGTACTCCTGCGGTGTGGTGTCCCAGAAGAAAGCGAGCGAACCGGCGAAGGCCACGTTCACCCACACGTCTATCGCGCCCAGTTCGGCCTCGATGCGGTCTGTCGCAGACTCGACATCGGGTTCGTCGGCCACGTCCACGCTGATCGCCAAGCACCGTCGTCCTGCTGATTCGACATCTGCGGCAGCGCCGTCCAAGCCCGCTTGGCCACGAGCCAGCACGGCAACGTCATAGCCGGCGGCCGCGAATTCGCGCACCGTTGCCCGTCCGATCCCGGCAGTGCCCCCGGTAATCACAGCGATGGGGTGCGTTCTTGTCGCTCCAGTCATGTCTTCCCTTCTTTTCGGCACGAGCTTTTGGCGAAGAGCCTGCGGCTGACCGACGTCCGGTGTCCGTACGAGATGGTGTCTGCACTCGACGGGAGGTGATGTCTCGATCACCAAATCATTGCCGCATGACAAACATTACGCGGTCGGTGTTGCTTCCGCAACGGGGCCTGTTCTGGGGCCGCAGTCACGCGGGTCCAGCACGTCGCACCTCACCGGCTGCGACACCTGCCGCGGCGTCGAGGCCACGGTGGCGTCAGCGCTCTTGTTCGCCGTCCAGGCCGACCGAGGCGGCCGCGCGATGATCGCCCTCCCCGCCCTCACCGTCGGGGACGATGGTGAGCCTTCGCGTGCCGGGCGCCCTGTGCGGATGGGCGTTTCCAGCGCGCGAGATGGATTGGCTGGGCTCGTTCGTCCCGCGGCCGAGCCAATCCAGGCAGATGACGGCAGCGTCGTCGTCGAGTTCAGCGAGATCGCGGTGGGCAAACAGTTCGTCGACGACACGCCGGACCACTCCCCCTACCGGCAGGCTGGCTGTGGCCTGCAGCAACTGCGGCAATCGCTGATCGGCAAAGCGTTCGCGCGTCGGAGAGATGGCGTCGTGGATGCCATCGGAGACCAGCAGGAGCCGGTCCTGGCTAGCGAGGGAGAAATGTTCCGCGACGTAGTTGGTTCCCTCGAACATGCCTAACGGCAGCTGATCGACCAGCGGCGGCATCAGCACGTCGTCCCCACGCAGGATGAACAGTCGCGGAGATCCGGCGCGAACGGCTGTGGCCCGACCGGTGGCCAGATCGATGCGAACCAACAGCGTGCTGGCGTACTGCTTGCCCTGATGATGGGCGTAGACGGCCTGGTCGGCCATGCAAGCCTGGTCAGCGAGCGACGCCCCGCTGCGCCTAGCGTTACGCAGCGCGGTAACGGCCAGCGTGGTCAACAGCGACGCGCTTTGATTGGAACGGGCCGCGTCGGTCACGCTCAGGACTAGTTGGTCTCCGTCCTGGGACCAGTCGAAGTTGTCCGCGTGTACGTGGTAGGCAGGTTCGAGATGACCGGCGAGCTGATACTCCGGCCCACGGCAGCCGCGCCCCGGCAGCAACTGCCACTGCAACTCGGCGGCCAGGGTGAGCCGCTGCGAGCGGGCAGCACGCGCCATCGCATCGGTCTGCCCGCCTGCGGCTTGCAGCGCGTACCCGATGACGGTGGCGAGCTCACCCAGTCGATCCAGCTCGTGTGACGACGGTTCAGCCGGCACCGTCAGTTGCAAGACCCCGATACGGTCGCCGCGGATGCTCACCGGCAGGTAGAGCTCCGTTGCCCCCGCCTCGTTACTCAGTACGACCGGGAGTTGGGTCACGAACGCCTCGCCGGCCGGCGTGTCAGTCAGCACCGCGCGATCGTCGGGATCCTGCATGGGCCGCAGCGCGGTCAGCTGGTAATTCGCCAGCAAGAGGTGCACCTGACTGGCCTGGAGATGGTCGGCGAGCAGACGACGCAACACCGCAACGGCGGCATCCGGACGCGCATGATCCAACGCCTGAAGTACGGATCCGTGCAGGTCGGCGTCATCCATGATGCTCGCGCAGCACGCCGCAGCCGGAGTCGATTCGGCCCGCATGTCCACAGGCAGATGAAGAATTGCTGTGTAACATCATCGTTTGATGACCTGTTCGTCGCTGCCGCAACGGCGTCTGGGGCTAAGACGGCGGCACGGAGTAGGTATGTCCACACGACGCACGAAGCCAAACAAAGCACTGGTCGATCCCGTGCTCGAACACGCCCCTGCGTTGGTCCTGCTCTGGGATCGGGCCGAGGACTGGGCGGTGCCCAGGGTGCCACCGTCACAGCTGCGCGTACTCACCGTCCTGAGCAACTGCGGCGCGGTGAACCTCACCACCCTGGCGCGAGAACTCGGCGCGATCCCCTCATCGGCCAGCCGGTTGTGTGACCGCCTCGAAGCCGCCGGTCTATTGACGCGAGAAATCAGTGCCGGCAGCCGACGAGAAGTGACACTGAGCGTCAGCAAGGAGGGGCGGCGCCGGCTTGCAGCCTTCGCCGCGACGCGGCGGGCCGACTTTGCCGAAGTGATGGAGTTGATGACTCCCGAGGCTCAAGTCAGCCTGTCCGAAGGGCTTCGCCAGTTCAGCGAGGCAGTCGCTGTCCTCCATGAGCCGGACGTCGCCGAGGCCTGACAGATCAGCAGGCGTCTGCCCTTGGCTGAAGGCCCAGAGACTCGTATCATTGTCGTATGACAACAGTTCACGCGTCCGCTGTGACGATCGACCACATCGCAGTGAGCACCTATACGATCCCCACCGACCAGCCCGAAGCCGACGGAACCCTGGCCTGGTCATCCACGACGATGGTCCTCGTCGAGGTGAGCGGCGGCGGTCAGACCGGGCTCGGCTATACCTATGCCGCGCCAGCATGCCAACCGTTGATCGAGCAGGTGCTTACCGAGGCGATCCTGCACCGGCAGGTACTAGACGTCTCCGGTGCGTGGGAGGCGATGGTGCGCGCGATCCGCAACCTCGGGCGGCCGGGGCTGGTGTCGTGCGCGATCAGTGCTGTCGACACCGCTCTATGGGATCTGAAGGGCAAGCTGCTCGACGCGCCCGTGTGCCGGCTGCTCGGCGTCGTGCACGGCGCAGTTCCGGTCTATGGCAGCGGCGGGTTTACCACCTACGACGAGGCCAGGGCACGCGAGCAGTTGGAACAGTGGGTGCAGGGCTGGCAGCTGCCGCGAGTGAAGATCAAAATCGGCGAGTCCTGGGGACACAACGTCGAACGGGACCTCGCCCGGATCGGCTTCGCCCGCGAGGTCATCGGCACTGACGTCGAGCTGTTCGTCGACGCCAACGGCGGCTACACCCGCAAGCAGGCGATCCGCATCGCCGCAGCGATGGCCGAGCACGATGTCACCTGGTTCGAGGAACCGGTCTCCTCCGACGACCTGGTCGGTCTGAAGGAGGTCCGCGATCAGGTCAGCCCCGACGTCACTGCCGGGGAGTACGGCTTCGACTTGGTCTACTTCGCCCGGATGGTCGCCGCGCAGGCGGTGGACTGCCTACAGGTCGACGTGACCCGTTGCGGAGGTATCACCGAGTGGGTCCGCGTCGCGGCGGTCGCCGCCGCGGCGGGTCTACAGGTCTCTGGGCACTGCGCGCCGAACCTGCACGCCCACGTCGCGACGTCGGCGCCCAACCTGCGTCACCTGGAGTACTTCCACGACCACGTCCGGATCGAGAACCTGATCTTCGACGGCGCGCTGGACCCGACCGGCGGGGCACTACGTCCCGACCAGACGCGTCCTGGCCTGGGCTTGGAACTCAAACGCGCGGACGCCGAGAAGTTTCGGGTCCAGTGATGAGTTGCGAGACTCCTGCCGCACGCGTCGCGGCGAACCTCCGCAACGCGCGCGAGGAGCTGCTGGCCGGACGCGGACCCGGTGCGAGTGAGCAAGAGGTTGCTGAGCACACCCGCAACCGCGCCGTAATCGCCGGCCAGAGCGCGACCCGTCGGTTGGAGTTGGCCGCTCGCGACACCGCCCGCGCCCGACGTGACACAGCCGGTCTCACCGACACCATCCAGCTCGCGTCGGCCGAAGTGGCCCACTCACTCGGCCTACTCGCCGAACGCGTACGCGTCGCACACCTCACGCGGACGGCCGCGACACAGGTCATCGCACGAGTCCGGGCCCACCCGGCCCCGTTCGCCCTCGTAGGTGTCGCGCTGGTCGTGTACCGAACGCGGCCGAGAGCATCCAGTGCCCAAGGCCCCCCGCGACGATGATCCACACGGCTAGACCGACCCAGAACACGACGAGGGAGACCGTGCTCAGCCCGGACAGCTGTAACGCCCGTGCCGTGGCCTGGCTAGCGGTCGCATACATGCCCAGCGGGAAGACAGCCGACCACCAGACACCGGCAAAGTGGAACGGCTCGGGTCCGCGCCACAGCCGCCACAGCTCGGCGCACAGCAAGACCGGAATCCATCCGCTAGCGCTGATCCACAGCACGAGGATCGCCGGCGACATCGCGTCTGAGAGCCACGACGTTTCCATCTGGAGACCTACCGCGTCCCGCAGGCGCACCCCCGCCAGCGTGGCGATGGCCAGTGCTCCCATCAGGATCCAGGTGTCCGGGGTTACGTCCAGTGCAACGACCCGCGTCGACAACACTCGCCAGCTGATGAGCCACGCCGTCGCGACGTAGAGCGCCAGCGACAGAACCAAGCCCGCGCCCGACAACACGACCCAGCCCGGCCAACTCGTGTGGGTGACCAGGTCAGCCGCCGTGATCGACAACCCCGCGGTGGCCACGCTGCCCAGCAGCCAGGCGCCGTGCGCATGGTCGCGCAGTTCGGCGGACGGCCGCGAGCGAACGTCGGCGACGGCCAGCGGCACCAGCAGAAGCCAGGCAGCGGCAGCGATAGCTGCGAGCGCCCAGGTCACCGATCGATGCTTGGAAAAGCATGCGCCCATAACCGCACAGGCGGCGACGAAGGTGAACAGACGTAGCGCGATGTCCGGGTCTCGAGCCCGCCCGAGCATTGCTCCCGGCGCTGCAGCTACCCGCAGCAGCCCGACCAGACAGAGCACAACGAACATGATCGCTGCGAGTGCCGCAAGCAGGCCGTCGATGCGCGAGTAGGCATGATCGCGGGCGGCCACCGACAAGATCCCGGTCGCCATCACCACCGCGAACGCGTCCGGTCCGAGACGCAGACTGTGCAGTGGGTGCGATCTCACCCGTCCCGCCATACCTCCCCTTCCCGCGCGACCGGTCCTTCCGCGACATCCGTCGACGGCCGCGTGCGCGACCGCCCCGGCTGGTTTCGCTCAGTGGGTTCGACGGAGCCCCCAAGCCGCCTTGCTCGTCTCACCGGGCTCTAGCCTGATCAACCCCTCGCCCGTGCGGAAAGCGTTCGGTGCGCAGGTCATCGGTTCCACCCCGAGCCCCGTGCGAAAGTGCGGGGGCGGTTGGGTGTGGGAGGTGTAGAGCTCGACGAAGGGATAGCTCCCGTCGACCCATACTTCGACCTGGGTTCCATCCGGGGCGCGGAGTCGCACCCATGCCAATCCGTCGTCGTCGCGGGTGAGGTCGGTGAAGGTGAAGTCGATGTTCTGACTACCGATGGTTCTGCCGGACCGGAAGTCGAACGCCGAGCCGTCGACGTCGAGGCATCCGGTCGGCAGTCCGCGGTCATCGGTGGGCAGGTACCGACGCGCATCCAGCTGTAGGGAGCAGGGATCGATGAGCTCCGTGCCGACGGTGAGGTAGGGATGTTGTCCGGTGCCGTAGGGACAGGTCTGGTCGCCGATGTTCGTGGCGCTCGTCCGCGTCGTGAGGCCGTCGTCGTCGAGACGGTAGTCGACCGTCACGTCCAGGCTGAACGGATAGCCCATCATCGGGCGCAGCACGATGCCCATGGTCACCTGATCGGTGTCATGGCGCCGGCAGCTCCAGTTGCGCCAGCGCAGGAAACCGTGGATAGCGTTGTGCTTGTCCGGCTCGGTGAGCGGAACCTGGTAGCGGCTGCCGGCGAACGTGTACTCACCGTCGCGGATACGGTTGGGCCACGGTATCAACGGCAGCCCCCGCGCTCCGGTGCAGCGAGCCCGCGCGTCGTAGCCGTCGAGCAACGCAAGCCCATCGACGGTGTATTGGCGTAACCCGCCGCCGACCTCGACGACCGTGGCGCGCTGAACGCCGTGACTGATGTCGAACTGCTCGCCCGACGCGGGTTCGGGCCCGATTCCGGGCTGCGCGTCGCGATGGTTGGTCATGGGTGCTCCTTCGTTGGTAGGGAAGCGGGCGCCGCTCTGGCCCGGGTACCGGTCCGGTTCGGCGACTGGCTAGGTCGTGGTTGGTGCATAGACGCCTCGCTCGGATGCCAAAGCGGTCGCGACGTCGCGGGGATAGGTCCGTCGGGCCAGCAACAGGAGCAGCAATCCGGCCGCGGCCAGCGGCACGAGCATCACCAGCAGGGTGTGGTCCAGACCTATGGCGGCGTGCGGCTGCGCCGCGGTGGGGTGGCCATAACCGCTGCCGCTGCCCCCGAGCTGGGTCGAGAAGTAGCCGAACAGTAGGGGCGCGAGCGCTTCGACCGCGGTCCGCAACACGGTCCGCACGCTCTCGGCGCGTCCCCATAACGCGGACGGCACAATGTCCAGGCGTGCCGCGTCCAGGGGCGGGTTCGCCCCACCGATGCCGGCCCCGGCCAGAAACAGCAGTGGCGCGGCCAGCAATAGGGAGGGGGTCAGCAAGCCAGGGATGAATAGTGCCACCGCGAACAGGAACGCCGCACCGCCGACCAGCGGGCGGGCATCAACGCGGTGACGCAAGATCAGTGCGTCGCCGACGCGCCCGGCCAGCAGGATACCGACGAGCGTGCCCGCGCCGATGAAGATTAGCAGCGCGCTGGCCGCGCCCTGACCCAGTCCGAAGCGGGCCTTCGCGAATACGACGGCGAACGTGCGCAGTCCGGAGAAGTAGAAGTAACCCAGTGCCGAAGCGAGGATAAGCACCACGTTGGTGCGGATGGTCAACACGTATCTGATCGCCCACATCAGTCCTTGCCGGGTCGGGTCGGTGCGCAGCGTCTGCTCGGTATGGGCTTGGATCCGCTGTCGTTTGATCGCGCTACCGAGCGGCGTCGCGCCCGACGATGCAACCAGCTCGCCACGTCTTGGTCGGGTCGGCCCGTCCGCTGCGAGCTCGACCGCTGCCCGAAGATCGGTATCGCCAGTGTGCAAACGGCTGCGCCCGGCACGTGCAGGCTCGGGCAGTTGACGTCCGATCACCCAGGCCAGCAACAGCCCGAGCACTGCGAGCAAGCCGAAGGACGCTCGCCACGATGATGCGGCCGCCACGTCACCGCAGACCAGCAGGCCAAAACCTGCGCCGAGCAGCTCGCCGCCCAGGACGTAGCCGTAGATGCGGCCCCGCTCGCCCGGCTCGAACAGGTCTCCGGTGAGCGAGGCGACCAACGGTGCCGCGCCGGCAAGCGCAGCACCGAGCGCAATCCGGAACACCAGCAGTAACGCGAACGTCGGTGCGGCGGCGCAGGCCACCATCATGACGCTCCAGCTCACGATGCTGAGCACGAGTAACCGCACTCGGGGTACGCGGTCGGCCAAAACCCCGAACGGCAATGTGGTGAACACTGCGATCCCGCTGGAGACGGTGACCAACAAACCGATATCGGTGTTACCGATGTGCAGAGAGTCTTCCAGCTGCGATGCCATGGCGCCGACGGTCGCCATGTCGGCACTCGTCAACGACAGCACCCCTGCGAGCAGCAGCACCGCCTTCAGCCTGGCTGCGCCACCCACGACCGTCTCGAGCCGACCGACGACACGACGGCCCATCCTGGCTCGCGACGGTGCTGACACGGTGTCAGGCGCTCTTGTGGGGCAGTGCTCGATGAGCATTCTCCACCATGGCGGTAAACGCGTCGGCCATCCCAAGCGAGCCGGCCGACTGACCGGAACCAGCCAGAGCATCCTTCGGTGGGGTCATCGTCGATCTCCGTCCAGTGCATGCGCCAGGATTTCGGCTAGGTGCAGCGGTGCGCGTCCGCTGCCCTGGCGGATCTGTTCGCGGCAGGAGAAACCGTCCGCGACTAGTGCGGTGTCCTCCGCGGCGCGGGTGACGGCAGGCAGTAACGCGCGGTCGGCGCAGCGCATCGACACCTCGTAGTTTCGTGCCTCGAACCCGAAGGCCCCGGCCATGCCGCAACACCCGTCCTCAGGAGTCTCGACCTCGGCGCCGCAGCGGCGCAGCAGGTCCGTTTCAGCAACAAAATCCAGCACCGATTTATCGTGGCAGTGCCCCTGCACCAGCACCGATCCGCCGATGGCCGGGGCGAAGTCCGGCGCTGCTTTGGCCAGCCATTCGGACAGCGTGTAGGTCTGTGCCGCCAGGCGTCCCGCGCGCCGATCGTGCGGGAGCAGCGCAGGCAACTCGTCGCGGAACACCGACACACACGAGGGTTCCAGTCCGATCACCGGCACGCCCGCGTCGATGTCGGACCCCAGGACCCGCAGTGTGCGGCGAAGCAGGCGGCGGGCCTGACCCAGCATCCCCCAGTCGTAGAGTGGACGCCCGCAACAGACCCAACGGGACGGCAGACCGACGCTGAATCCGGCAGCCTCGAGCACACGGGCACCGGCGCTCAGCGCAGGTGGATGGAAGTGGTCGTTCCAGGTATCCGGCCACAGGATCACCCGTTGACCGTCGGTGTGGTTGGCGGCGTCCCAGCTCGAACCAAAGGTGTGCGGCGCGAAGCGGGGAACCTCACGGTCGGGATGCACCCCGGCGGCCCGTTTGAGCATCGGCCCGGTGACTGGCGAGCGGGTGAGCGCGTTGACGATAGTCGGGGCGAGCGCGGCGGCGCGTGCGGAATACATAAGCAGGCCCATTGCATAGGCCGCGGGCGGGCGAAGACGCCGGGCGTAGTAGTGCGCGAAGAACTCCGCCTTGTAGGTGGCCATGTCGACGTTCACCGGGCACTCGCTCTTGCAGCCCTTGCAGGCCAAGCACAGGTCGAGTGCATCTTTGACCGCCTCGTCGCGCCAGCCCTGGTCGCGGTGCGCTCCGTTGAGCATCTCGAACAACAGTCGCGCTCGGCCCCGGGTGGAGTACTGCTCCTCCCCCGTGGCTTGGTAGGACGGGCACATCAGCCCGCCCTGGCGTTGGCGGCAGTTGCCGACGCCGACGCACCGGTCGGCCGCTCGGGAGAAGTCCCCGTCGTCGTCGGGGAAGGTAAAGATGGTGGCCATCTGGAGCGGGCGGTAGTCCGAGCCGTAGCGCAGATTCTCGTCCACCTGATAAGGGTCGACGACCTTGCCTGGGTTCATCCGCCCGTCTGGATCCCAGATCCGTTTGAACTGCCCAAACGCCTCGACCAGTTCGGCGCCGTACATGATCGGCAACAGGGCGGCTCGCGCCTGCCCGTCGCCGTGTTCGCCGGACAACGACCCGCCGTACTTCACGCACAGCTGTGCCGCGTCAGTAAGAAAGCTCCGAAATGAAGAGACGCCGTCGGCGGTGACCAGGTCGAAGCTGATCCGGGTGTGCACGCAGCCCTGCCCGAAGTGCCCGTACAGCGCGGCGTGGTAGCCGTAGCGATCGGTCAGCGCCCGGAATTCGCGTAGGTAGCCACCGAGCCGTGCCGGGTCCACCGCGGCGTCCTCCCAGCCGGGGTGGGTGTCGGCCTGGCCAGGAACTCGGGCGGCCGCTCCGAGCCCCGATTCCCGCACCGCCCACACTGCAGGAGATTCGTCGGCCTCGAGCAGCCGAGCCGAGTCGTTGCCGAGGGCGTCGCGGCACGCCTGTGCCGCCGCTGCGGCGGCCTCGTCGGTGTCGGCGCCGAACTCGACCAGCAGCCAACCGCCGCCGTTGGGGAGTAGCGCGACTCCGTCAGGGTGCAACCCCCGGGCCTGCACGTCGCCGACGAGCACATCGTCAAAGCCTTCGAGTCCGATCGGATCGTGGGCCATCACGTCCGGGACGGCATCGGCCGCTGCCGCGCCGTCGGGGTAGCCGAGCAACAGTGTGCGCCGTGCGGGCGGGCTCGGGACCAGCCGTAGCCGGGCGGCCAGCACGAGCACGCAGGTGGACTCGCTGCCGACCAGGGCACGGGCAAGGTCGAAGCCGTGCTCGGGCAGCAGGTCGTCGAGGTTGTAGCCAGACACCCGACGGGGGATGTTCGGGTAGCGGTGCCTGATCTGCTCGGCGTAACGGTCGCGCAGCTCGCGCAGCGATCGGTGGATCTGCGCCGGTCGACCACCTTCGGCGAGGTTCGCCGCGTACTGCTCGTCGTTGGTCGGCCCGACCCACATCCGCACCCCGTCGTAGGTGAGTACCTCCAGTTCGAGCACGTTGTCCGACGTGCGCCCTGCGAGGATTGAATGCACTCCGCAGGAGTTGTTGCCGATCATCCCGCCCAGCGTGCAGTGGCTGTGCGTGGCCGGGTCCGGGCCGAAGGTTAGCCCGTGTTCCTCGGCCGCCGCACGCAGATCGTCCAGCACCAAGCCGGGCTCGACCAGTGCGCACTGCTGCTCAGCATCGATGGCCACGATGCGGTTCACGTAGGTGGAGAAGTCCAGCACCACGCCGTCGTTGCAGCACTGCCCGGCCAGGCTTGTCCCGCCACCACGAGCGAGGATCGGTGCCCCGAAACTGCGGCAGATCTCGACCGCGGTCACCACATCGTCGATGTCTCGTGGGATGACCACACCTAGCGGCAACTGCCGGTAGTTCGAGGCATCGGTGGCATACAAGGCGCGGCTGCCGGAATCGAATCGCACCTCACCACGTAGCTGCGTTGTGAGGGCTGCTGCCAGCGCACCACGGTTGACCGGCAGCCGCGGGGGTTCGGCCATCGTCGGGATCTGATCAGCCACGATGCCCCCTGATCCGGTACCAGACGCGCAGCGGGAACAGCGCGATCAGCGGGGCCCGACGACCGATATCGGCGCTGTCCTCCCGGTCGAAAACACGGGCGTATCGTGCTGCGGCGGCCGTCGAGGTGTAGTTCTTCGTCCCGCCTGCTTTGCAGCCGCGTTGGCAATGCCAGCTCAGCACGGTGCCCTCGGCGCTGAATCGGTAACGGTGACCGAAGATGTGACAGGCCAGCACGGCAACTAACTCCGTTCCTCAGATGTGGGTGACTGCCCGTGCCGCGGCTCGGCGTCGACGAGATCGAACATCGAGCGGGACACGCGCCGGATCTCGCCGTCGGCGGTCGCCGCCCGCAGCGCCTGCCCGAAGACCCCCGGGCCCCAGTAGCGCGATCCGACCATCTGCGCCAAGGCATGCCGTTCGGTCGCGCCGTGCTCAGCAAGGGCTCGGTGGATCGCCTGGATCTCGTTGTCGAAGCTCAGCGGTTCGTCCAGGGGGCTCGACACAGCCCACCCGCGGGAGGAGGACATGCTTCCCGGCCCTGGGCGGTAGCGGCGTCGCCCGGACCGTTCGCGGGCCATCCGCGCCTGGACGCGGGCGTGGATGCGCTCTCGATCGAGTGCCCGCTGCTCGAGCACCCGGGCCTCGTTCTGGGCCCACACGTCGTGCATCTGAGCCCGGGTCAGATCGATGTCGAGCTCACCCTCGGCCGGGTTTGTTGCCGCAGCGGCAGGTTTCCTGTGTCGCCGTGCCGACTCGCTCTGTGGACTCGCGTCCGGTTCGTCGCCGTCAGCGGTAGAACCGTCTTCGTGCCCGGAGCCGACCCCCGACGTGTCGGAGGCCGACTTGTCAGAACCCGAGTTGCCAGCAGACTGTGCGTCCTTGACCGTCAGCGGCTTCGCGATGTCCTCGAGCTGCTTACCCTCTGCTTTCACACCGAGTACCACTTCGGCCAATCCGCCGAGCGCCATCACCCCGGCGCCGATAAGGAACGCGACCGCCACCTCGCCCTTCGAACCACTGCCGATCAGTTTGCCGAACAGCAACGGCCCGGTGATGCCGCCGACGGCCGTCCCGACGGCGTAGAAGAACGCGATGGCCAGCGCCCGGGTCTCCATCGGGAAGATCTCTGACGCGGTGAGATACGCGGCGCTGGCACCGGAGGAGGCGAGGAAAAAAACTGCCACGACCACGACGATGAAGGTGACGCTGTTTAGGCTGCCGCTCACGAACAGTCCGGCAAGCACGACGGCCAGGGCTGCCGATCCCAAGTAGGTGCCGCTGATCATCGGCTTGCGTCCGACGGAGTCGAACAGGCGGCCGAGAATGAGCGGTCCTGCCAGGTTTCCGACCGCGTAGATGATGATGAAGATCGGTACTGCTGAGGCGCTCACCTTGAAGAAGGTGGTCATCAGGGTGCCTAAGTTGAAGGTGACACCGTTGTAGATGAACGCCTGCCCGACGAACAGTGCGATACACAGCACAGCCCGCCTGGGGTAGAGCTTGAATGCGACCGCTGCCAGTTCCCTGAAGGGGATCGTCTTGCGCTGGCGCACGGTGATGGACTTGTCCACCTCGGCCAGTTCCTCCCCGGTCTCGGCCTCAACTTCCTGCTCGAGGCCGTCGACAATCGCTTCGGCGTCCTGCTCACGGCCGTGGATGAACAGCCAGCGGGGGCTCTCGGGCACCTTGCGACGCACGAACATGACCGCCAGCCCGAGCACGGCGCCCACCCCGAACGCCAACCGCCATCCCAGATCGGCAGGAAAGACCGAGCTCAGGAAGAACAGTGCGACGCCCGAGCCGATGATCGACCCGAACCAGTACGAGCCGTTGATCATTAGGTCGATGCGTCCGCGTGCGCGGGCCGGAATTAGCTCATCAATCGCCGAGTTGATCGCCGAATACTCTCCGCCGATGCCGGCGCCGGTGAGGAATCTGGCGAGGAAAAAGAACCACGGCGCGAAGGAGAAGGCGGTGATCACGGTGGAGATGATGTAGAAGACCAAGGTGATCACAAACAGCTTCTTGCGTCCGAACCGGTCGCACATCTGACCGAAGAACAGCGCGCCGATGCACGCGCCGACAATGTATATCGCCCCGGCTACTCCGATCTGGCTCACGCTCAGCCCGAGCCCGGCGTTCTTCTGAGTCAGCCGGGAGCCGACGGAGGCGACCATGGTCACCTCGAGCCCGTCGAGCACCCACGCGGTGCCCAGGCCAAAGACGATCCGCCAGTGGAAGCGCGACCACGGCAGACGATCCAGGCGCCCCGGGATGCTCGTCTCGATGGTCCCCGTCTGGACTGAGCTCATGGTCGGTCACCGTTCCTGTTGTGCGTAGCCAGCGTCGCGGCGCGTGGTGGCTAGATTCCTGCGGCGTTGGCGTAGTACTGCTGGTCCTCGCGCCAGCCGCCCTGGCCCTGGCCGATATCGGCGGTGTCGGCAACGAACTC
>JBDTFN010000148.1:0-10978 GCA_039937915.1 Jatrophihabitans sp. | reverse complement strand
AAGATCGCCAGCACCCCGTAGTAGGTCAACGCGGCCGCCCGGTCGGTGACGTCGTCGTGCTTGAACTGCTTGAGCGAGCGCTTGAGGATCGTCACCCAGCCGGCCTTCGGAATGTCGGTCGGGGTCTCCGGAATCGCGGACGAGCCCGACCGGTCCTGCGTTCCTGCTGCGGGTCGTGACGGGAAAGGTGCTGCCATGAAGGCTCCAGGGTCGAGATGATGGTCGGCAAAGCTGACGAAACTGCATCAATCAGTTCCTTCCCGGCGTATACCCCGCCGCCGAACCGAGTAACGCTCGGACCCGGTCGCCGCCGACGGTGATCGTGGCGCAGAATGGAGGCCGATGATCGAGGAATCAGAGTGGGAATACACCCCACTACGCATCCCGGCCGAGGTCAGCCGGAACAACGCCGCTGCCCAGCTATCCCTGCACGCCGAGTTCGGTGGTTGGGAGCTTGCCCGGGTGGCCCTGTACGAGGACGGCAGTCGACGCGTCATGCTGCGCCGCAAGCCGCGCCGCGGGCCGATTCCACTGCCAGGCTTGCCTGCCTGACTCAGTCGCGCTGGTAGAACCGTCGGACGGTGTCGATGGTGTCGGCCTCGTCGGCGGCTTTGTCGTCGCGGTAGCGCAGGACGCGCGCGAAGCGCAGCGCCATTCCGCCGGGGTAGCGGGTGGAGCCCTGAACCGCGTCGAAGGCGATCTCGACCACCTGTTCGGGACGCACTCGCACGACGTAGCCGTCGGTCGGTCCTTGGGCGAGGCTGAGGAAGCGCGCGGTCTGCCAGTCCAGCATCACGTCCGTCATGCCCTTGAACGTCTTGCCCAGCATGACGAATGCCCCGGTTTCGGGGTCCCGCGCCCCGAGGTGAATGTTGGACAGCTTGCCCGTGCGCCGTCCGGAGCCCCACTCGATCGCCAGGACCACAAGATCGAGGGTGTGCACCGGTTTGATCTTCAGCCAGCCTGTGCCGCGGCGACCGGCCTCGTACGGGGCGGTGAGCGACTTGGCCATAACCCCTTCGTGCCCAGCGCCCAGGGTGCGATCGAGGAAGGACTGTGCCTCCGAGGCGTCGCTGGTGATGAGTCGGTCGACCCGCTGCGCGGGCGGCACGATCGCGGCCAGTGCCGCCGCCCTGGTTTCGCCGGGTTCGTCGAGCAAGTCGACACCGTCGAGGTGCAACAGGTCGAAGAAGAACACCGACAGCTGTTGCGACGCCCGGGCCGACGTCACGTCGGCGCTGCGGCCGAAGCGTGAGGCGGTGACCTGGAACCGGTGCGGCCGACCGTCCGCGCGTAGCGCGATCGCTTCGGCGTCGGCGATGAACGACGTGATCGGCAGGGCCAGCGCCGCCTCGACCACCTCGGGCAGGCGGGTGGTCACGTCGTCCAGAGACCGGGTGTAGACCGAGACGGAGTCGCCCTTGCGGTGGATCTGGACGCGCGCGCCGTCGAGTTTCGTCTCGAATACGGCCGTGCCGCCGAGCCGCTCGAGTGCGTCGACAACACCGCTCGCGGTCTGCGCGAGCATCGGGCCGACCGGCCGACCGACCACCAACGAGAACTCGTCGAGGGCTGGGGCACCGCGCGCCAGCACTGCGGCGGCGACGGTCGGCAACTCCCCGCCGAGCATCGCCGCCCGGCGAACTTCAGCAACAGGCACACCCGCAGTTCTCGCCACTGCATCGGTCATGACCCCGAGCAGTGCACCTTGGCGCAGTTCGCCGCCGAGAAGCCGGCGCAGGAAAAGCTGTTCGGCTGCGGTGGCCGCACTGAACAGCCCATTCAGCAACGCCGACCGGCGGGCCTGCGACCCCGTGCCCGAGGTCGCCTTGATCTCCTCGAAAGTCCCGTGCACCTCGAAAACGGTCAGGGACGGATCGGTGGCAGGAGCAGGGATCGAGCGCAGCGCCGCCCAGCCGACGCCGATCTGGCGTTGGGGTAGGTCACCGGACAACCACGACACGACAACGGGGACGTCGTCGCAGGCCGCGCCAGTCAGGACCTCGGCTATCCGCGCGCTCTTGGCCAGCCGGGAGGAGGTCGCGGCAACGTCCACGGATGCGGCGGCGACTTCGGCGAGCAGCACAGGTCAGCAGTTCTGCAGGAACCGGTCGAGTACGCGCACGCCGAACTTCAGGCCGTCGATCGGGACCCGTTCGTCGATGCCGTGGAACATGCCGGTGAAGTCCAGGTCGGCGGGAAGCTGGAGCGGCGAGAATCCGAAGCAGCGCATGCCGAGGGTCGAGAAGGATTTCGCGTCGGTGCCGCCGCTCATCAGGTACGGCAGCGGAACAGCGATCGGGTCCTCGGCCTTCAGCGCCGCGGACATGACGTCGACGAGGTGTCCGTCGAACGACGTCTCCACCGCGATGTCGCGTACCTCGGTCTCGCGCGTCACGTGCTCACCGAGCAGTTCGTCGATCGTAGCCAGCAGCTCGTCCTCGTGACCGGGCAGGAACCGGCAGTCGATCGTGGCCTCGGCATTCGAGGGGATGACGTTGGTCTTGTAACCCGCGCTGAGCATGGTCGGGTTGGCGGTGTTGCGCACGGTCGCGCCGATCATGCGGGCTGCTCCCCCGATGACTGGCAGCCACTCGTCGGGCTTGGCTGGGTCGAAGTCGCGCCCCAGTGTCGCGCCGAGGCCCTCGACGAGCGCGCGCAGGCTGTCGGTGACGATGACCGGCCACTCGTGGTTACCGATCCGCGCCACGGCCTCGGCCAGCCGGGTGACGGCGTTGCTGTCGTGGACCATCGAGCCGTGCCCGGGCGTGCTCCTGGCCTTGAGCCTCAGCCAATTGATGCCCTTCTCGGCCGTCTGGATCGCGTACACACGTGCCTGGTCGTTCAGCGAGATGCTGTAGCCACCGACCTCGCTGATCGCGTCCGTGCAGTCGGCGAACAGGTCACGATGGTGGTCGACGAGGTAATGAGCGCCCTTGCGTCCACCAGCTTCCTCGTCGGCGACGAAGGCCAGCACGATGTCGCGCGGAGGCTTGCGGCCGGTGCGCTGCCACTCTCGGATCAGCGCGAGGGTCATCGCGTCCATGTCCTTCATGTCGATTGCGCCGCGGCCCCAGACGAAGTCGTCGCGCACCTCGCCGGCGAACGGGTCGACGCTCCATTCACTCGCGTCGGCCGGGACCACGTCGAGATGCCCGTGGATCAGCAGCGGAGGCCGGGACGGATCTGATCCTTCGATGCGAGCGATTGTGGACGCACGGCCGGGCTCGGACTCGATGATCTGGGATTTGATCCCGACCTCGTCCAGTTTCTCGGCCACCCACTCAGCGGCCGGTCGTTCCGGATGCGTCGGGTTCGAGGTGTTGAAGCGGATCAGTTCGACCAGCAGGTCGGCGACCTCGTCTTGCGCGGTCGTCGTCTCGTCGAGAGGGGGCATGTCTAGTTCCTACCAAACGATGACGCGTGCAGGTTCAGATCGGGCATATTGGCAGGCTGAACCTTGGTGAGACCGGCTGCGGCGATCGGTTACAGTTAGCGCCGCACTCGTCCGGGTGGCGGAATGGCAGACGCGCTAGCTTGAGGTGCTAGTGCCCTTTACGGGGCGTGGGGGTTCAAGTCCCCCCTCGGACACTCACGGAGGCCCCATTTTATGGGGCCTCCGTTCGTTGTCAGGGGCAAATTGTCTCCTATTGGGGCACCGTTGGGGCACCGATGATCTTGGAGACAGTCATGGCCTACATCGAGGAGAACGTCCGCGCGGACGGCGGGACGTCATGCGTGGTCCGCTGGCGGCTCAGCGGAACCCGGACCGGCCGGCGGCAGAGCGAGACGTTCGGCGCCGGCACAGATCCCCAGAACCGAGCGCGGGCCGAGGGGTTCCGCGCGATGGTGACGGCGGCCGGCGAGTTCTGGCCGGAGGGCTGGGTCAAGGGCCGGGGCTTCGTCCGGACGCCCGAGTCCGCCGCGGCGATCGGATCGTGTGCCGCGCCGCGCTCGGTGGCGGAGGTCGGCCTGGAGTACGTGGCGCAGATCGTCGACTGCTCCCCCGGCCAGCGGGCCCGCTACCGCGGCCAGTTGCGGACGCTGCGGGCGATCGAGATCCGAGGCCGGCGCGGGCTGTACCGGCCCTTCGACACCCGCATCGATCAAGTCACCGAGGACGACATCAAAGCCTGGCTGATCGCCTGGCCGCGATCGCTCAAGACGAAGGCGAACTACCACGGGCTCCTGTTCGGGGTCTTCACCTACGCGTTGGAGCGCGGCGAGATCGGCAAGCATCCGCTGACCCGCACGGCGCCCAAGCGCAGCCGGATCAAGCAGTCCCAGGGCGACCTGCGCTTCCTCACCGAGGCGGAGTTCGGGGTCGTCACCCGCGCCGCCGGCGAGGACGGCGACCTGCTCCGGGTGACCGTCGGCACCGGATTGCGCTTCGGCGAGGTCACCGCCCTCTGGGCCTCCGACGTCGACCTTCGGCACCGGACGCTGCGCGTCAACAAGGCCTGGAAGCGTGACGGCGACGAGGGTGAGCAGGACATCCCCGGCTGGTTGAAGAAGCAACTGCGCGACAAACACACGATGCGCGGTCACCACCTCGGCAACCCCAAGACACCCAAGTCGAAGCGGACGATCGAGATCTCGCCGGAGGTGGCCGAGATACTGCGCCGCCTGATCGCGACCAAGGCCCCGGACGACTTCCTCTTCGTGACCCCGACCGGACTGCCACTACACAGCGCAGACTTCTACGAGCGGATCTGGCTCCCACTGCGGGTTGCGCTGGCGAAGCTCGGCGTCGCGGCGTTCCGCTTCCACGACCTGCGCCACACGCACGTGGCGTGGCTGATCGCCGGCGGCGCGCCGCTACCCCACATCCAGGCCAGGCTCGGCCACGAGTCGATCACCACCACGATCGACACCTACGGCCACCTGATGCCTGCGGGCAGTGACCTGATCTCGCGGATCATCGATACTGCGCTGCGCGGCGAGGAGATCCACCCGATGCCCGCGATGCGACTGATCGACGGCGGCAGGCCGGACGAGCCGATGGCAGCCGCCCGTCAAATCACTGGAACGGAGGGATAGCCGGGTGTATGACGACTACGCGCAGCTGGCCCGACTCCACGTCTACGACAAGTGCGTCGAGATCGACGTCACCTGGTCTGAAATCGAGGCACTGCTCGACGCCGGAGAGGTGATCGAGGAACACGCGTTCAACGACCTCATGGTCAAGGAGATCCGCCTGCTCATCGATTGGAGACTCCCGCTGCACGTGGTGTATCTGGTACATCACGACCGTAAGCTGGTGGTCTACCGGACGATGTACGTTCCGACGCTCGAGTACTGGGAACCAGGCTTCAGGGAGAGGAGGAAGTAGCGATGGCCGACAACGAGGAGTTCTACTGCGTGAACTGCTCCGGCGAGACTGTTGTCGTCCTCCGCCCGTACGCGGTCGAGCGCAACGGCAAGCTGGTCGTGGTTCGTGACGTGCCGATGCATGAATGCGACGAGTGCGGCGAGACGTACTTGACCCCCGCGGTGATGAAGCAACTGGACGGGCTCGTTGCTGACCTGCTTGCCGGCAACGCCGACCAGGCGATCATCCGGTACCCGGTCGCTGCCTGAGGCTTGTGCGCTTCGCGGTGCATCACAGGCGGGAGCGACGCCGGTCGCGAAAGTCCAGCGCTGCCCCACTCCTGGGACCATCACAGACGGGTTGCTCACCCGAGGCGATCAGTTCGGCGAGGTGCTCCGGCGCGATGCGGACGTGCTTGCCGATGCGAGTGCAGCGGATGCGGCGGTGCTGGACGGCGTCCTGTACCCACCGCGCCGACACATTCAAATAGTCCGCCGCTTCCTGGATCGTGAGCAACCGGTTGGGCAGCGCCAGAAGCGGCAACGCCACGGAATTGTTGAGTTCGGCGCGCATAGGCACCTCCTCACGGTCTGGTACGCGTCTGTGCCGTACCGCAGTAGATCAAGCACCTCTGCCACCGCCCTCGGTGTCTGCTCGGGCTCGGGAGCGCAGCGAGGGCAAGCGTCACTTGCTTGGACCTGTCGCCGGGTCGCTCCATCCGCCGATATCGGCGAGAATCGCCTCTCGCCTGGGCGGAAAAGAAAATGTGGCAGGGCATAGCGGCCAGGACCTACCAGAAACAACCTTGCGGCCCACCAACCGAAAGGGTCGGCTACCGTCCCTGGCCGCCGGCGACTGCGAGCGGGCTTATCGGCGAGGACCTGGGCGACTCACTGGGTCGCGTCCAGGGGTGCGGATGGGTTCCGGTCGTCGAGTCGGGAGCGACGGAGGCTTATGACCCAATAGGTCGTCGGGTTCCGTCTGCATTGGACCGCGATCGTCGGGCCTCTGGTCCGTGGATTTCGGTGCCTGTTCCGCGGGCGGGGTTGGCCGGTCGCCGATGGCGTCGATGATCCGGTAGGCGAGCGCGGCGGCAGGTTGTTCGATGGGCAGTGGCCGTTCGGCGGCGATGGCCCGTACCTGACCGGGTCGGATGGCGAGTCGGTGCGCGGCTTGGAGTTGGAGGGCGAGCGTCGACCAGTGTGGGTCGGTGGTGATGCCGGGATGGATGGACTCGGCCAGCCGGGCCACTCTCGGTTCGTCGCGAGATGCAGGTGCGCCGGTATCGGTGGCGCGCTGGTCGAGTCGGCGCTGAACACGGCGGCCGAGAATGTCGTCTGCTGGCGGTCCCGCTGGGCGGGGTTCGGTGTCGGCGACTTCGCGGGCGGCTCGCCATACTGCGAGGTCGCGGGTGAGGTCGGGAGCGCTCAGGGTTGCGGCGGCCCAGGAAGGTGCGGTGTCGGTCGTCCAACTCGTGGCTGCGGCGCGGATGGCGGTTGCGTGTCGCTGGATGAGTTCGGCGCGATGGTCGAAGTAGGGCTTCCAGAAGTCCCCCTCGCCGAGTTCGGGCGGGACGGCCGGCAGCCACGGCAGGGGGCCTGTCTCGTGGGTTGCCTCCAATCTGCGGGCGAGAACGGCGGCGAGGTCGTGGATGCGGTCGTGATGCAGAATCCCTGCCTCCAAGTACAGCATTTGGTCTGCGTCCCGTCCGTTGAGTACGAGCCGCTGAAGTTGGGTGTTCAGCGCTGGCCACGCCGGGCAGTCGGTGACGCCGGGAAGGATGGCTTCGGCGCGAGCCTGGATCTGGGCGACGCGCTCGGGACCGAGAACAGATTCTCCCGCGACGGCGAGCGCGTCGACGTATTCGGCGCAGGCCTTGCGTAGCAGTGGGGCAGGGTCGTGTTCTTCGCGGTGGGCGCTGTTAGCCGATACGGCGGAGTCGTCGCGTTCGATGACGCGGGTCAGGACTTCGATCGCGGTTGGTGGCCGGATGGCGTCCATGTGCGGAGCCTCGTCGCCGCTGCGGCCGGGGGTGGTGTCGAGGTAGAAGTGGTTGGTGTGTCGCCCGCGGGTGAGCGCGACGTAGAGCAGTTGCCGGGACTCGGTGCCGGTTAGGACGGTGTGGCTGGTGTGCACGGTCTGGCCCTGGGCGGCGTGGACGGTGCAGGCGTAGCCGAGCTGAACGTGCTGGGTGACGTAGTCGGCGGGCAGGGTGACACGCCTGCCGCCCTTGGCGTGTGCCACGTCGAGGGCGCCGTCAGGACCGACCGAGGTGACCTTCCAGCGGTCACCGTTGGCGACCCAATCGGTCGCCGACAGGGTGAGGCGCCGATCGTTGCGGCGGGTGATGATCACGTCTCCGGCGCTGACCGTCGTCCCGTCGGCCAGTGTCACCTGACGTTGTGCCGGAATCTCGGAGACTGCGAGTCGGAATGCTTGGGCGCGCAAGTTCAGTTCTCGGACCTGGTCGTTGGTGGAGGCGATCAACAGCGAGTCCAGTCCGGCGGCACGGTCGGCCGACCAGGCGGTGAAGGCCTGATCGGTGGTGGTCGTGTCGTCGCCCGCGTGGATCCGGCCGTGGTCGAGGTAGTAGCCGAGCCCGGCCGACTCACCGCGACGGATGGCCAGCGAGGCGGCAGCTTCGGCGCGGTTGAGGCTGCCGTCGGGGTGGGCGAACCGACGCACCTCAGTGAGCGTGACGGAGCCGTGGGTGCGATCGAGGTCGCGCAACACTCCCCCGGCACCGACTGCGGCCAGTTGCCGGTCATCACCGACGAGCCGCACCGATGCGCCGCGTGCGGCGGCGTAGTCGATGACAATGGCGAGGTCGAGGGTGCCGGCCATCCCGGCTTCATCGACTATCAGCAGGCTGCCCGGGCCGATCGCGTCCACCCAGTCGGGGACGGCCGTGTGGGTGGTGATGGCGTGGACGAGTTTGGCGAGGGTGTCGGTCGCGGTGACGCTGTCACCAAGTTCCTCGCGCAGCACCCGTGCCGCCGCGGCAGTCGGGGCCAAGCCGATCACCGTGTTCCCGCCGGTGGCCCACGCATCGGCGAGGGTGCGCAGAGTGACCGTCTTTCCGCTGCCTGCTGGGGCGAGCGCGAGCTGCACCCGCGCACCGGAGGTGGCGAGCCGGCGCACCATGTCGGCTTGGTCGGGGCCTAGACAGTCGCCGTTCGCGACCGCTTCCAGTAGCGCCGCATCGACGGCTGAGCGCTCGACCAGGCGGAAATCCTGGCACGCTGCTGCCCGCAGTATGCGTCGTTCGGCGTCCAGGATCGCGGCCGAGGTGTAGCGGCGGGACCCGGCAACCTCATACACCGAGCAACCGTCGGCACGCTGCAATTCTGGCGGCTCCTCGATGACCGAAGCGACGGTGAGCAGAACCGATCGCCCCGGCGACAGCGCCCGCTCAGTCACCGCGTCGACCAAAGACTCCGGCACCACGCCACAGCGGCGACACGCCCGCTCGGCCTCTGCGCGCAGGTGATGCTCCTGCCACGTCGCCCGCGATGCCTGCACGGTCGCGATGATCTGCTCGGCGATGACATCGACGTCGAACGTCGGCGCCGGTGCGGGTGCGTGGCCGATGACCCGGCGCACGAGCTCGTCGACTCGCTCGGTTGCACCGAGGACCTCGCTTGTGTCAGCGCGCCAGGTACGGCGCTGCTCGGCTTCCGAGCGCGGCGCATGTTTCGCGTCCCGGGTCAATAGCGTCGCCTGCTGCGCCAGTTCCTGCCGCTCGATGACCGTCGGCTGGCGGCCGTGCTCGTCGGTGAACCGTTGGGCCAGCACGGTCAGTTCGGCCTGGATGTCGTTACGCCGCGACGACCATCGGCTCAGCAATTCCGGCCTGAGTCCGACGATCTCGCGGACCTCCCGTCGGCCATCGGCGGCGTCACCCCGGTCGGCAAACCGCACCCCGATCCGCTCGGTGAGCAGCGCTTCGAGGCGCGTGTTGTAGTGCTCGGACGCGGCGACCTTGTTGCGAAACAGCGCCCGACCATCCAATGACAACCACCGCCCGTCGGCGGTGGCGACCTTGTTCGACACCGCAACGTGAGTGTGCAAATCAGGATCACCGGCGCGGGAATCGCGGTGCGTGAACTCAGCCGCGATCAGGCCGGTCGTGTCGACCTGCGCGATGCCGTTGGTACCGCGCCGGGTGTAGGTAGCGTGCTTCTCCACCCACCCGATCGTGTCGCGCACCGCCTTGTCGTGACACGTGGCGATCGCCTCGGCGAGCTCGCGGGGCGCGATCGCCCACAGCGCCGACACGCTCTTCACCGGCGAGAACGTCAGGTCATAACCGGCCACTGGCGTCGGTGCCGGACGCGAGACGCGGGTGACGTAACCGGTGAACTCCCGCGCGTCCAGCGGGTCACGGCCATGCTCGGAGCGGAACCACTCCCCCGCCAACCCAGTCCGAATGCGCGCCCGGTCCGCCGCCGGGATTGCCGCGTTCGGCCGTTCACCACGCACGGTGTTGTGCTCGCGGTAGCGGACCGCAAGCACGGCCTGGAACTCGTTCGGCTCGTAAAGGTGATACGCGTGACCGAGCTTCGTCGCGGCGTCCTGAGCGCGTCGTGACGCGCCGGTGCTCATTAACTCCCGCGTGATCACCCGATCGTTCGGGTGCCGCCCGAGCCCGAATAACGCGCACATCTGCTCTTCGGTCACCGTCCCCGCGACCAACGATTCAGGAAGTTCGCCGGCCAGCGACGTCAGTCCGGTTCCGAGCCAGACACCGGGCGACTCGCCCTTCTGCTCGTAGTAGGCGCCCAGCGAATCACGCCCCCGGTTGGTGTCGTCGGCGGCCGCGACCTGCCGGGTCAGGTACGTGTACCCCTCGCCCGCCGAGAGCTTGTGCAGACTCATCACCCCGCGACCGTGACACCACCCCCTGCCACTTGATCTTGAACTCGAGCATCTGACACCTCGAAATGCACCAGGTGCGTCCGATCGGTCCTATGGGTGACACGGTCGGCTTCGAAAAGACGTCGTGATTGGCGAGCGCCGCGGTAGTTGTGCAGTTGCGGTCGTGCTGAGCAGCGAGGTGAGTTGTGCCGTTCCGGTTGCGCAGCTGGTGCTGTGGCGGCTGGGACGGTCAACGCGCGTCGCCGAGTCAGCCGACGAGGACGGCACGCCGCGTCGTGAGCCGCCGGCCGATCGCGACGACGCCGACCTCGAGATCTGCCCGCCAGCTCAGCTCGTTCCCTCCGATCGTGCCCAGCGAAATCGGCCGGTGTCGTGGTGGGCGGCGACGATCGGCATGCCGCCGCGCGATCCGCCTGACAAGCGGAGCGCCCGTCTACTTCTCTCGGTCAGATCAACCGATCTGCGTGGCATCTCGTGTCCCGTAGACCGTCCCCCTTGCGAAAATGTTCAAGGGGCGGGTCAACTGCGACAACCCGTCGCCTGATGGTCGCGACCTCGAACGGGCTGTGGTGGTGATGTCAGTTGACGTTCGGCTTGCGGGCATGCGCGGCGGGGGTTCAACTCCGCTCCCTATTTGGTTGGCGCTATTGAACAATGGCCAGGTGCCCGAGCTGATCAGCCCCGACGTCAGAGTTCACGGCTCGTTCCTCGACGCTATGACCGAGTTCCAGGCCGAGGGCCGGGGTGGGGCAGCGGACGACGACACCATGATCGGCTCGGAGATGCGCG
>JBDTFN010000147.1:0-8601 GCA_039937915.1 Jatrophihabitans sp. | reverse complement strand
CGGGTGACCTCAACCGGATCTTCTTCACCAACGGCGGCGCCGAGGCGGTCGAGAACGCGATCCGGATGGCCCGCATCCACACCGGACGGCACAAGGTGCTGGCGGCCTACCGCAGCTATCACGGCGCGACGGCCGGGGCGATCAGCGCCACCGGCGACCCGCGCCGTTGGGGGGCCGAACCCGCGCTCAGCGGCGTCGTCCACTTCTGGGGTCCCTACCCCTACCGCTCGGCGTTCCACTCCGACTCCCCGGAGCAGGAGGGCGAGCGCGCGCTGGCGCACCTGCGCGACACCCTCATGGTCGAGGGTGCGCACACGGTGGCGGCGCTCATCCTGGAGACGGTCGTCGGGACGAACGGCGTCCTGGTGCCGCCGGACGGGTATCTCGAGGGCATCCGGGCCATCTGCGACGAGTTCGGCATCGTCTACATCGCCGACGAGGTCATGGCCGGCTTCGGGCGCTGCGGCGAGTGGTACGCCGTCGACCACTGGGGGGTCACCCCTGACCTGATCACCTTCGCCAAGGGCGTCAACTCCGGCTACGTCCCGCTCGGCGGTGTCGCGATCTCAGACCGCGTCGCCGCCACCTTCGACGAGCGGGTCTTCCCGGGCGGGCTCACCTACTCGGGGCACCCGCTGGCGTGTGCCAGCGCGGTCGCGTCCATCAACATCTTCGAGGAGGAAGGCGTCCTCGAGCATGTCCGCATGCTCGGCACCGACGTCATCGGCCCCGAACTGGCCAAGATCGCCGATCGCCACCCGTCGGTCGGAGAGGTCCGCGGCCTGGGCGTCTTCTGGGCCGTCGAACTCGTCCGGAACCGGGAGACGCACGAGCCGCTCGTGCCCTACAACGCGGGCGGGGCGGACGCCAAGCCGATGGCCGAGTTCGCCGCCGCGTGCAAGCAGCGCGGTCTGTGGCCGATGACCCACTTCAACCGGACCCATGTCGTCCCGCCCTGCACGATTACCGAGCAGGAGGTCCGCGAGGGCCTGGCCATCCTGGACGAAGCACTCGAGGTAGCCGACGGTTACTACGAAGGGAGCTGAGCCCACATGAGCATCAAGGCAGCAATCACGCAGGTGGCGTGGACGGGCGATAAGGAGACGATGATCGCGCGGCACGAGGAGCTGCTGCGGGAGGCCGCTGAGCAGGGCGTGCAGGTCATCTGCTTCCAGGAGTTGTTCTACGGGCCGTACTTCGGCGCGGTGCAGGACCAGAAATATTACGAGTACGTCGAGTCCATCCCCGGCCCGACGACCGAGCGCTTCCAGGCGCTGGCCCGCGAACTGCACATCGTCATCGTCCTGCCGATCTACGAGGTCGCCAACGTCGGCGAGTACTACAACACCGCCGCTGTTATCGACGCCGACGGCACGCTGTTGGGCAAGTACCGCAAGCACCACATCCCGAACCTGCCTGCGTTCTGGGAGAAGTTCTACTTCCGGCCGGGCAACCTCGGCTACCCCGTCTTCGACACCGCGGTCGGCCGGATCGGCGTCTACATCTGTTACGACCGGCACTTCCCCGAGGGGTGGCGGGAACTCGGGCTCAACAATGCCCAGCTCGTGTTCAACCCGTCGGCCACCAAGCCCGGCCTGTCCAACCGACTGTGGGAGATCGAGCAGCCCGCCGCGGCCGCGGCCAACCAGTACTTCATCGCCGCGAACAACCGCATCGGCCAGGAGGTCGACGAGTTCGGCCCCGACGCCCCGCACTTCTACGGCTCGTCGTACTTCGTCGACCCGCGCGGCAACTTCGTCGGCGACGTCGCCTCCCAGGACAAGGAGGAGCTCGTCGTCCGCGACCTCGACCTCGACGAGGTCACCCGGGTGCGCAACGACTGGCAGTTCTATCGCGACCGGCGGCCGGATTCCTACACGGGCACGGGTAAAGCATGACGACCCTGATCAAGGGCGGGACCGTCATCTGCTCCACCGGGTCGGTCGAGGCCGACGTCCTCGTCGACGGCGAGACGATCGCCGCCGTCGTGTCCCCCGCGTTCAGCGCAAGCATCACCGCCGAGACCGTCATCGATGCGAGTGGCAAGTACGTGATCCCGGGCGGCATCGACGGGCACACCCACATGGAGATGCCCTTCGGTGGCACGCAGGCCTCGGACACCTTCGAGACCGGCACCCGCGCGGCAGCCTGGGGTGGGACGACGACCATCGTCGATTTCGTCGTCCAGGCGCACGGGCAACGGGTCCAGGATCAGGTCGCGCTCTGGCACGACAAGGCGGCCGGTAACTGCGCGATCGACTACGGCTTCCACCAGATCATCGGCGAGGTCGACTCCGAGTCACTCAAGGCCATGGACGAGTTGATCGACGAGGGCATCACCAGCTTCAAGCTCTTCATGGCCTACCCCGGGGTGTTCCTGAGCTCCGACGGCCAGATCCTGCAGGCCATGCAGACCGCGGCCGGCAACGGCGGGCTGATCATGATGCACGCCGAGAACGGCTCGGCCATCGACGTCCTCGTCCAGCAGGCGCTCGAGCGTGGCGAGACCGCGCCGTACTACCACGGCGTTACGCGCCCATGGCAGACCGAGCAGGAGGCCACCCACCGCGCGATCATGCTGGCCGACATCACCGGCGCGCCGCTTTACATCGTCCACGTCTCGGCCAAGCAGGCGCTGGCCCGCATCGCCGAGGCACGCGACACCGGGCAGAACGTCTTCGGCGAGACCTGCCCGCAGTACCTGTACCTCTCCCTCGAGGAGAACCTCGGCGCGCCGGGTTTCGACGGCGCCAAGTGGGTCTGCTCGACCCCGTTGCGCTCACGCGAAGAGGGACACCAGGACGAGCTGTGGAACTACCTCCGCACCGGTGACGTCACCACCGTCAGCACCGACCACTGCCCGTTCTGCATGAAGGACCAGAAGGAGCTGGGCGTCGGCAACTTCGCCAAGATCCCCAACGGGATCGGCTCGGTCGAACACCGGATGGACCTGCTGTTCCAGGGCGTCGCGGACGGCCGGATCAGCAAGGAGCGCTGGGTGGACGTCTGCTGCACCACACCGGCGCGAATGTTCGGCATGTACGGCAAGAAGGGCGTCATCGCCCCCGGAGCGGACGCCGACATCGTCGTGTACGACCCCAACGGGCACACGTCGATCTCGGTCGACACGCACCACATGAACATGGACTACTCCGCCTGGGAGGGCTACGAGATCAGCGGCCACGTCGACGTCGTCCTGTCCCGTGGCACGGTGATCGTGGACGAGACCGGGTACATCGGCACGAAGTCGCACGGTCGCTTCGTCAAGCGCGAGCTCTCCCAGAACCTGATCTGATGCAATTCGGAGTCGTCCTGCAGAACGACCCACCAGCGTCGCGGGTCGTCGAACTCGCCCGGCAGGCCGAGACGTACGGCTTCAGCCACGTCTGGACCTTCGACTCGCACCTGCTCTGGCAGGAGCCCTACGTCGTCTACAGCCAGATTCTTGCGAATACGCGCAAAGTCATGGTCGGCCCGATGGTGACGAACCCTGCGACCCGCGACTGGACGGTCACCGCGTCGCTGTTCGCCACTTTGAACGAGATGTTCGGGAACCGGACCATCTGCGGGATCGGCCGGGGCGACTCGGCCGTGCGGGTGATCAACGGGGCTCCGGTGACCCTGGCGACCCTGCGCGAGTCGATCGGGGTGATCCGCGGTCTCGCCAACGGCGGGCAGGTCGACTACAAGGGGACACAGCTGCAGTTCCCCTGGTCGGAGGGCTCGACGCTGCCGGTCTGGATGGCTGCCTACGGGCCGAAGGCGCTGGCCCTGGCCGGCGAAGTGGCCGATGGCTTCATCCTGCAGCTCGCCGACCGCTCGATCACCGCGTGGTCCATCGCGGCGGTGCGTGAGGCGGCCGAGCGCGCGGGCCGTGACCCCGCGTCCATCACGATGTGTGTCGCTGCACCGGCCTACGTCACCGACGGCTCGGCCGAGGGTCTCGCCCTCGGCCGCGACCAGTGCCGATGGTTCGGCGGCATGGTCGGCAACCACGTCGCGGACATCGTGGCGCGCTACGGGGCTGGGGACTCGGCCGGGGCGTCCGCAGTTCCTCGAGCCTTGAGCGACTACGTCGCCAACCGCTCGGGCTACGACTACAACTCACACGGCAAGGCCGGCAACGCGCACACCGACTTCGTCCCGGACGAGGTCATCGACCGCTTCTGCCTGATCGGCTCCGTGGCGACGCAGATCGAGCGGATCGAGGAGTTGCGCGCGCTGGGCGTCGACCAGTTCGCGGTCTACCTATAGCACAACGCCAAGTCCGAGACGCTCATGGCCTATGGCGACAAGGTGATCCCCGCGGTCAACGTACGCAGGGACGCCCGAGGCTGACCGTCGCCCACCGGTAGGCAATGCTGGACGCATGTCGAAAACCAGTAAGGATCTCGCCGCCCGACTGCTCGACGCACAGGTCGAGTTCATCGTCGGCCAGCTGACCGGAGCAGACCTCGCGGACCTGCTGGAACACGACGTCGACGATCTGTTCACCTTGGGCGCCGAGCTTCCGCTCGAGTCGGTGGTGAGCGCCGATGCAGTGAAGCTGGTGCTGCACCGTGTCATCGACGTCGCCGGGGACAGCGCCCTGTTCACCTCCGCGATCGACGTGGTGGCCGACGCGATCTATGACCTGCCCACCGCCTCGGAGCACAAGCTCGGCGACGTCGTCGCTCGCGCGCACGTCGATGCGCTCATCGTCAAGGTCCTGAGCATGCATCGCATTCAGGACAAGGCAACGTCCCGGATGATGCAGAGTCCGGCCGTGGCCGCCGTCTCGACGAAGTTTGTCGGATCGATCGTTGCGGACCTCGTCGGCCAGAACCGCGATCGGGTCGAGAGGCTGCCGGGAGCGAAGTCGATCATGAAGATCGGACTGGGTGCGGCGTCCCGCGTTCAGCAAGCGGCCCAGGACACCTTCATCGGCGACGCCGCCGGGAAGAGCGCCCAGTACGCGGTCAAACGCACCGTCGCCGCAACCCGCGAGGTCATCCGCGACGCGCCGCTGCGCGAAGCCGCGCTCGAACTGTGGGACCTGCAGGCCGCGGAGCCGATGAGCGACCTGCGAACCGCCGTCACCGCCGCGAATATGCGGGAGTTGGTGACCATCGTTCGCGAGTTACTCGCCGACGCACGCGGCAGCGAGTACGCCGGCGACCTGCTCGACGCCTGCGTGGACGCGATCTTCGCCGAGCACGGCTCCACCGACGTCGCAGCGCTGCTCGTCGATGCCCGCCTCGGTCGGGAGGAGGTGCTGTTCGGACTACAGCAGCTCGCCCCACCGTTGCTGTCCGCCCTGCGCGACACCGGGGCGCTCGACACGATCATCCGCGACCGCCTCGCGCCCTTCTATGAGTCCAAGCAACTGCACAAGATCCTGGACGGGGCCGCCGCCGCGCCCCCGAAACCGAAGCCCACCCCGCGTTGAGCGGGCCGGGAACCGAGAGCGGCACGAATTTCAGAGATGCACCCTCGTTCTCTGGGCACACCTCCACCATGCGTTCCGGAGAAGGTGTGGCCGAAGCAGGCGCGAACCGCGAGGAGCCCGCCGTCACCGAGCTGGTGGTGCTCATAGACGAGCACGGGCAGCGGGCCGGCACGATGCCCAAGGCCGACGTCCACACCAGTCACACCCCACTGCACCTGGCGTTCTCGGTGTACGTGTTCGACCAGCTGGACCGGCTGTTGGTCACCCGTCGGGCGTTGACGAAGCTGACCTGGCCCGGCGTCTGGACCAACTCGTGTTGCGGCCACGTCCAGCCCGACGAAACTGCGGTTGCAGCGGCCCGGCGCAGGCTTGGTGAAGAACTCGGTCTGGTCCCGACCGCTCTTGAGGCGGTATTACCGGACTTCGCCTATCGCGCGACGTCCGCCGAGGGCCTGGTCGAGAACGAGCTGTGCCCGGTGTTTCTGGCGCGGGTGGACGGTGACCCGGTCACCGATCCCGACGAGGTCGCGGAATGGCGTTGGACGACGTGGGCCGGGTTCCGGACCATGGCTGCCGACGCGCCGTGGGCCCTGAGCCCGTGGTCGGTCCTGCAGGTCGCGAAGTTACCGGTCGAGCTGCCGCGCTGAGCCATCGAGCACGCGCACCTCAGACGAGCGCGAGCACAAGTCCGACGTCCACGAGAGCCAGCAGGATCGTCACCCGGAAGGCGGCCGGGCTTCCGGGTGAGCGGAGGGCCAGTATCGCGACCGCCGCCGCCCCGCCCAGGCCCACCAGGGACGCACCAACCCCGAGCAGCACCGAGCGGTCCGGTCCCAGACCGAGGACGACCGCGGCTCCGGCCAGCGCTGCGGCCATCAGGATCGTCGAGATGCGCGCTCCGAGGCGCTGCGGCAGCCCGCGAACGCCGGTCGCCGCGTCGGCTCGGAGATCAGGCAGCACGTTGGCCACGTGCGCACCCAGCCCGAGCAGCGCCCCGGCAGCCGGCACCCACCACGGCGGCAGGGGATGTCCCGGCAACGCCAGCGACGGAGCCAACGGCAGGGCTCCGAAACCGACCAGGTAGGCCAACCCGGACAAGACCGTGCCCTTCAGCCCCAGGTTGTAGATCCAGCCGCTCGCGACCAGCGTCAGCAGAGCCAGTGCGGCAGGTAGTCCGAGGGTGAACGAAAGCGCCACAGTCGCGACGAGTGCCACACCTGCCGCACCGGCGACAAGGTTTCGCGGCACCCGGCCCGTGGCCGCTGGTTTGTCCGGGCGGGCAGTCGCGGCATCCCGATCGGCGTCGATGCAGTCGTTGCTCCACCCGATGGACAACTGACCGGTCAACACTGCCCCGGTGAGCAGGGCGACCTGCGCGGCCGGCAGGCCGACCCCAGCGGCCAGGAGGGCGGACACCAGCGTGACCCCCGCGGTCGGCACCGGGTGGCAGGACAGGAGGAGTCCGGGTGCGGCCGCGCGGGGGGATCCGATCGGATTGGCCGCGGCGTCCACCCCATGACAGTAAGTCCGATACGTACCGTAAGGGAGTGACCACGCTCGCGGCAGTGCACGGAGTGCTCCCGCCACACACATACTCCCAGGACCGACTTACCGAACTGTTCGCCCAGCTCTGTGTTCCCGATGTGGCTACGCACCCACTGGTGCGCCGGCTGCACAGCAGCGCCCGGGTAGCGACGCGACACCTGGCGCTGCCCATCGAGCGGTACACCGACCTCACCGGATTCACCGACGCCAACGATGCGTTCATCGATGTCGCGGTCGAGCTCGGGTCCCAGGCCGTCCTCGGCGCGTTGACCGACGCCGGGCTGGTTCCCTCCGACGTCGACCTCGTCATCTCGACGACCGTCACCGGGGTGGCCGTGCCCTCGCTCGAAGCGCGTATCGCCGCGCAGATCGGGCTACGACCGGACGTCAAGCGGGTCCCGATGTTCGGTCTCGGGTGCCTCGCCGGCGCGGCGGGGATCGCCCGCCTGCACGATTTCGTCCGCGGCGACCCGTCCGCCGTCGCGGTTCTGCTGTCGGTGGAGCTGTGCTCGCTGACCGTGCAGCGCGACGACCCGAGCGCGGCGAACATCGTCGCGTCCGGGCTGTTCGGCGACGGGGCGGCCGCCGTCGTAGCGGTCGGGACGGAGCACGCGAAGGCCGGCGCCGGACCGCGAGTCATCGACACGGTGAGCCACCTCTACCCCGACACCGCGCGGGCCATGGGCTGGGACGTCGGGACCGGCGGACTGCGCATCGTCCTGGGTGCCGAGGTGCCCGAACTCGTGCACACCTACCTGCGCGACGACGTCACCGGATTCCTCAAGGCCAACGACCTGATCATCGAGGACATCGCTCGATGGATCTGCCACCCGGGCGGCCCGAAGGTCATCGAGGCCATCCAGTCGACGCTCGGTCTTGACGAGTACGACCTGCAGATGACCTGGGATTCCCTCAACCGCATCGGCAACCTGTCCTCGGCCTCGGTCCTGCACGTATTCGCCGACACCCAGCGCGAGCGACCGGCCGCCCCCGGCGACTTCGGCGTCGTGATGGCCATGGGACCGGGTTTCTGCGCCGAACTGGTGCTGGTGCAGTGGTGACTAGCGAGGTCGCGTACACCGTTCTCGTCGCCCTGGTGGCCCTCGAGCGGCTAGGTGAGCTCGTCATCGCCAAACGCAACCTGACGTGGAGCCTCGAGCGCGGCGGACGCGAGGCCGGCTTCGGGCACTACCCGTTCATGGTCGTGCTGCACACCGGGCTGCTGGCCGGCTGCCTGCTCGAGGTGTGGCTGGGCAACCGCACGTTCCTGCCCGCGCTCGGCTGGCCGATGCTGGTCCTCGTCGTCGCCTCGCAGGCTCTGCGGTGGTGGTGCATCAGCACGCTCGGCCGCCAGTGGAACACCCGCATCGTCATCGTGCCGAACCTCGCCAGGGTCACCGGCGGCCCGTACCGGTGGTTCTCCCACCCCAACTACGTGGCCGTCGTCGTCGAGGGGTTCGCATTGCCCCTCGTGCATGACGCCTGGGTGACCGCCGCGGTCTTCACGGTGCTCAACGCGGGACTGCTGACCATCCGCATCCGCGCCGAGAACGTGGCGCTGCGTGAGTTCACCGGCGCGTCGGTCTGATGGTGTCCGGGCCGATGCACGACGTGCTCGTCGTCGGCGG
>JBDTFN010000146.1:0-13070 GCA_039937915.1 Jatrophihabitans sp. | reverse complement strand
TCGGCTCCAGCCGAGGACGAGCCACCTGCCGACGCAACACAGCCACCTCGTGACGCAGAACCAACAGCTCAACGTCCTTCGCCGCCTCGCCACGACCACGAGTCACAACGAGAGCCAGCAGTAACCGGAAGACCGCATACGCGACGCTGAACAACACCTAGGAGCCTGCTGAACAAGGGCTTGATGGTGGGCTCACGAGGTGTCGGGTGAGGACGGGCCTGTCTGGTTTCTTGTGTGGTGGTGCTGTTGCTGCCGGTCTGTGTCGGGCGCGTCGGGCAGTCGCGGTGTTGAGATGGCCTGCTGTGCAGCGGTTCGGCGTTTCTGGCCTGTGTTCAGGCTGTTGCCATGGTCCAGGTTCCGTCGTGGCGGGTGAGTCCGAGGTTGAGTAGGCGGCGCAGGTTGAGCGCGGCGGTGCGGTTCTGCAGCCAGGCGTGGTTCTTGCTGACGCCGCGGTAGCGCAGCTTGCGGTTGCCGTTGGCCACGAGCCAGGCGATGGAGCGTTCGACCATGGGTCGGTGTTGGCGGTAGTCGGCTTGCCAGGCGGGGTCTTTCGCGCGTTGGCGGTGATCGCGTTGCAGGTCGTGGTGCTGATGGAGGTTCAGGGTTCTGCCCTTGCTTGCTGTGGTGCACCGCGCGCGCAGCGGGCAGTTGCGGCACCCAGCCCCGAACGTGACGATCCGGGTCGCGCTGATGGGGCGGGTGAGTCCGCTGGGGCAGGTCGCGGTCCCGGCAGCCTCGTCGACGGAGAAGTCATCGATATCGAACCCGCCAGCCACGGCGGGTTTGATCGGCCACGGCTTGACCAGCGCGGTGTGCTTGGCGTCGGTGATCGCCTTCAATAGGTCGCCGGTGCCATAGGCACTGTCACCCAGAACGTCGACCGGGGCGTGGTGGCTGATGCTCGAGTCGGCGTCCAGGAGCCTGATCCCAGTCACGCCGTCACCGGCATCGGCTCCGCTGGCTTTGGTGAGCTCACTGGCAGTGATGATCCCGGTCTCGGGTTCGACCGCGATATGGGCCTTGAAGCCGTCCTGGCGACGGTGCACCGTCTTGTGGGCATGCCGCGCCTGCGGATCGATGACGCTGATCACGCGGTCCTTCGCGACCCTGCGGGCGATCTGCCACCGGCCGTCGGTGCCGTCACTGTCCTGGGCCGGTTCGACGTCCTGCCCGGCGATCAACGCCAGCAGTGCGACCGTCTCGTTCTGCTGCGCGGTCAGCTCGAAGCCGTCGATCCCGGCCAGCAGCGCAAGCGCGTCACGGACCAGGGCGTCGACCAGGACCGCGCGGGCTTCGGTGTCATCCCACGCGATCGCCGGCTTTCCCGGATCGTCGTAGTGATGCGCGCTGCATCTAGCTGCCACGACTGCCGCAGCGCCCGGGATTTCACGGCGAACCTTGCGGATGATCGCGATCAACTGCGTCACGGTGTCCTGCGTCGCGACCGCATCATCGAGGATCGTGGAGTCCAGCGCCCTGCGGTTCCTGCCCGTCAACACCCCGGTCTCGGCCACCACCGCCAGCACAGCATCGGCGATCCGGTGCGGGCTCGCCGACACCGCAAGACGTTTGCGCCAATAGGTCAACGTCGACGGATCAAACCCGCCATGCCCGATCGGCAGTCCCGTCGCGACCTTCCACCGCAGATCCGTCCGCAGGCTCGCCAGCGCCTCTCGATCACTGAGCCCATGCAACGCCTGAAGGACCAGGACGGACGCGACGATATCGACCGGGATCGAGGGCCGACCCCGACCCGAAGGAAACAGATCATCGAACATCGCTGTCGGGAACAACACCCGACGCTGATCGGCCAACAACCGAAACACCGACCCCGGCTCAACCAAATGCCCCGCCACCGACTCAGCGTCCAGAAGCTCACGTTCATCAAGCCGAACACCCTGCATACACACATCGTCCCAGCCCCGAGATCACGAGCCAGGACGACACGCTTTGTTCAGCAGGCTCCTAGACGATCATGCCGGACCTCAGCAAACACGGGCGGGCCGACGTATTTGAGCCTCACACGCGCTCGGCGAATAGTTCCTCGACGTCGGGGAGGACAGCCCGTAGCGCAGGTACCAGCGCACCGCGATGACCTCACGCGGGACATCTGAACGCCCACCACAGCGCCAAAACGATGTCGGGGAGTCGGACACTCAAGTCACCCGCGCCATCCACACAGGTCGTCGACACGACGTCCGCGCCCGGGTTTGGCGACGACGACGCGGTGAGTGTCTCCGATCAGAGTGGGTGCGGGGAATCGATTACGACGTCCTCGGCGGAGTAGCGGTTCAGTCGCGCCACTTGCGGTGCCCGGTTGCCTGGTTTTTGTATCTTCGGGGCGGGTGAGCCGTTGTTACCGGAAAGTAACGTCGTCGTGTAGGAGAGATTCCGTGCCTAGATCCCGCGTCGCTGCCCTGTTCGGTGCACCCGTCCTGGTCGTCGCTGCTGCCGCACTGAGCGTGGGCACGGCCTCGGCCGCTACGGCCGCGTACTCGGTCCAGACGCTGCACTTCGCCGTACAGATCGGACCCAACGGCGATCAGTCCTGCGACATTGTCGGAGACCTGTACACCCCGGCGGTCGCGAGCCCGTCGAGCCGTGTACCGGCGATCCTGACCACGAACGGGTTCGGCGGGTCGAAGGATGACCAGGCAGGGATCGGCAAGAGGTTCGCGAGCGACGGCTACGTGGTGCTCTCCTACTCCGGACTGGGCTTTGGCGGGTCAGGCTGCAAGATCACCCTCGATGACCCCGACTATGACGGTAAGGCCGCCTCGCAGCTGATCAGTTACCTGGGCGGGGCTCCCGGTATCGCCTACGTCGACGCCGCGCACACCACGCCGGCGCCCGCGCTCGGCGTCGTCGCCCACGACAAGAAGGATCACGCCGGCGTGGTCGACACCTACGACCCGCGGGTAGGCATGATCGGCGGCTCCTACGGCGGCGGCGTCCAGTTCGCGGCAGCCTCGGTCGACCCGCGCCTGGACACCATCATCCCGCTCATCACCTGGAACGACCTGTCCTACTCACTGGACCCGAACAACACCGCGCAGACCACCGGGGTCAGCACGTCCACCCCGGGCGCGGTCAAGACCAACTGGACCGTCGGCTTCTCGGCCGAGGGCGTCCTCGACGGCCTGGAAAACTCGGTGGGCGACCCGTCGCGGCTGTATCCGTGCCCGAACTTTGCCGACTTCGTCTGTCCGGCCCTGGCCTCCGCGGGCGCAACGGGCTACATGCAACCAGGCGACGTGGCCCACTTGCAGCACGCGTCCGTCTCGTCCTTCATGAACAAGGTGCGGATCCCCACGCTGCTCATGCAGGGCGAGAACGACACCCTGTTCAACCTCAACGAGGCCGCCGCCACCTACCAGGCCCTCAAGGCCCAGGGCACGCCGGTCAAGATGATCTGGCAGTCGTGGGGTCACTCGAACTCCACGCCGGCACCGGGTGAGATCAGCCTGTCAAACCCTGACCCCGCGACGCAGTACGAGACCGCGCGCATCGCCGGTTGGTTCGCGCACTACCTCAAGGGCAGCTCGGTCGGCACCGGGCCGAACTTCACCTACTTCCGTGACTGGATCTCCTACACCGGCATCGCGACACCCGCCTACGCCACCTCCAGCACCTTCCCCGTCGGCAGCAGCCGCACGTACTACCTGTCCGGCACCGGCCAGCTCGCCGGGTCACCGCTCACCGTCGCGGCGGGCTCGCAGAGCTTCGTAACCCCGGCGTTCGGCGCTCCGAGCAGCATCAACCCCCTCGACGTCGTCGGTGGCTACACCGGGCAGCTGCCGCAGGCCGACCTGCCCGGCACATTCGCGAACTGGACGTCCGGCACACTGACAAGCACGCTGCGGGTCGCCGGTTCGCCGGTCGTCACGGTCCGCGTCCAGGCACCCACCGCCGCGGCCACCCAAGGCACCGGCCCGGCCGGCCAGCTCGTGCTCTTCGTCAAGGTCGAAGACGTCGCCCCGAACGGCAGCGCGACGCTGATCCACGGACTGGAGGCGCCGATCCGCATCCCGAACGTCAACACCCCGCTCAAGGTCACCCTGCCAGGCATCGTGCATCAGTTCGCCGCAGGTCACAGCATCCGGCTCGTCCTGGCCGGTGGCTCGGACAACTACCGCGGCGGTCTGAACGCGACGCCGGTCACAATCGCGGCCGGAACCGGCCAGACACTGGTGCTGCCAGCCGTCAACTGACTCCAACAGCTGGCATAGCGGCGGGCGCGCGCAACGTCCCCGCGTCGGACACAACCAGGTCCCGAACTGCCTGCCGACCAAGTGGGGACTGGTGCGCGCCAGCGCGCTTCTCGATGTCGAGCCGACCAACGACACCCCGACCGGCTCAACGACATGCCGGACAACACCAGACCCAGCCCACTTGACCGGCCCCGCTCCTTCAGGAATGACAGAGAGGTTGGCCTCGTGTCTGGTCGTTGACGGTCAGTCGTCGGCTGTGGCGACCGAATCCTCGCGCCGATCGGAATCGTGGTGCTGATGAGGTCGCAATCGAAACCCCCTACCCGCGCTCCGGGCCGGCATGTGGGCCATCCTCGGCTTCATCTTCGCGTGTTACATCCTCGTCGATCTGGTTAAGGGTCACCTGATCGATGTACCGGTCAGTCTCGCAATTGTCGTCATCGCGGCGTGGCGGATCTGGCGCAATCTCAAAGTCCTTCAGCCACTTCAGTGAGGGCGAATCTCGGCGTCAGGTCGCGCGGAGGCTCAGGGTCACCGCGTCGAGGAACCGAGACCCGACTTCCGTTGCAGGGCCGAGGACGGTGACATGCCACGCCCGGCCTCTGGCGTCGCGGGCAATCAGGTCCTGTGCGACGACCTCGACCCCTGCTCCACTGGTGCTCGCGTTGTAACGAGTGATGACGAGCTCGGCCGACGTCATTCCCGGAATCTGCTGGGCCGACTTTCGGATCAGCCGCCAACCGGAGTGCAGGGAGGCTTGCTGAGCGGTGAAGACATCAACAACTTTGAGGAGCGGTAGGGCGTTCGCAGGCCCGGCACGGACGGTCAGGGCCGAACCCGCGGCCGGAGACCCGGGTTGTGGGTAGCCGACGAGCGCGATGTCACCGCCTTGAGGTGGTAGGCGCATCCACGAGCTGGGCAGCTTTACGGACCCGCCGCCGGGAACAGCGAACACAGATAGATTCCCGGGGTCGACGCCCTGCTCAATCGTCCCGTGCGTTCCGACCGTCACGCGACCCGCCGGTCGCTGATGGTTGGTATGGATGAGTGTGATGGTGACGATGGTGCCGGAAACAACGACAGTGACGGCGGCAGCGATGCCGAGGGCCTTGCGGCGCGTCACGACGGCCGGCCTATTGCGGCCGTGCAAGCCACCCACGGTGTGGGTGCCCCGCCAGGTGGGATGTACGCAGCGGAGACCAGTGCCGAGTCGACGATCTCCTCGCCCCGCTGGTAGCCCGCCTTCAACACGAACTGGAAAGATCCGCCGGCCTCGATCTTCACGGATTTGACATCGTTGAGGAGAAGGATGGTCGTCGCCGAAGGCGCGTTCGCTGCCATCCATGACACAGCCCGAATATCAAGCGGGTCGTTCATGTGCTCCAACAGTCCGGGCCCGCCGGCGCCGGTCAGCGCCCAGCGGTGCTGGACGGTGAGAATTCGACGGTGCGACGCGGTGGTGCTGAAGTCCAGAGCGACAGCGGGTGCGACCAGACGGCTCTCAGGTTGTTTCTTGGGTTCTGCGCCGCCGCCCGGATCCTCCGTCCCCGCCACGGGTTTGCCGCTGGGCAGGTTAGTCGGGTTGGGCGGCTTAGGCGGCTCGAGTGGGTTGGGCGGCTTAGGCGGCTCGAGTGGGTTGGTTGGGTTGGGCGGCTTAGGCGGCTCGATTGGGTTGGTTGGGTTGGTTGGTGGCGCCTCCACTGCGTTGCCCGACGGCGGTTTCTTGTTTTCCAGGTCGATTTCGGTGCCTAGGCTGTAACCGAGGTCGGCTTGGCCCGCCCAGCTGGCGGTGAGGGTCTGCGGATGGCCGATGCTGTCGAACTCCTCGCTCATTTTCTGTTGCCCGGCGAATGACGGCGTCCAACCGAGGACGAATGACAGGTTGGCCTGGGTCGTGCTTTCGGTTTCTGACTCGACGCTGAAGTCGTGAGACTTGAGATCTGTGACTATGCCGGCGACGTGGGTGAAGGAACCGCTCACACTGGCGCTCGCGAGGCCCTCGGCCGCCGAGACCGTCAGCCCGCCACCGATCTCCACACCGCCGCCGAAGTAGACCTTGTCGGGACCGTCGGAGATCGGTGGGCGAACCTTGGTTGCATCTCCTGTGACGTGCAGCGTGTTAGCGGCGGACACCGCGCTCTGTGCGGCGTCCGCGCCGTTGAATGCGAATTCCGTTCCGACGTTGTACACATTTTGGGCGTAGAAGCTTACGTCGAGGCCGAGTCCGGAGCTGAGGTTCAGACCGAGGTCGACCTGTGGTCCTGCGGCGTTGCGTTCGCGATAGGTCACCGCGGCGGTGCCGTCGGCGGCAAGGGTGAGGTCCGTCGACTTCTCCGTTGAGGCGCCGGCGACGAGCAGCTGAAACCCTTCTGTGGACTTATCTGACACCTCGTAGGTAGTGCACGGCGTGGTCGGCTCTGCGGCGAGGGAGTAGTAGTTCGCGGTCCAGGGCAGGTCGTCGGTGCCGGCGGAAGGCAGCAGCGCAAGGAGCTGGGTCGAGGGGTTGAACACCGGCCAGAATGCGGTGAGCGGTGGGGTGCTTGTGCTGAGCAACTGGCGCCAGGTCACGGCTCGCTCATCGTAGGTCCACTGCTGCCACGTTCCCGCGCCGTCTCGGCCGAGCAGTACCGCGTGCCCGCTGTTGGGCATGTAGATCATCCAGTACGAGCCCGCGAGGGGCGATCTGTTGGTGCTGACCTGGCGCCAGGACGAGCCGGTGAGCAGCCAGGTGTCACTGTTAGCCGTGCCGTCGCTGTATCCGCCGAACAGAACAAGTCCCTGGGTGGCGGCGTCATAGGCGAGCGCCGCATGATCACGTGGACCGGGGGCACTATTCACGGTCCCTGCTCGGGGGGTGGGACCTGCCAGAGTGAGCTGTGCCCAGGTGTGGCCATCCCACACCCAGGTGTCACCGAGTTCCTGGCCCCCTCGGTCCTTGCCGCCAAAAAGCACGAGATGGGTCTGCGCGTTGTCGTAGGTGAATGCTGACCCCGTCCGAAACGCGGGCGAGGAACCCGGCTGTCGGGTCCAGTCGGCGCCGTCCCAACTCCACGTCTGCTGCACGCCAAGGGCATCGCCGAGCAGCAGCAACTGTCCGCTGGCGTAGTCGTAGGCGACCGTTTCGGCAGCGACGGCCGGCTGGTGAGTGGGTTTCAGGGGGACCCACTGTCCCGATTGAAGTTCCAGCGTCGTCCCCGGACCGCCCGCGATAGAGGGGTCGCTGTAGCCGATGATGTGGCCGTTGTCCGCGTCCCACTCCGCGATCGTCCCGGCCGGAAGTGGCAGGACGGACTGGGCATCGCTCGCCCAACTCAGCGCTCCGCCTGACTGCTGGCCGGCCTGCAGCGGCTGGCTCGGCTCGTTCGCTCCCACTGGCAGACCCTTCATCTTCATCCTCGCCGCGAGCAGCGAGGCAAGTCGGATCCGGACCGCGTCCGGGAACGGGACACCGTCGTAGGTGACGGTACTCAGGAGCCCAACTGCGGTGCCCACCTGAACGATGGTGTACGTGACGATGTTGAGCCGCGGCAAGGAGTCGCGGGCTTCGGTCACGAGAGCATGAATGATGACCGCACGCCGTCCCTCGCCGAGTGACGGCGTGGCTAGCGGTCCGACGGTCAAGCCGGCGCAGGTCGCGTTGTCGGCGGCGCATTCGCGTGGAGCAGTGCGCGCGAAACACGACCCGAACTCAGGCGAGCCGAGCGATGTCACCGCCTGCGCCGACTGCTGCTCGGTATCGCCGAGCAAGATCACCGAAGACACGCGGCGCGCCCCGATTGGAAATCCCCAGGTGAAGGTGCCGCCACGAATCGCGAAGAGTGGATCGGCCTGCGCGCCGGTGTTGAGGTACCCCAGCTTGGATAGCAACGGCACGTTGCCCGAGCATGCTCCCAATGCCGCGGCGTCGCGTTTGCCATCCAGGAACGGATCGCTCGGCTGGACCGGGTTGGGTAGATCGGTGGCCACAATTACGCGGCTGCTCGGGACCGGGGTGGTTGATGGCTGTGCGACCGCCCGGAGAGGCGCGCATAGGGCGATGACCGACACGCCGACGAGGCCAAGGATCTTGATTCGACGACGTCGATGAACGCCCACGAAATTCGTGCCACCGACGCGAGAGTGTCTGTGTGGCCCGCGTGCTGTCGACATCGCTGCACGCGCTGTACCGCTCACTCTCGTTGGACGAACCGGCTCGCACGACCTGCCGCCCAAGAAGATCGCGGAACCGCTCATTTCTGTTCGGCTTTCGAGTAGGTAGATGTGTTTGGTTCCGACTCGGCCGGCCGGTCTACCCAGACCGTGAACAGCGGGAGGCCAAACCATGCCGACGGCCCGGCATCGCCACGAAAGGCTGCCACGCTTCCGGCCACCGCAATTGCCGCGTAGGAGTGATCGAAACGCAGCTCCGCAACTCGCTCGACGCCGCGCATTTGTGGAGTCATGCCCGAGGGGCTCGCGAACGCCGTGACCGCGGCCGCTTGAAATCCTGCGCAGGAAAAGGACGCCATCGCCGTCTGCTTTGCCTCGCCCTCGCCCTCGCCCTCGGCGTCTGCCTCGCCCTCGCGCTGGCCGAGCAGTGTCAGCAGAGCCGCCAAGGCCGAGGGAGCACCGAATAGATCCGAGGCTGTCAGGTCGAGGTCGCCTTCGGCGCGCCAGCTGGGCAGTATGGCCCCGGCGATTCTCTGAGACGGTGGACCCGCAGACAGGGTCGCTACCTGCCGTTCGGTGATCGTCCACGAATGTCCTGGCCCGAGTGGGAGTTCATGCAGCGAACACTTCCGAGCAGTTGACGGGGCTCCCCGTATCAGCGCCACTACCTCGTGTGCGGCTTCTAGGACTGCCGTGCGTGAAAGGCCAGGATCTGCTGACACGGACGCGACCGCGAGACCCTCGTTCGCGACGCAGAGATGTACCGCGACCATGCCTGCGGCCCGGGTCGTTGCCAACATTGTGTGCCGAGATGGTTCTCGATCGGACAGGACCCGCTGCACATCACCGAGCCATTGGTTTGACGGGCAAGCGTCCTGTCGCGCGACGACGCTCAACGGATGTAGCCACGAGACGTCTGTCGCCAGTATCGACACTAGAACCAGCGCGGCTCGGTCAACCTGCCCTGGCAGGCGCCGAATGAGTCCATCGGTGCGCCGCTGCACCCACGCGTCAGCCTCGGGCTGCGACGGCATGCTCCCGACCTCGATCTCGCTCGGCAGAGCGACCCTCCACTGCCGCAACGCCGAGCTGTCGGCCGTCGGGATGACCCAGGCAGCCATCCCAGCCTTGACGGCTGTCGGAGCGTCGCTGACAAATGCCCGCAGCAGGTGCGCGGCTTCCGCGGCTGAACAGCCCAGCGATGCCTCGAGAGCCTCTTTCTCGGAGCCGGTCGCCGCGCTGACGCACGCCGCGAGCAGTAACCAGACCCCGAGCGGGGAGGACACCGATTCACCTACGTGCTGAGCCAGAACAGCCGGATATACGCCTTGGCAGTACGCATCCACCAGCTGGACCAACCGTTTCGAGGAGTCCGGTGCCTCCACAACGGCGACCCGAACCTCTCCCGGAACGCCGAGCGAAGCCGAGCGATCGCCGGCCGTCGCGGATGTCAACGACCGTTGCGCATCCGAGCCCGGCGCCTCTTGGCGTGGCTGATCACGGCGCCACCCGGCCCAGATCGCACGACCCGCCGCGACGACGAGCACCCCCACGCCCACCACAACGTAACGGCCAACCACTATGCCAAAAGTTGACCAGAACGACGGAAAACGCCACACCAGCACCCCCAGTACAGCCACAGCGACCGCCACCGCCAGGCCAGCTCGGACGTGACGACGAACGGCCGTTGCGAAAGGCGGATGGGCGCCCGCTGGGTCGGAGGACATCCGAGCACCGCCGGTGGTCTTCACGGTCTCGTGTTGGTGTCGTTGGCGAGTTGGGCGAGTTCGACCCGGCGGCGACGGCCGGTCTTGTCTCGGATCCGTTCCAAGTGGGAGCGGACGGTACGCACCGCGATCCCCAGGTGGTCAGCGATGTCCTGATCGCGTTCGCCACGGGCGAGCAGCGTCAGCACCCGCTGCTCTTGCGGCGTGAGCTGCTCTTCCGGATCTGGCCGGGCCGCGGTGAGCAGGTAGGAGGCAAGGGTGGCTGAGACGAAGGTGTGTCCGGCGGCCACCGTGTGGATCGCGCGATGGATCTCGCTGGACTCGCTGGATTTGGTGACGTAGCCGCGGGCCCCGGCGGCTAGGGCGTCCAGCACCGTGTCCCGGCTCTCCTGGGCAGACACGACCACAACCCGAGCTCCTGTCTGGACGAGGTAGGCCACCGCCGCCGCGCCTGATTTGCCGGGCAGGTTTAGATCGAGCAGCACGACCAGATTGTCAGCAGCAGTCACGGCATCCCAGTCAATCCGTTCCACGGAACTGGCAGTGCCGATCAGATGCAGGCCCGCGTGATCGGCGACAGTCTGGGCCAGGCCCTCCCGAAAGATCGGATGGTCCTCCACGATCAGAACCGGCACTGGCTCGATCGGAATGCTCGCTCGCTCGCTCTTTTCAGTCATCGCTGTGTTTCCAGCTGGCAAGTAACAAGCCGATCAGTCGCATCGTTGCAGCGATAGTGGTCTGGTCGGGGTCGCGTCGAGGCTCGATCCAGATGCCCAGGGCCTCGACGACGACGTGCATCGGCGCATCGACCTCTGCGCCACCGCCGCCGCCGCGCAACACAAGACTGGCTGGTGCGCCCAACGTCCCGACGCGCATTCCGGCGGCGTGTGCGTAATACTCAAAGCCCTTCCTGGCCAGCTCGCCGTCTGCGACGATGACCACGCTCGGGTGTTCGGAGGTTTCCACGACACTCATCTTGCGGTCTTGGCACGTGGCGCGCATCGGCACAATTGCCAGTCAGCTGCGCGCGCGATGGGCCGCGCCCGACGACGAGCTCACGGCGACCGCTCTGCTGCTCCTGCTGGTGTGGTCTTTGTTACGGGTCGAGCTGCTGGTACAGGCCTCGATCACGCTCGCTGATACCCCCGGCTACCGCCCGATAGGGGGCGCCTGGACGGTGTGGGCAGCGGCGGCAGTCGTGTCGGTGCTCGTCCTTGCTGGGGGCGTCCGGGCCGGCGGGATGCGCCCCGCCCACGCCTGGGTTGATCTTGGCGTTGCGGTGTCAGGGATCCTGATCCTCGCCCAGCTATGTCCTCCCGGGCACGGTGCCGACATGCCGCTGCTGTGGATGCTGCCCTTCGGCCAAGGTTCGGTGGTGGCGTTGACGATGGCCAGGACCAGGCTGATCACTGGTGCCGTGGGCACAGCAGTGATCATGGGCGCCTACCTGCTCGCAGTGTCGCTGCACCTGTCGGCAGCCGACCTCCCTGCCTCCGCGGCCGCCAACACCATCAGTTTCGCCCTGTTCTACGCCGTCGCGGCTGCCGCAGTGACGATCGCGTGGCGCATGGCGACTCGCGCCAGCGAGCAGCGGCTCGTCAATCTGGCTCAACAGCGTGACTTGGCCGCGCTCAGCGAACGCGCCCGACAGTTTCGACTCATTCACGATTCGGTCCTGCAAACCCTGGAAGCCCTCAGCCATCGCTTCATCGCTGATCCCGAGCAAGTCCAGCACGTCGCACGCATCGAAGCCGCCCGGCTGCGCGCAATGCTTGCCGCGGCGGGAAACAACTCCGAGCCTGGCAGCCTGCTCAACCACCTACGGTGCGTGGCCGCGGAATTCCCAGACCTGACGGTCGAAATCGTGGACCTCGAAGCCTCCGAAACCCCCGAGGGCGCCGAGCCGGGTCGAGCTCCCGCGCTGTCGGCTGTGACTGATGCAGTCCGCGAACTGCTCAACAACGTCACCAAGCACGCGGCCTGCACCCAGGCAACCGTATCCCTGTGCCGCGCACCGGAAGGAGCGGTCGAAGTCGTCGTGCGAGATCACGGCGTCGGGTTCGACCCGACCCAGGTCGATCAGGGATTCGGGCTGCATGACAGCGTCATCGGACGCATCGCTGAAGCCGGCGGAAGCGTGCAGATCTGGTCGAAGCCCGGCGCCGGGACCCGCGTCACCATCACCTGCCCCGCCACCGCTGCACCCCACCCCGCTAGCGCTTGTGCCGAGAGCGGCTCGGCAATTCTGCCCTACCCGCACCGAGCAGCCGCGCCGAAAATGACGCGATGACCACCACACGCATCCACCGTGCCGTCACTTCGACTGCGTCGCGCCGCCCCGGCGTCGATGTCCGGCCCACCGTGATCACCAGCGACACCATTCCCCTCGCGCTCGGCGATTCAGACCGGCTGCGGCAGCAATCAGAAGGTGACACCACATGAGCATCGACGACTCGACTGACGATCCCCCCGCCAAAGACCCGGCCCGCCCGCGGCGGCGACGCCTCATCTTGACCGGAATTCTCGCTGCTGCGGTGCTCGCCGCTGCCGGCGCCGCGGCTTTGGTGCTTCATGGAGGGTCATCCGGCCCCAAGCCCGCCGCGGCAACCAGCACCCTGTCGGCTATCCGGGCCACAGCGAAATCCGGAACGCGCCCGTTTACCATCAAGGGAACGCTGACTCCAGCGTTGGCAACCTACTTCGGCGGCAGCAGCATCACCGGACAGGGGATCGCCAACTTCAGCACCAACTCCGCCAAGTGGAACCTGACCGTCCCAGATCGTGTAGGCGCCACGATCGCCGTCTTCGCCCAACACGACAAGACCTACGTCGACGTCGGCACAACCGGACGATGGGTGCTGCTGCAATCACGCGCCGACTACACCGGCTACGACCAGGTCCCCCTCGTCCGGGACCTGATCGTGCTCACGAACCCGTTCCGAGCGTTGAACCTCGTCGAGTCCACCCCGGCGACACCACACCC
>JBDTFN010000145.1:0-8060 GCA_039937915.1 Jatrophihabitans sp. | reverse complement strand
TGTCGAGGTCCCACCCGAGCACGTCTGGACTAGGGAAACGGCGGTTGACGCTGGCGCGGCAATCCGCATTTCTGTAACGTGTTCCAGTATTCGTTTCCAGGTTTCGGAGGTCGCCATGCAGGGCGGTTCACAAGCGAGTGTCGGTGCGGTACGCAGCATCGACACCGGCGCACTGCCGCAGCGATACGCCCGGGGTTGGCACTGCCTCGGACTGTCTGACAACTTCCGTGACGGCAAGCCGCACTCGGTCGAGGCGTTCGGGACGAAACTGGTGGTCTGGGCCGGCGTGGACGATGCCCTGAACGTTCTGGACGGGTACTGCCGGCACATGGGCGGAGACCTCACTGAGGGCAGCATCAAGGACGGCAACATCGCTTGCCCCTTCCACGACTGGCGTTGGTCGCCCGAGGGCAAGTGCGTGGGCATCCCCTACGCCAAGCGGGTTCCGCTGCGCGCCCGCACCCGCAGGTGGCACGCCCTCGAGAAGAACGGGATGCTCTTCGTCTGGAACGACCCCGAGGGCAGCGCGCCGGATCCGTCGGTCGAGATCCCGACGATCGACGCGGTCGGCTCGCCGGACTGGAGCGACTGGATCTGGACCACGTTGCTAATCGAGGGGTCCAACTGCCGCGAGATCATCGACAATGTGGCGGACATGGCGCACTTCTACTACGTCCACTTCGCGTTCCCGACCAACTTCAAGAACATCTTCGAAGGCCACGTCGCCACCCAGTTCATGCAGTCGCGCGGGCGGCCCGACATGGGTCCGGGCAGCCAGTACGCCGGCGAGGAGACCATGCTGCGCTCCGAGGCCTCCTACTACGGTCCGTCATTCATGATCAACGGGCTATGGAACGACTTCAACGGAACGACCGTCGAATCGATCCTGGTCAACTGCCACTACCCGATCGACCAGAACTCCTTCCTGCTCCAGTACGGCGTGATGACCAAGAAGCTGCCCGGCCTGGACCGTGAGGCCGCGAACAAGCTGGCCGGCGCCTTCGCCAAGAGTTTCAAGGTCGGCTTCGAGCAAGACGTCGACATCTGGAAGAACAAGAGCCGCATCGACAACCCGCTGCTCTGCGAGGAGGACGGTCCGGTCTACCAGCTTCGGCGCTGGTACCAGCAGTTCTACGTCAACGCCGCCGACGTCACCGAGGAGATGATCGCGCGATTCGAGTTCGAGATCGACACCTCCCACGCGGTTCAGGCGTGGGAGGCGGAGGTCGCCGAGAACCTGCGCAGGAAGGCTGAGAACGACGCGGCCGCCGAGCAGGCCACGGTCTCCTGATCGTGTCCGCGGCGACGAGCGCTGAGCGTCGGCGCGAAACAGCGGCCGACGTCCGGCTCTACATCGAGATCGGGTTGTCCCCGATCACCTGCGCCACGTGTGGCGTCGAGGCCATGGTCAAGAAGAACAGCCGCAAGCACACCAGCGTGCAGTGGAGCGCGCAGGCCGTTGCCGGCTGCGCAGAGATCTCGGCCGCCCGCGCGGCTGACCCGCACGCGATGGTGCTGGGCTGCCCACGAATGAAGGCCACCATCGAGGACGCTGTCGCTGACGGTACGTTGGTCGTCCCCGATGCCTGACGTAGCAGGGGATCCGGCCCGGCGCCTGATCGTCCGCGAGATCACCCACGAGACCGAGGACGCCTGCTCGGTCGTGCTCGAGCCGCCCGCAGGCGCCGAGGACGACTTCGCCTATCGCCCCGGCCAGTTCCTGACTCTGCAACTGCCGCAGGCCGATGGGGCGATCGCACGCTGCTACTCGCTGTGCAGCTCCCCCGACGTCGACCGCGAGCTGCGCATCGCGGTCAAGCGGGTCCGCGACGGCGTTGGTTCCAACTGGATCAACGACGTCCTGGCAGTCGGCGATGAGGTCGTGTGCCTACCACCGGGCGGTGTGTTCACGCCGAAATCCTTGAACGACGATCTGCTCCTGTTCGCCGGCGGCAGCGGCATCACACCAGTGCTGTCCATCCTGAAATCCGCGCTCGCCACCGGGTCCGGTCGCGTCGTCCTGGTCTATGCGAACCAGCACGAGAAGTCGGTGATCTTCGCGCGCCAGTTGCGTGAATTGGTCGAGGCCGACCCCGAGCGACTGCATGTCCTGCACTGGCTGGAATCGGTGCAGGGGTTGCCGAGTCGGGATCTGCTCAAGGCGCTGATCGCTCCGTATCGCGCGTATTCGGCGTTCCTCTGCGGTCCGAGCCCGTTCATGGAGACGGTGACGCACGCGCTGCGCGACTGCGGAGTACCGCCGGCCCGCATCCACATCGAGAAGTTCCAGTCCCTGGCTGAGAATCCGTTCCAGATGACGACCCCGCCGGTCATCGACGACCCGAACGGTGAGACCGCCGCGCTCGAGGTCGAACTCGACGGCGAGATCCACAGCTTCGACTGGCCGCGGCAGATGAAGCTGCTCGACTTCCTGCTCGACATGGGACTCAAGGCGCCCTACTCCTGCCGCCAGGGGGCGTGCAGCGCGTGCGCCTGCATCATCGACGAGGGTGAGGTCAGCATGCTGACCAACGAGATCCTCGAGCAGGAGGACCTCGACGAGGGGTACCGGCTGGGCTGTCAGTCCTTGCCGGTCACCGACAAGGTCCGCGTGCGCTACTCCTGAGTCGACATCGGTCAGGAGGCTTCGGCGCGCTCCTTGAGGCGCTGGAGGGTGGCCTCGATGTGGGCGGCGTTGGCGGCACCGCGGTCCTTGACGCCAGTGCTGAAGCCGCCGAAGAGTTCGAAGCCGCGCGGTCGCTTGTCGACGGTCGTCTCGGTCACGGTGCAGCTTCCGTCGAGGGCCGTGATCTCGTACGACCAGTTGGCGATGGGAACGACGGCGAACTTCACGTCGAAGCTGAATCGCCGGCCACGCTCGGCCTGCACGACGGTGCACGTGGTTGACCACGTCTTCTTGCCGTTGCGGTTTGTCCCGCGGAAAACTGCCCCCACCTCGGCGCTCGAACCCTTCGTCCACCGCATCTCGGCCGTCTCCTCGGCCAGCTCCGCGAGAACGTTCAGGTCGGTCAGCAGGGCGTACACGGTGTTCGGGTCGGCGGAGATACGCACGCTGCCCGATGCGTTGGATGAGGTCATTGCGTCACCGTAACCGCCTGTGTTTTGAATAGCATTTCTAGAACAAGTTCTAGTCAGGAACGGTGGGAAACTATAACCTGTTCCACATGCTGGACGAGGGTCGAACGCACGACGAGTACGACGTCGTAGTGGTCGGGAGCGGCGGCGCCGGGATGGCCGCTGCACTGACCGCTGCACATCACGGATTGCGCACCGTCGTGATCGAGAAGGCCGAACACTTCGGCGGCTCGACGGCGCGATCCGGTGGCGGGGTGTGGATCCCCCACAACGAGGTGTTGGTCCGCGACGGTGTGCAGGACACGCCGGAGGCGGCGCGCACCTACCTGCACGGCATCGTCGGCGACGATGTGCCGATCGAACGGATCGACACCTACCTCGAACGTGGCCCCGAAGCGCTCTCCTTCGTTTTGGCGAACTCGCCGCTGCGTATGCAATGGGTACCGGACTACTCCGACTACTACCCGGAGGCCCCAGGCGGGCGGGTCGGCGGTCGATCCATCGAGCCCAAACCGTTCGACCTCAAACGCCTCGGCGCCGATCGGGCCTTGCTCGAACCCGATTACGGCAAGGCGCCGCTGAACGTCGCCGTCTCGCAGGCCGACTTCCGCTGGGCAACGCTGATGATGCGCCACCCCAAGGGCATCATCCGGGTCCTGCGCATCGGCCTTCGCTGGATCTGGGCGATGGTGGCCCGCAAGGAGATCGCGGTGCGCGGGCAGGCGTTCGTGGCCGGTCTCCGCCTGGGCCTTCGCGACGCCGGAGTACCGGTGACGCTCAATACCGCGCTCGACGACCTGCTGGTGGAGGACGGTGTGGTCACCGGCGTCCGCGTTACATCAGACGGGGTGCAACGTAGCATCCGCGCGCGGCACGGAGTCGTCCTGGCCAGTGGCGGCTTCGAGCACAACGCGTCGATGCGGGAGCAGTACCAGCGCGCCCCGATCGGGGCCCAGTGGACCGTCGGCGCGGCGGCCAACACCGGCGACGGGATCCTCGCCGGTGAGCGACAGGGCGCGGCGCTGGAGATGATGGATGACGCATGGTGGGGGCCGTCCATCCCGCTCACCGGGGGGCCGTGGTTCTGCCTGGCCGAGCGAACGCTGCCCGGTGGGATCATGGTCAATGACCGCGGGCAGCGCTTCATGAACGAATCGCTGCCCTACGTCGAGGCGGTGCACCGCATGTACGGCGGCGAGCACGGCCGCGGCGACGGCCCCGGCGAGAACCTGCCGTGCTGGATGATCATCGATCAGCGCTACCGCAACCGCTACGTCTTTGCCGGCCTCCCGCCCAGGCGAGCGTTCCCGGGCCGTTGGTACAAGGCCGGCGTCGTGGTCAAGGCGAACTCGATCGCCGAACTCGCCGAGAAGATCGGGCTCTGCGGCGACGCCCTCGCCGCGACGGTGCAGCGCTTCAATGGCTTCGTGGCCAACGGCTCGGACCCCGACTTCGGTCGTGGCGACAGTGGCTATGACCGTTACTACGGCGACCCGACGGTGAAGCCGAACCCCTGCCTGTCCCCCATCGACCAGGCGCCGTTCTATGCGGTCGTCATGGTGCCCGGCGACCTCGGGACGAAGGGCGGCCTGCGCACCGACGTACACGGCCGGGTCCTGCGCCCCGACGGCTCGATCGTGGCGAGGCTCTACGCCGCGGGAAACGTCAGCGGCCCGGTCATGGGCCACACCTACGCCGGGCCCGGTGCCACGATAGGTCCGGCCATCACCTTCGGCTACCTCGCTGCGCGGCACATCGCCGACCAGGTCCGAACGACGACAGGAGCGCTACACCGTGCCCATTGATCCTGCCCTGGCCATCGGCGCCGAACTGCCGCCACGCGAGTTCGCCTGGACCGCGTCGGACGTGCTGCTCTATCACCTCGCCCTCGGCGCGGGCCGGGATCCGATGGACCCGCGGGAACTGCGCTACGCCACCGAGAAGGACCTGCAGGTACTGCCGACCTTTGCGGTGGTGGCGCCGACGGTGACGGTGTTCGAGCCGCCATCGGTGGAGTACCCCGGCATCTCGATCGACCTCGCGCGGGTTTTGCATGCGAGCCAGCGCATCGATCTGCACCGTCCACTGCCGACCGGCGGCTCCGGACGCTCCGTGACCCGCGTCGCCGACGTCCACGACAAGGGCAGTGCCGCGGTGATCGTCACCGAAACTCAGGTGACCGACGCGTCGGGCGAACCGCTGTGGACCAACACCTCGAGCATCTTCGCCCGTGGCGAGGGCGGCTTCGGCGGCGAGCGCGGGCCGTCAGGCCCCGGAGCCCCGCCCGATCGTGAACCCGACGCCGTGCTGGTCACCACGACCCTGCCCCAGCAAGCGTTGTGGTACCGGCTGCTCGGTGACCGCAACCCGCTGCACTCGGACCCGTCATTCGCGCAGGGCGCAGGCTTCCCCCGCCCGATCCTGCACGGGCTGGGCACCTACGGCATGGTCTGCAAGGCGCTCGTCGACGCCGAACTCGGCGGCGACACCACCCGGGTCCGCGCCTTCGCTGCGCGCTTCGCCGGAGTGGTGTTCCCGGGCGAGACACTGCGGACCTCGGTGTGGCGCGAGGACGACCGTCTCGCCTTCGTCACGACGGTGGACGAACGTGACGGTGCCGCAGCCCTGTCCGGAGGCGAGCTGGTGATCGGATGACGGCCTGTGCCGTCGAGGAGAACGCGGTCGATTGGGCCGACGAGGCGGACGTGGTCGTCGTGGGTTTCGGTGCGGCCGGTGCGGCCGCCGCGTACGAAGCAGCCAGCTGCGGCGCCGAGGTCCGGGTTCTGGACCGGGCAGGGGCGCCAGGGGGCGCAGCCGCGATGTCCGACGGCTTCGTCTACCTCGGGGGTGGTACCCCGGAACAGGTCGAGGCCGGGGTACTGGACACCGTCGAAGACATGCGTGCGTTCCTCAAGGCGGCCTGCGGACCGGCGCCGGATGAGACCAAGATCGACGCCTACTGCGAGGGCAGCCTCGCGCACCGGGATTGGCTCGTCGAGCGTGGTGTGCGCTTTCTCGGGACCGTGCGCCCGGATGCGAACGGGACCTCACCGGTCGACGGCGAGGGCATCCTGTTCACCGGGGGCGAGAACGCTCACCCATTTAACGCGATCGCCCGACCAGCCCAACGCGGGCACGTCGTGCAGGGCGGTCGTCCGGGCGGCAAGATGCTGATGCAGGTATTGGCCGACGCCGCAGTCCAGGCCGGCGCCCACCCGGTGTATGACGTCCGCGCCGACGCACTCGTCGTCGGGGCCGACGGAGTGGCCGGGGTCCTGGCCAGCCGGTACGGCGAGCCGTACGCGGTGCGGGCCCGTAGCGGGGTGGTCCTCGCCGGCGGCGGATTCATCAACAACCCGGACATGGTGGCGCGGTACGCCCCGGCGGTGTTTCCGACCCCGCTGCGGCTCGGTACCGATGGCGATGACGGCCGCGCGATCCTGATGGCACAGGCAGTCGGCGCGCGTGTGAAGCGGATGGACGCCATCGAGTGCGCGCTGCCGTTCAACGCTCCACGAAGCCTGGTTCACGGGATCATCGTGAACCGCCACGGTCAGCGTTTCGTCAACGAGGACACCTACCAAGGGCGCGTCGGTCAGGCCGCGCTGCTGCACCAGGACGGGCAGGCGTATCTGATCGTCGACGAGGCGCACTATGCCGCGAACTGGCTCGGTCTGACCGCGTCGTGGGTCTGCGAGACCGCGACCGAACTTGAGGCCGAGATTGGCCTGCCCGTCGGGTCACTCGACGCGGCGATCGACTACTACAACGTCCATGCCCGGCAGGGCACCGACCCGGTGTTCCACAAGCAGAGCGACGTACTCAGCGAATTGGTGCCCCCACTGGCCGCCTTCGACCTGCGCGCGGACAAATTCATCTACGCGCCGTTCACGCTCGGCGGGGTGGAGACCACCGTGGACAGCGCTGTGCTCGACCTGACCGGCGAAGCCATCCGCGGGCTCTGGGCAGCCGGTCGATGCACCTCCGGTGTCGCCGCCCAGGGGTACGCGAGCGGGCTGTCACTCGGGGACTCCACCTTCTTCGGCCGGCGCGCCGGCCGACACGCGGCAGGAGTCACATCATGAGCATCCTGGACCGGTTCCGCGTCGACGGGCAGGTCGCCGTCGTCACGGGCGCGGGGCGTGGCATCGGCGCGGCGTCGGCGATCGCGCTCGCCGAAGCCGGTGCCGACGTGGTCATCTCGGCCCGCACCGAGGAGCAGTTGCGCGAGACGGCCGACGCCATTGAGGCAGCGGGCCGCAGGGCGCACGTCGTCGTCGCCGACCTCAACGAGACCGACCAGATCCGCGGTCTGGCCACCGCGGCGAAGGAAGCCTTCGGGCGTCTGGACATCGTCGTGAACAACGTCGGCGGGACGATGCCACGCGCGTACCTCGACACCTCCACCGGGTTCCTGGAGCGAGCCTTCCACTGGAACGTCTCCACCGCGCACGCCCTGACCACATCGGCTGTTCCGATCATGCTCGAACACGGAGGCGGCGCGGTCGTCAACATCGCGAGCGTCGTGGGCAAGGTGGCCGGTCGCGGCTACCTCGCCTACGGGACGGCCAAGGGAGCGCTGATCCACTACACCGAACTCGCGGCCCAGGACCTTGCACCGCGCGTGCGGATGAACGCGATCGCCGTTGGTTCCATCGCGACGTCGGCGCTGGACATCGTGCTGTCCGACGAGCAGATGCGCACCGGGATCGAGGAGCTCACTCCCCTGCAGCGTCTCGGGGTCACCGACGACATCGCCGCCGCCGTGCTCTACCTTGCGTCGCCGGCCGGCGCCTACCTGACCGGCGCCGTCCTGGACGTGCACGGCGGACTCCAACAGCCGAATATGCACCTTCCGATCCCTGACCTGTAGGAGTTCTTGTGTCCATCCGCGTAGTGCAGTGGAGCACCGGCAACGTCGGCCGCCACGCGATCGCCGGCATCCTGGCCCGTCCCGAACTCGA
>JBDTFN010000144.1:0-23695 GCA_039937915.1 Jatrophihabitans sp. | reverse complement strand
GCGGGAATGGACGGTCAGCGGGTCGAGCCGGACTTTGCCGCGACGACGGCGTCGAACACCTCGCGTTTGGGGCGGTCGTGGGCGCGGGCGACCTCGGCGATCGCCTCCTTGCGCGGCTGACCGGCGGACTCCCGGCGCGCGACCTCGTCGGCCAGGTCGGCTGGGGACAGCGCGTCCTTGCGCCGCGGCGCCCCGGCCACGACGAGGGTGATCTCGCCGCGGACCCCGTTCTTGGCCCATGCGACGAGCTCGGCGAGCGGCCCGCGTACGACCTCCTCATGCGTCTTGGTGAGTTCTCGGCATACGGCGGCCGGGCGCAGTGCGCCGAAGGCCGCAACCAGGTCGACGAGGGCGTCGGGCAACCGATGCGGCGCCTCGAAGAAGACCAGGGTCCGCGGCTCATCGGCCAGCGCGTCAAGGGCGCTGCGCCGCTCCCCTGCCTTGCGGGGCAGGAAGCCCTCGAAGCAGAACCGGTCCACCGGCAGGCCGGACATCGCCAGCGCGGTGGTCACCGCAGACGGACCGGGCAGGCAGGTGACCGCCAGCCCGTCGGCGATCGCCGCTGCGACGAGGCGGTAACCCGGATCCGACACCGACGGCATGCCCGCATCGGTGACGACCAGGACATCGAGTCCGGCGTGCAGATCGGCGACGAGCCCGGCCACCCGGCCGGCCTCGTTGGCGTCGAAGAACGACACGATGCGCCCGGTCGTCGTCACCCCAAGATCGGCGCAGAGCCGGTGCAGTCGGCGGGTGTCCTCGGCCGCGATGACCGGCGTCGTGGCCAGTGCCTCCCGCAGGCGGGTTGACGCGTCGCCCGATCGGCCGAGCGGAGTCGCGGCAAGGATCACCCGTCCGGTCGCTGGCATTCCGCGACCCTATCCACGTTCGACCTCTGTCGATCGACACGTCTCAACCTCGCCCGCCTACTATCGACCGCGTGACGGCGACGCTCGAGGCACCGGCGAACGCGGCCGAGCCTGACGACGTCGAAGCTTCACATCCGGCCCGGCCGGTTCCTCCGCAGTTCGCAGCCTGGCAAGACCCGCGCCCGGCGCTGGGCTGGCTGGTCACCCTCGGCGTGCTGGCGCTCGCCGCCTTCACGCGTTTCTACGCCCTCGGCTTCCCACCCGGTCAGAACGTCATTCCCAAGAACGGGATGAACTTCGACGAGGTCTACTACGCCGTCGAGGCCCAGGAAATGCTGCGCTACGGCTACGAGGACAACCGCGGATACATGTTCATCGTGCATCCGCCGCTGGGCAAGTGGCTGATCGCGCTGTCCGAGCGTCTTGTGGGCGGCACCGACTCCAGCCAGTACCTGACCAACTCGTTGGGCTGGCGAATCGCCCCGGCAGTGATCGGGACGCTGGGCGTCATCGTGCTGGCCCGCACCGTGCGCCGGATGATGCGTTCCAACCTCTTCGGCGCGATCGCCGGCGTGCTGATGTCCCTCGAGGGGCTGTCTCTAGTCCTGGCCCGCACCGCGATCCTGGACATCTTCCTGCAGTTCTTCATCATCTGTGGATTCGCGGCTCTCGTCGTGGACCGCGACAAGATGCGGGAACGACTGGGCCAACTCGTCGTCGACGGTGCCGACCTCAGCCGGGGCGCCCCGAGCCTGGGTCCGCGCCCCTGGCGCCTGATCGCCGGGGTGATGCTCGGTCTGGCGTGCGGGGTGAAGTGGTCGGGCCTGTCGTTCTTCGTCATCTTTGCGTTGATGTCCCTGGTCTGGGATCGCGCGGCACTCAAGTCGGCCGGGGTTCGCCGCCCGCTGCGTAGTTGGGCGCAGCGCTCAGTACTGCCGGCCGTCGGTTCGCTGTTCGCGGTACCGATCGGCACCTATCTACTCACCTGGATCGGCTGGTTCACCGGCGAGGACTCGTGGAACCGGCACTGGGCCGACGCGCACGGTTCGTCGGCGACGCTGTTCGGTTTCATCCCCTTCAACTGGGGCTGGGTTCCCGGACCGATCCGATCCCTCGGCGATTACCACTACAACGCCTTCCTGTTCCACGAAGGGCTGGATTCACCGCACGCCTACCAGTCCAACCCGTGGAGCTGGTGGGTCCTGGGCCGCCCGGTCGACTTCTACTACGACGGCAGTGGCACTGCCTGCGGAGCCAAGTCGTGCTCCCGGGAGATCCTGCTCATCGGCACGCCACTGATGTGGTGGGCGTTCCTGCCGGTGATGCTGTGGCTGGCATGGCACTGGTTCACGACCCGCGATTGGCGCGCGGGCGCCGTGTGGTTCGCGGTGATCGCCGGCTGGCTCGTGTGGTTCCAGAACCTCGACCGGACGATGTTCCTGTTCTACATGGCCCCGCTGGTGCCGTTCCTCGTCATCGCGGTGACCTTGGCTCTAGGGGTGATGCTCGGGCCCGGCCTCCCGGTGCACGGACCTCCCGATCAGCTCGCCGCCTCGCGCCGCCGACGGCTGTGGGGTATCGCCGGGGCAACCGGTTGGCTCGCGCTCGTCGTGGTGGACTTCGCCTGGATGTGGCCGATCTTCACCGGCGGACTACTCACCTACGACGTGTGGCACGCGCATATGTGGCTACCGTCCTGGGTATGAGGCTTTAAAGCCCTATCCGTCGGACCCCAGGAGGACCTTCCCATGAGCCTTGCCGCCAAGCTGCGACGCGCCCCGCTGCGTGCCGTCACCGGCGCCTTCATCCTCAACAGCGGATTGGAGAAGTTCAAGGCCGATGAGGACACCGCCAAACAACTGCATGGCCTGGCCAGCGGCACGTATCCGTTCCTGGCCAAGGTCAACCCGACCGTATTCGTCAAGGGCCTAGCCGCCGGTGAAACCGTGCTCGGAGCTGCCGTAGCCGCACCATTCGTGTCTCCAGTCGTGGCCGGGCTCGGGTTGATGGGCTTCTCCGGCGGGCTGCTCAACATGTACTGGAACACCCCCGCACTTCACCGTGACGGGGACCCGCGCCCGACCCAGGCCGGCGTGCCGATCGCCAAGGACGTGTGGATGTTCGGCATCGGCGCCGGCCTTGTCACCGACGGCCTCCTCTCCCCCGCACACGACAAGAAGGTCAAGGTTGCAGCGACCATCCATGAGAAGCGCAACCGCAAGGAGCGCCGCAAGGCCAAGAAGGCGGCGAAGGAAACTCGCGCCGAGCTTCGCGGTCACGCCGTCGAGGTAGCCAAGTTGCGCCAGGCCGAACTGAGCAAGAAGGCCACGAAGGCTGTCAAGAACGCGCAGAAGTCCGATGCGGCCAAGAAGGCGAAGCAGGCCTCAGCGGACGCGGCCAAGCGGATAGCCGATGCGCGCGAGGAGTACGCGCCGGTCGTCGCGGAGAAGGTCAAGCACGCCAAGGGCACCGCCGAGGACCTCTACGGCCAGTACGCCCCGGTCGTCGCGGAGAAGGCCAAGCAGGCCAGAGGCACCGCTGCCGACCTGTACGACGGGTATGCACCGGTGGCTGCCGCCCGGACCAAGCAGGCGGCTTCGGCCGCCGCCGATCTCTTTGACGAGTACGCCCCCGTCGTGGCCGAGAAGGCCAAGCAGGCCAAAGGCACGGCCACCGACCTGTACGTCGAATACGCGCCGATCGCCGCTGACCGTGCCCGCCAGGCTCGGGACGCGGCCGCTGGCTGGTACGACGAGACCAGCGCCTCGGCCCAGAAGCAGGCCAAGCAGACCCGCCGCTCAGCCCGTCGTGCGGCGAAGAAGGCGAAGCGCTCGCTGCGCTGAGTCACCTGCGTCGATAGCCGAAAGCCGCCCCGCGGAACCCAGGTTCCGGGGGGCGGCTTCGTCTGCGAACGCTCGAGGTCAGCGCCCGCGCTTCCATTCAGGCTTGCGCTTGCCGAAGAACGCGGCCATGCCCTCGGCCGCGTCGGGCAGTTGGCTGGCGGCGGCCATCGCCTCGATCGCGTACGCGTAGGCCTTCGGCTGGTCGAGATCGACTTGGGCGTAGAACGCCTGTTTGCCGAATCCCTTGCTCTCGGCGCTCCCGCGGGTCACCCGTTCGAGCAGCTCGGTGGTGGCCTCGTCCAGCTCGGCATCGGGTACCACCCGGTTCACCAAGCCCCAGTCCGCCGCCGTCGCGGCGTCGATGACGTCCCCGCTGAGCGCCATCTCCATGGCCCGTTTGCGACCGACGTTGCGCGCGAGGGCAACCGCGGGCGTATGGCAGAACCAACCTCCCTTTCCGCCCGGCAGGCAGAAGCCGGCCGACTCTGCGGCGACCGCGAGGTCGCAACTGGCGACGAGTTGACAACCGGCCGCGGTGGCCAGAGCGTGCACGCGGGCGACGACCGGCTGTGGAAGCTCCTGCAGACCCACCATCAACGCGGTGCACTTGCGCAGCAGCGCGCGCACGGAGGCGTGGTCGTGACCGGCGACGTCGGCGAAGTCATGGCCAGCGGAGAACACCGGCCCGTTGGCCGCCAGCACCACCCCGAGCGAATCGCTGCGCCCGATCTCATCGATGGCGACCAGCAGGTCGTCGAGCATCGCGTGCGACAGCGCGTTGCGCTTACCGGGGTTGTCCAAGGTCACGGTGACGAAGGCGCCTGTGCGGTTCACCGTGATGTTCGAGTAACTGGTCATGCCTCGGAGTGTCCCCCCGCCACGGTGGCACCGGTAGCACCGATGTCCGGTTCTGACCGCGAGTCGCCCCGGGGGTTGGCATCACGGTCGCGAATCGATGTAATCGTGGGGTAGCCATCCACGATCCGGAGGCCCGAATGTATTACCCGCTCACCATCCGCGACTTCATCGACCGGGCGGAGCAGGTGTATCCCGATCGCGTCGGCATCATCGACGAGCCCGACCAGCCCGCCCCGAGCCTGGGCGAGGTCACGTACCGGGAGATGGCCACGCTGGCTCGGGCGCAGGCAGCGAAGCTCGACGAACTGGGCGTACCGGTCGGCGGTCGCGTTGCCGTGGTGTCGGAGAACTCGGCCCGTCTGCTGACGTCGTTCTTCGGGGTTGCGGGGTACGGGCGCATTCTGGCGCCCATCAACTTCCGGCTGAGCAAGCCGGAGATCAAGTACATCGTCGGGCACTGCGGCGCGGACATCGTGTACGTCGACCCGGCGCACGCCGACGTCCTGGACAGCCTCGACATCTCGCACAAGTTCGTCCTCGGCGACGACGACGACCTGTACCTGCACGACACCGAACCCACGGCGTGGGACACACCGGACGAGGCCGCGACGGCCACGATCAACTACACGTCGGGGACGACCGCCAGGCCCAAGGGCGTCCAGCTCACCCACCGCAACAACTGGCTCAACGCGGCCATCTTCGGTCTGCATACAACCATCAGCGACCGCGACGTCTACCTGCACACGCTGCCGCAGTTCCACGCCAACGGTTGGGGTATGCCATTCGCGATGACCGGGATCGGGGCGCAGCACATCATCCTGCGCAAGGTCGATGGCACCGAGATCCTCCGCCGGATCGAGCAGCACGGCGTCACGATCATGTGCGCCGCACCTGCGGTCATCGCGGCTGCCTTGGACGCCGCCCCCGACTGGGACGGCCCGATACCGGGACGCGGCACCGTACGCATCGTCGTGGCCGGCGCCCCACCGCCGACGCGCACCATCGAGCGGGTACTCGAGGAGCTTGGCTGGGAGTTCATCCAGATCTATGGCCTCACCGAGACGTCACCGCTGGTCACCGTCAACCGGCAGCGCGCGGAGTGGGATGAACTGTCCACCCACGACCGGGCCAAGCTGCTCGGACGGGCCGGCGCACCGGCGCTCGGCGTCCGGCTGGCGATCGACGACGGGGGCGAAGTGCTGACCCAGTCCAACCACAACCTCGACGGCTACTGGGAGCAACCCGAGGAGACCGCGACGGCGCAAGCCGACAACTGGTTCCACACCGGCGACGGCGGTTACCTCGAGGAGGACGGCTACCTGGTGATCTCCGACCGCAAGAAGGACGTGATCATCACCGGCGGGGAGAACGTCTCGTCGATCGAGGTCGAGGACGCACTGATGTCCCACGCCGCGGTCAAGGAGGTCGCGGTGATCGGCATCCCGGACGAGAAGTGGGGCGAACTCGTCACTGCCCTGGTCGTCACCGACGGGTCCTCGGTGACTGCGCAGGAGATAATCGCGCACTGCCGCAGCGAGCTGGCCGGCTACAAGTGCCCGAAACGGATCGACTTCGTCCAGGAGTTGCCGCGCACGGCGACCGGCAAACTACAGAAGTTCAAGCTCCGCCAGGAATTCTGGAAGGACTCCGAGCGCCGGGTGAACTGATCCGCGGCGCCACTTGGTCCACGACCAGCGCGACGGCCAGGACCAGGACCAGCCCGAGCAGAAAGCCACCGATGGTGTCGGTGGCGTAGTGGTAGCCGGCTCGAACGAGCCCGGCCGCGCCGAGCAACGTCCAGATCGTCAGCGCGGCGACCCCGGCGGCTTTGACCCGGACCGGCGCCCGATTGCTGCCAAGCAGGAGCACGGCGAGCAGCACCGTCACCGAGGCGAGCCCGGTCTCATGGCCGCTCGGGAAGGCATAGCCGGCCTTGAGTTTTCCGTGCGAGATCAATTCGACGTCCCCGTACAACCGATTGATGCTGGGTTTGAGCACGTAGGTGCTCAGAAGCAACGCGATCGTGGGCCCCGCGACCGCAAGAGTGAGGAAGTCCCAGCGTCGACGCATCAGCGCGACAAGCGCAACGATGCCGGCCGCGCCGATGGTGAGGATCGGGTCGCTCAGACCGAGCAGTAGATCCCGTGCGAGATGTCCGGTGTGAGCGTTCAGCCAATCTCGAACGTTTGCGTCGAACGCGGTTGGATCGCGGGTGCCGTGCAGCCACAACGCCATCGTGACGAAGGCAGCGACCGCGACGGCAATGATCGCCACAACGAAACGACGCCCACCCGAATCGATGAGCGGGCGAGCTTGCTCTGCCGTCGACGCGCCCACGACGTGATCGTCCCAGACCTGGCTGAGCGAAGGGCACGAGCTCCAGCGACCGCAGCGGCCAAACCCCACACACTCATGACACGTCCTCGCCGAACGGGTTTACTCTGCCCCCATGACGGGTGGAGAGGTGGTGCGACGCAACAACGTGCACGAGTCCGGCCAACGTCATGGCCAGCCGATCGTCTTCGCTCACGGGTACGGCTGCGACCAGGAGATGTGGCGCCATGTGACGCCGACGTTCGAGTCCGACTACCGGGTGATTGTGTTCGACCACGTCGGCTTCGGTGGTTCGGATCTGGGGGCGTGGGACGCGGAGCGGTACGCAACCCTGCAGGCGTACGCCGCCGACGTCGTGCAGTTGGTCCACGAAATGGATCTCGTCGATGTCGTGTTCGTCGGTCATTCTGTGGCGTCGATGATCGGCGTGCTCGCGTCGCTGACCGAACCCGACCGGTTCGCCAACCTCGTGCTCGTAGGCCCCTCGCCCCGCTACATCGACGATCCGAGAACCGATTACACCGGCGGTTTCAGCGCCGAGGACATCGACGGGTTGCTGGAGACCCTGGAGAACAACCAGCTGGGCTGGGCGGCGGCGATGGCTCCGGCGATCATGGGCAATGCCGATCGTCCTGAGCTTGCCGATGAGCTGCAGAACAGTTTTTGTCGCACCGATCCGCGGGTTGCGAACACTTTTGCCCGCGCAACGTTTCTCTCCGACAATCGTGCTGATCTCGCGCGGGTCACCACGCCGTCGTTGATCCTGCAGTGTGCCGAGGACGCGATCGCGCCGGAAGCGGTCGGCCGGTACACCCACGAGCACCTACGCGGCAGCCAACTCGTGTATCTCAAAGCGACCGGACACTGTCCGAATCTCAGTGCCCCCGCCGAGGTCGCGTCGGCTATTCGGAGCTACCTCGGACGGACATGAGCGACCGTGCCCCCTGGGACGACCCATCGTGCGGCGGCCCGACACAGTCCAGCGACTGGCGCCGGTCGTGGGAATCCGCGCCTTGTGGACTCGTGGACGCCGACCTCGACGGGCTGATCGTCGCCGTGAACGGCAGGGCATGCGAGCTCTCGGGCTTCACGGTGCCCGAACTGGTGGGGCGAAAGAATTGGCTGGACCTGCTGAGCGTCGGCAACCGCATGTTCTACGACACCCAACTGGCCCCGGTGCTGCTGTTGGAAGGCTCGATCAGCGAGATCATGGTCGATGTCGTCACTCGCGGTGGAGACCGACTGCCCGCACTCCTCACCGTCGATCTTCTGCGAGACGAGACTGGTGCGACGCGGGGAACACGCGTCGCACTGATGCCTGCGCGCGACAGGCGGCAGTTCGAGATCTCGTTGCGTAATGCGCGGGATGCCGCCGAGCGAGCAGACCGCGCACGCGCTACGGCGCTACGGCGCCTTGAGCTACAAGCCGATGCCACGGAAGCGTTGGCGAGCAGCACCGACCTGGACACCGCCGTCGACCGACTTGCCCAGGTATTGGTGGCGAGGCTGGCGGGCTGGTGCGTAATCTTCACCGTCGATCCGAGCGACCCCAGCGCACCAATGCGCTGGACCGCCGCCCACGCCGATCCCGACAGGCAGGTCGCCGTCGAACGCGTCGCTGAGCTGTGGTCACGCGACCGGCCGGCCTCGAACCTGTTCTTGGGTGGCCCGACCGGGCGCCCCACAACGCTGATGACCGGCATCAGCGAGCACCTCATCGACGACGCCACCGCAGACGTCGAACTCCGTGCCCTCTACCAGGCCGTCGGCGTCGGCAGCGCCGTCGTCGCGCCCAGCTACGCCCGCGGGGAACGCGTGGCGGTCACCATCGTGGTGCGCGGCAACGGACAGCCGGCGTTCGTCGAGGAGGACCGCGCCGACATGGCCGAGGTCGCCGGCCGCACGGGAATCTTCGTCGACAGCGCGCGGCGATTCGCCCGCGAACATGCCAATTCGATGACACTGCAACAGTCGCTGCTCACCGCTCCACCGTCCATTCCGGCGCTGGAGATCGCGGTGCGGTACATACCCGCGCAGGACGGTGCACAGGTCGGCGGTGACTGGTACGACGCCTTCGTCCAGCCCGACGGGGCGACCGTCGTCGCGATCGGGGACGTCATGGGTCATGACATCGCCGCAGCGGCCGCGATGGGCCAGATACGAGGCATCATCCGCACCATCGGACACACCATCGCCGGCCAACCCAGCGACACACTCACCCGTGCGGATCTCGCTGCGCGGGGACTGCAGACCGCGGTGATCGCCAGCGCGATCCTCGCGCGTGTCGAGGACCCCGTCCCGCGTGGCGAGCCCGGCCACGACGGCGTCACGCTGCGCTGGAGCAACGCCGGTCATCCGCCACCGCTGCTGGTCACCACCACCGGCGAGGCCACCGTCCTGGCGCGTCCGACGGACGTACTCCTCGGAGTGGATCCCCACCGGCCGCGACATGACCACGAGGTCCGACTGACCGCCGGTGATACCGTCGTTCTCTACACCGATGGGCTGATCGAGCGCCCCCATCAGGACATCGACGAAGGCCTGCGACGACTCGCTGACGCTCTCGCCGGCAAGCATGCGGTTACGTTGGGATCACTGTGTGATTCGGTGCTTGACCGACTCGGCTCAGGAAGTCGTGACGACATCGCAATGCTCGCACTTCGGGTCCGATGAACACCCGATCACCGTTATCGCCCAGGTGGAGCGGCGCAGAGGAGGTCGAATGCCGGTGACTACTTCGTCCGAGCCTTCGCCGACCGTGATGCCCGCAGCGTTCGTCGGCCACGGCAGCCCGATGAACGCGATCGAGACCAATCGCTACACCCAGTCGTGGCGTGCCTTCGGCGCTTCCGTTCCGCGCCCGCGCGCGATCCTCGTGATCTCCGCCCACTGGTACATCAACGCCACCGCGGTGACCGCGATGCTACGACCGAGAACCATCCACGACTTCTATGGCTTCCCCCGCGAACTGTTCGACGTGCGTTACGACGCTCCTGGTCTGCCCGAGCTGGCGGAGGAGGTTTCCGATGTCGTCGCGCCCACGGCCGTAGGCGTCGACGTGGACAGCTGGGGTATCGACCACGGCACGTGGTCGGTGCTGGTGCACGCTTTCCCTGACGCCGATATCCCGGTCGTGCAGCTGTCGATCAACGAATCGAAACCACTCGACTACCACCTGGAACTCGGCGCAAAGCTCGCTCCTCTGCGCAAGAGCGGCGTGCTGATCATCGGTAGCGGCAACGTCGTGCACAACCTTGGCGGGATGCACCCTGGCCTGCTGCAGGAAGGGTTCGACTGGGCACAACGTTTCGATGAGGCGGCGCGAGAAGTCATCCTCGAGGATCCCGGCGAGACTCCGCGGCTCGCTGACCACGCCGACTTCGCCTTGGCCGCCCCTACGGCCGAGCATTTCATCCCGATCCTTTATCTCGCAGGCCTCGCCAGCGCGGGTAGCGCGACAACCGACGTCCTCGTTGACGGCTACGCCTATGGCTCACTGTCGATGGCCTCCTATGTCCTGGACGCACGCCGGGGACCTCAGCTTCCCCCCGGCGACGCCGACTCCCCCGCCTTGCCGGACACCGACCCTGCTCAGACCAATCTCTGACGACGGCGCCTACAGGGAGGTAGCCGAAGACGCGCTTGTCAGCCATGCTGTGTGCCGTGGACCCCGTGATCAATGTGCGCGACCTGCACAAGTCCTACCGCGGGATGCACGCCGTGCGGGGTCTGGATCTCGAGGTTCAGCGTGGGGAGATCTTCGCGCTCCTCGGGCCCAACGGCGCGGGCAAGACGACCACGGTCGAGATCTGCAGCGGCTTCCGGTCCTACGACTCCGGCTCGGTCCGGGTGCTCGGCCTCGACCCTGCCCGGGCCACGTCCCACTGGCGGTCCTGTCTCGGTGTGGTGTCCCAGTCCGCGAATGACCTCGAGGACCTTTCCGTGCGCGAAGCTGTCGTCTCGATCGCGGGCTGCTACCGCCACGCTCGCCGCGTCGATGACGTCATCGACGCGGTCGGGCTCACGCCCAAGCGTGATGTGCGCTGCGTGAAACTGTCCGGTGGCCAACGCCGTCGGCTCGACGTCGCGCTGGGCATGGTCGGCGATCCCGAACTGCTGTTCCTCGACGAGCCGACAACCGGCTTCGACCCGGAGGCCAGGCGGCATTTCTGGGAATTGATCCGCCAGCTTCGGACATCCGGCGTGACGATCGTGCTGACCACGCACTATCTCGACGAGGCCGAGCAGTTGGCCGACCGGGTCGGCGTCATCATCGGTGGGCGGATGGCGGAGGTCGGCGCGCCTGGCGAGATCGGCGGGCGTCGCAGCGCGCAGGCCCGGGTCGTGTGGACCGACGAGAATGGCGAGCACGTCGAACACAGTGACGAGCCCACCGCCGTTGTGCGGCGGTTGGCCGACCGCTTCGGCGGCGAGGTCCCTGGCCTGCTCGTGAGCAGGCCGACGCTCGAGGACGTCTACGTGGCGATGGTTGCCGAGCACGCTGCCCTCAGCGACGACTCCGACGCCCGCCCGAGCGACGCGGAAGGGGCGGCGCGATGACTGCGGTGTCAGCGGCCACGCAGCGCGGCGGCCCGGGCCTGCTACGCGCGAGCCTGCATCGCTTTCGCGCCGAGTTCACCATGTTCTGGCGCAGCAGGGAGGGCGTGTTCTTCACCGTGTTGTTCCCGCCGGTGATGCTCATCCTGTTCGGCGCGATCTTCGGCAGCGGCGACGTCGGCAACAAAGGTTCCGGGGTCTCGTTCCCCCAATACTTCACCGCGGGAATGATCGGCACCGGAATCTGGAGCTCCTGTTTCCAGAACCTCGGTGTCACGGTTCCCATCGAACGCGATACCGGCGCCCTCAAGCGGCTGTACGGCACGCCGATGCCCAAGGCGGCCTACTTCATCGGCAAGGTCCTGCTCGTCGGGACCCTGTCGCTGCTCGAGATCGTGGTGCTCATGGCCATGGGGCGGGCGTTCTACCACGTCCCGATCCCGCCGGTCGATCGGTTAGGAACGCTGGCGTGGGTGTTCGTCCTCGGTGTCACCTCCTGCACGCTTCTCGGCCTGGCGATCGCCGGGGTGATGCGCAACGCGCGGTCGGCATCGGCTGTCGTGCTGCCGATCGCCATCCTTTTGCAGTTCGTGTCCGGCGTGTACTTCGTCTTCGGTGACCTCCCGGCTTGGCTGCGAGCGTTCGGTTCGGTGTTCCCGCTGCGCTGGATGACCCTCGGTCTGCGGTCGGTGTTTCTGCCCGACTCCTTCGCCCAGAGCGAACCCGGAAACAGTTGGCAGCACCCGATGACGGCACTGGTGCTGCTGATCTGGTGCGTGGTCGGCCTCGTCGTGACGTCGCGGACCTTCCGCTGGATGTCCGAGCGTGAACGAGGGTAAAGGTCTCGGCCGACATCACAAATCGGACACGGCTGGTGGAGTCGCACAACAAACTGTCCGGCCATGACGTCAATGAGGTATGCGATCTAGTTCATCGGTGCTGTTTGCCGTGGGTGGTGCGGTGGGTAATCGGTCCGCCGCTGCCGGTGTCGTGGCTGTGGCCCGCTGATGCGCGTCCTGGTTGCCGATGACGACACCGCGATGGCAGCGATGCTGCAGCGCGGCTTGCGTGAGGACGGCTACGCCGTCGACATCGTCGACAACGGCGTCGATGCGATTTGGCAAGCGAGCGAGGTGGACTACGACGCCATCGTGCTTGACGTCACAATGCCCGGCGCCGACGGGTTCGAAGTGTGCAGGCGTCTACGCGCAGGGCAACGCTGGATGCCGGTGATGATGCTGTCCGCGCGCAGCGAGTCACCCGATCGCGTCCACGGTCTGGACAGCGGCGCAGATGACTACCTGGCCAAGCCCTTCACGTTCGCCGAATTGTCGGCCCGGTTGCGTTCGCTGATGCGGCGCGGCGCCCCGCATCGTCCGACCGTGCTCACCGCCGGCAACCTAGGCCTGGACCCGATGACCCGCCAGGCATGGCGCGGCGACATGCCGTTAGACCTGTCCGCCAAAGAGTTCGCGCTGCTGGAATTCTTCCTGCGTCGGCGCGGCGCGGTCCTGAGCCGAAACGTCATCCTCGAACACGTGTGGGACTTCGCCTACGACCGGGACAGCAACATCGTCGATCAATACATCGCCTTCCTCCGCCGAAAGATCGACCGCCCGTTCGGTCTCGAGCAGTTGGAAACGATCCGCGGCGCCGGCTATCGGCTACGCGCCGAACCCATCCGCATCGCGCGGCCGCTCGGGCCAGCGATGAGCACCTCCGCCTGACTGGACACCAGCCCCCATCACCTAATGATGAGGAACCTCACAATGAGGACTTTCACGATGAGGTAACTCCTTACCTCTCTCGTCGCCGACGGGATGGAGGGGGTGGTGGCATGTCTGAAGTGATGTCACCGGTGGAGGCCGGGCAGACCTATTTGGAGCTGCACCACCAGCTGCACCGCATCGTCGACCAGGCGATGTCCTCGGCCGGTCTTTCGCTGGCCCGGGCGAAGGTGCTGATGCGCCTGGACGCGCACGGCCCGATGAACCAGGCCACCCTGGCCGGTTTGCTCGGCTTCGCGCCGCGCTCGGTCACCGAGACCATCGACGGTCTGGAACGGGATGAGCTGGTCACCAGAACCGAGGATCCGCACGACCGGCGGTCGCGCATCATCGCGCTCACCGCGTCCGGGCGCGACGCCCTCCAGGTCGCGATGACCGCCCGGAGCAAGACGATGGACGAGATCTTCGGAGTCCTTGACCCGACAGAGCGCGCCCAGCTCGTCGCGCTGCTCAAAACTATTCGTGAAAATCTTGCGCAAGGAGATACCGGCTGTGGCAACTAACCCAATCGCCGAGCGGAAGGCGGCCGAGGCACGGGCGGCCTCGCACCGTTGGCTCGTGCTCGTCGTCGTCTCGATCGCGCAGCTCATGGTCGTGCTGGACGCGACCGTCGTGAACATCGCGCTCCCGTCGGCCCAGGCCGCCCTCGGCTTCGACGACAGCCAGCGGCAATGGATCGTCACCGCATACGCCCTTGCCTTCGGCAGCCTGCTGTTGCTCGGCGGTCGAGTCGGCGACCTCATCGGACGCAAGCGAATCTTCATGATCGGGCTCGTCGCATTCGCAGCCGCCTCCGCGCTCGGCGGCGCCGCACCGTCCTTCAGCGTGCTCGTCGCCGCCCGCGCGATCCAGGGTGTCGCCGGTGCCATGCTCGCCCCTGCCGCGCTGAGCACGCTCGTCACCACATTCTCCGACCCGCGTGAGCGCGGCAAGGCCTTCGGTGTCTTCGGCACCGTCGCCGTCGGTGGCGGCGCCGTCGGCCTGATCCTCGGCGGCGTACTCACCCAGTACCTGTCGTGGCGTTGGTGCATGTACGTCAACGTCCTGTTCGCCGTCGCCGCCCTTTTCGGCGCCGCCATCTACATGAGCGAGGTCAAGCCCCCGGTGCGCCCGCGCATCGACATCATCGGGACGCTGCTCGCCGCGATCGGTCTTTTCGCGGTGGTGTTCGGCTTCTCGCAGGCCGAAACCGACGGCTGGGGTTCGGGCGTCACCGTCGTTTCGCTCGTCGTGGGCGTCGCCTTCGTGCTGGGCTTCGTGCTCGTCGAGCGCGTCGTGCCGCACCCGCTGCTTCCGCTGCGCGTCGTGGCCGACCGGTCCAGGGCGATGGCCTTTGCCGCCGTCGGCATCGCCGGGCTCGCGATGTTCGGCCTGTTCCTGTTTCTCACCTACTACCTGCAGACCGTCAAGGGCTTCAGTCCTGTCCTGTCCGGCCTGGCTTTCCTGCCGATGATCGGCTGCGTGATGATCAGCTCCAACACCTCGAACATCGTCACGCTGCCACGCTTCGGCCCACGCATCATCATCACGATCGGCATGGTGCTCGGCGCCCTCGGCCTCGGCTACCTGTCCCGCCTGGACGTGCACTCGTCCTACGCAGGTGGCGTGCTACCCGCGCTGCTCCTGATGGGTCTGGCGATGGGGATGGTCATGGCGCCGTCAATGAACACGGCCACCGCCGGGGTACAGCCGCAGGACTCCGGTGTCGCGGCCGCGCTGGTGAGCACGATGCAGCAGATCGGCGGCTCGATCGGCACCGCCGTACTGAGCACGATCGTCGCGTCGGTGACAACCACCTACGCCAAGTCCCACACCGGGGCGTCCGCGTTCGCGGCAGCGACCCACGGCTACTCGGCAGCCTTCCTGACCTCCGCGCTGATCTTCGCCGCAGGTGGCGTTTTGGCCGCGGTGTTCTTCCCCTCCAAGGCGCGCCTCACCGCTATGCGCGAATCCGTCGCCGCTCCCCACGCGACGCCGGTCACGCGCCTAGAAACCGAGATGCTCGACGAGGTCGGCGCAATCGGCTAACGGACACCCGATCGCACCGGTCGGGGTTCACGGATGGGCTCAGTCCGACCCGCCGATCTGCGCGGAACGTCGGTCGTGGATCCGCGCACGGCGGCGTCAGGATGTGGGGGCGTCTGTCGGAAAGGTGATGTTGGTAGGCAGGCCACCGCCGGTCGATGGCGCAGCGCTAGCGGTCGCAGCCGCGGCCTCAAGTCCGCTGAAGTCCGGCGTGGTGTTGCCGCTGCCGAATACAACGTTGCACAGCGTGCCCAACGCAGCGGCCACCTGGACCCAGTTGGAGTCGCCGATCCTATTGGAGTCTCCCGCGGCCTTTTCGAGTGCTGCGACCCCCGGCAGTTGATCAGCACCGCTGGTGTCCACTACGCAGACCACGCCGCGGCGTTCAGCCGTCACCGCGGTGCTGCTGTGGCTCGCGTCGCGGATCGCCTTGGTGCCGACCCCGGGCACGCTCACCGCTTGGGCCGTGGACTGAACCTGGCTCTGGTAGAAGTTTTCGGCGTACTTGCCGCCGATGACCAGGATCGAGAGGGCTTGAGCGCTGTCCGAGGTGGCGAAGGTGCACCGCTGGCCAGTTCCGCCCGCTCCGGTTTCGCCCACGGGCGGCACGGCGGTCGTCGCGGACGTGATCGCGGCAACGAGCAGCGGCTGCACCTGCGATTTGGTCACCTGCGAGCAGGTCGCCCGATCGCTGTCCGCTGCCGCACCGGGCGCGACCGCGCCTGCGCTGCCCGATGCCCGGGAGGCGCTGCTCCGCGGTTTCGACCCGGCCGCACTGCTCGAGCAGGCGGTGATAATCGATACCGCGCAGAGCATGCTGATCCCGGCGACGGTCCGGTTACCGGTGATGTGGTCGGTCATGACGGCACCTCGTGATCTGGCTGGACGCTGAAGGGACAGGACAGCAGCCGCCCGTAACGGCGCGGTAATGCCGTCCGACGGCGCCGTCCGCGTCAGCCTCATTGACGTGCGGCGCCACGAGGCACTCACCCGACCTGATGCAGCTGTTCGCCATAGGTGGCGGGATGCCGACGCCCACCAGCGTCATGCACACCGGCGCCAGCGGACTGACAGCGGGCTTCCCACCGAACACCGGCCAGGGTTGGTACACCTCGCCACCGGCGCCTACCCGGTCAAACGAGGGTAAAGACAATTCCACGCGACCCTGAATTTGCCTATAGGGCCCGTCAACACTTTGTCATGGGTGGAGCTGTGGGGATTCGAACCCCAGACCCCCTCGATGCGAACGAGGTGCGCTACCAGACTGCGCCACAGCCCCAGGCAATCCGTCCGGCCAGGCCGTACGAACCGTCGATCAGACTAGCAGGGGACGCCGGTCAGCTCGCCCGCCGCTGCGTCGCAGCCGTGACCGCTTCTTCGTTGTAGAGCCCGGTCAGATCGATCGTGTCCATGCTGTGCAGTTCGATGTCGTCGTCATCGATCCGCACGACCGTTCCGGGCGCCTCGTCGAAGCTGCTGACCTGCTCGGTTACGTCGTAACCGACCGAGCGACGCGACGCTGCGCGGACCTGGCGGTTCTCCCGGCGGGAGCGATCGCGCAGGGCCTGGTTGCGCAGGAACATGGTGTACCCGGCCAGCCCGAGGAGGAACGGTGCGGCCAGCAGCCACATCCGTCCGCCCATCAGCAGCGCCACGAGCCCGAACACAATGCTGCCTCCGAGCAGGAGGGTCAGCGACCGGCGTCGGCGCGCCAGCATGTCGGCACGCGCCTCGGACAGCTCCGAGCGGTCGGGTGGGTACATCAGCGCCTCCTGTGCGGCGGGAACCGGCCGGCGAGCCGGAGCGGCGAGGGTTGTCGTGGGTGACGCACGCGGGACGAAGACGTCCGCGCGGGCGTCGGAGTTCGCGGCACCGGCCCGGCGGCCGAGAGCGCGCATGCCTCGACCCCACTCGGCGACCGAGCGCTCACGTTTCTTCTCATCGTTGCGGCGAAGGATCATCGGAACGACCACTATTAACCACAGAACGGTGAGGATGATCACCGTCATGAACGGGGATGGCATTCCGCAACTCCAGTCACACCAGTAACAAGGCTGCGGCCAAAGCTAGTGAGCGGATCCGCGCGATCGCGCAGGTTCCACGGCGTGTCGACAAAGAACCTCAAGTTGAGGTTGAGAATCACTGTGGCCAGTGCGGTCCGGGCGGCAGAACGGGTAGCCGCGACACCATGCTGCGTCCGCCCAATTCTTCGACGGTGATCGCGAACGCGGCGTGATCACGCCAACCACCGTCGATGTCGAGGAACCGCTCGTAATACCCCTCGCGGCGCAGCCCGAGCTTCTCGACCACGCGGAGACTCGCCTTGTTCTCCGGCCTGATGTCGATCTCGACCCGATGCAGACCGAGAGCGGTGAAACAGTGGTCCATGACCAACGCGACCGCGGTCGGCGTGATCCCGCGTCCAGCCACGGCGGCGTCGACCCAGTACCCGATCGTGCACGAGCGCAGCGCGCCGTGCACGACGTTCGAGACGTTGACCTGCCCGACCGGACGGCCACCGTAGACGATCATGAAGGGCAGCATCGTGCCGCGCCGAGCGGCCCCGCGCAGCGCCGAGTGCAGCGCCGGCCATGCGCCTGGTGAGTTGCGTTCCTCCCACGAGTGCGGTGAGGACGGTTCCCACGGGACCAGCCAGCGCTCGTTGCGGAGTCGGATCTCGCTCCAGGCCTTGGCATCGCGCAGGCGCGGGGCGCGAAGCTCGACCGGCCCCGCCGAAAGTTTCGCCGGCCAGCCCGGAGGCCTAGCCACAGCTCACCGGTTCGACAGCAGCAGGGGCATGACCGTCACCTGGGAACCGGCCGTGACCTCGGTCGTCTCCTCATCGATGATCACCAGGCAGTTCGACAACGCCAAGGATGCGAGCAGGTGCGAGCCGGGCCCGCCGATGAACGACACGCTGTACCCACCCGTCGACTCACGGTGCAGGACTCCACGGCGGTACTGGCGAAAGCCGGGTGGGCTCTGAGCGCCCTCCAGCGCGGTGGCCTCGACGGTGGCCCGCTGCAGGCTGCGCTTGCCCAGTAGCTTGCGGATGGCCGGGCGCACAAAGGCCTCGAAGGAGACCAGGCTGCTGACCGGGTTGCCGGGGAGGCAGAAGATCGGCACCTTGTCGCCCAGGTGGCCGAAGCCCTGCGGCTTGCCCGGCTGCATGGCGACCTTCATGAAATCGACGGTGCCCAGTTCGGACAGTGCCTCCTTCACGACGTCAAAGGCGCCCATGCTGACGCCCCCGGTGGTGATGAGGACATCCGCGCGCAGCAGTTGGTTCTCCAGCGCGTCCAGCAGGGCGGTGTGGTCATCAGCGACGATGCCGATCCGCCGGGCGTCCGCACCGGCGTCCTTGGCGGCCGCCGCGATCATGTAGGAGTTCGAGTCGATGACCTCTCCGAACGCGGGGCGTCGTCCGACCTCGATCAGCTCACTGCCGGTGGACAGGATGATGACCCGCGGGCGTGGCCGGACGATGACACGGTCGCGGCCGAGCGCGGCGAGCAGGGCGAGCTGCTGCGGGCCGAGCGCGGCGCCGGCGCCCAGCGCAGGCGCGTCGGCGGCCAGGTCCTCACCGGTGCGGCGCAGGCACTCTCCGGTGCGCACTGATCGATTGATGGCCACCCGGGCCAACCCCCGGTCGGTGTCCTCGAGCGGGATCACTGCGTCGGCACCGGCCGGGATCGGAGCGCCGGTCATGATCCGCATGGTCAGGCCGGGCCCCATACCGGACCGGGTCTTCGCGCCCGCCGCCACGTCGCCGACGACCTGGAGCCGGACCGGTTCCTCGGCGCTGGCATGCCGGGTGTCGATGGCCCGGACTGCGTAACCGTCCATGGAGGAGTTGTCGAAGCTCGGCAGCGGGAAATCTGAGCTGACGTTCTCGGCGAGCAGCAAGCCCTGGGCGTCGAGAAGGGTCAGCTCGATCGGATCGATCGAGCCCACGCCGTCGAGCACGGTGGCCAGGTGCTCGTCGACCGTCCGTAAACGATCGTCAGCCACTAGCGCGTCTCCTCGTCATCGATGTCCGGTCAGTCGTCCTGCGGCTCATACTCCCGCAACCATGCCCGAAACTGCGGCCCCACCTCGGGGTGTCGGACCGCGAGCTGCACGACGGCCTTCACATATTCCAGCCGGTCGCCAGTGTCGTAGCGGCGTCCACGGAAGACGACACCGTGCACCGGGGTGCCGGAATGACACAGGGACTTCATCGCGTCCGTCAGCTGGATCTCGCCGCCCGCGCCCGGGGAGGTGACGTCAAGCGCGGCGAAGATCTCTGGCGGAAGGACGTACCGGCCGCAGATCGCGAGGGTGCTCGGCGCCTCCCCGGCCGTGGGCTTCTCGACCAGATCGGTGAGCGCCAGGACATCACCGGATAAATCGCTGCCCTCGGCCGGGACCACGCAGCCGTACTTGCTGATCTCGACCGGTCCGACGTCCAGCAGACCGAGCACGATGCCTCCGTGCTGCTCGTACACGTCCAGCATCGGACCGAGCAGTGCGTCCCGGTCGTCGACGAGGTCGTCGGGAAGCAGCACCGCGATCGCCTCGCCGCTGGCGAATTGCACTCCGTGGCCGACCGCGTGGCCGAGCCCCTTCGGGTCAAGCTGGTCAACGAAGCTGACATTCGCCAACTGACCCGGTCGACGCACGGACTCCAGCGCGGCGGCGTCGCCCTTGGCGGCCAACGCCTCTTCGAGCTCCGGATTCGGCGCGAAGTACTCCGCGATCGCCCCCTTGAACGGGCTGGTTACGACGAGCACGTCGGTGATGCCGTTCGCTGCGGCCTCGGCGACGACGAGTTCGAGGGCAGGAGTGGTGACGATCGGCGCCAGTTCCTTGGGCACTGCCTTGGTGAGGGGGAGGAATCGGGTGCCGCGCCCCGCGGCCGGGATCAAGGCCTTCGTGACGCGTCTGTTGACCATCCTCGGAGCCTAGCCAGGCCAGAATGGCGCCATGCAGGACGAACAGGCAGTGAGCGCGGTCGCGGCGTCGAAGCGGCAGTGGCGCGACCGGCTGCGAACGGTTCGCCGCGAGCGGTCCGCGCAGGAGATCCTCGCGGCACGCAACGCGGTGTGCGCGCACGTGCTGGCGCGGTGGGCGGAGCAAGGGTGGACGTGTGTCGCCGCCTACGTACCGCTGCGGACCGAACCAGGATCGGTGGAGCTGCTGGACGGGTTGCTTGGGCGCGGAGTCCGCGTCATCGTTCCGATCACGCTGCCCGACCGGGACCTCGACTGGGCGCCCTGGTCGTCCCAGGGGCTCGGCGACGCGTTGGGCACGGACGCGGTGGCCGCGGCCTCGGCGGTCCTGGTGCCGGCCTGCGCGGTGGCACGCGACGGCACCCGGCTGGGCCGGGGTGGTGGTTCCTACGACCGGGCATTGCCGCGCACCCGGACCGGCACGCCACGAGTCGCGCTGCTCTTCGACGAAGAGATCGTGGACTCGCTTCCCCACGACAAGTGGGACGCACCGGTCACCGCGGTCGTCCGCCCGGCAGGGTGGACCGACCTGTAACGGAATACCGCCGTGGTGACGATTGGTTAGCAGTCGTAACCTTCAAGTGCCAGTTCGGATGTGTTTCGGTCGGAGGATCCCCGCATGCCCACGTACCAGTACGCCTGCACCGACAGTGAGTGCGGCAACCGGTTCGAACTCTTCCAGTCGTTCACCGACCCGTCTGCCTCGGAGTGCCCAATCTGCGGCCAGCCGGTGCGAAAGGTCTACGGCTCGGTAGGCGTCGTGTTCAAGGGCTCTGGCTTCTACCGGAACGACAGCCGCTCGGAGAACTCGTCGAAGATCCCGGCCGTGTCGAAGGAGTCCTCGTCCAAGGAATCGGGCAGCAAGGACTCGGGCAGCAAGGACTCGGGCAGCAAGGACTCCGGCAGCAAGGACTCCGGTGGCATGGACTCCGGCGGCAAGGAGTCCTCGGGTTCCTCGGCGAAGGAATCGGGCTCGAAGAACTCCTCGTCGTCGGCCGGTTCCACGGCGGGGTCGAGCAGCACGCCGAACGGATCCGGTTCCTCCTCGGGTTCTTCAACCTCCTCGGGCAAAGCCGCCGCCTCGGCCTGACCACGACGCGGCGACGGTTCGCCGGGCTCCGTCCACAGGCGCGTTCGCCGTCCACAGATCCGAGCAGCCCGCTGCGCCGCGAGGAACGAGATTCCTAGCGTGGCTCCATGGCCTCGAACCTGCTCAGATCCGTGCGCGCGACCCTGATCCGTGTCGGCAGCGGGCCGCGTTATGCCGCCGCCGCGGTGTGCGTTCTGCTGGCCGTCGTGTCGGGAATCGAGGACGCTCAGTCGGTTCCCCGGCCCGAACAGACGCCGACGGCTCCGGTCGTCGTGACGTCCCGGGCGGTCGCCACGGGCCACGTCCTGACGTCCAGGGACGTACGGATCGCGCACTGGCCGCGCACTATTCGCCCGCCGGGAGCCGCGATCGATCCGCGAGCCCTGGTCGGCCGCCGGTTGGCCGGGCCGCTGGCCGTCGGCGAGCCGGTAACCCCGCGGCGGCTGGTCGACCCCGGGCTGGCGGACGGCCTCGATCGCAATACCGTGGCGGTGCAGGTGGACGTCGACACGGATGTCCGGGGATTAGTCCAGCCCGGCGGGCGAGTCGATCTCATCGCTGTGCCACGCGACATTCCGAGCGGCGGCGCGTCTGGTGCAACAGGCCGCACGACGCCTACGGCACGCACTGTGTGCAAGCGCACCCTCGTGCTGACGGTCCTCCCGCACAGCGCAGCAGAATCGGTCGGTACCCAGGTCGTACTAGCGGTCGACCGAGCCCAGGGACTGCTGATCGCGGGGCTCAGAACGACCCAGCTTTTCACGTTTGTGACCGCTGACCCCTAACATTTTGCACTGGCAGCGGAGGTCCGCTGAGGGGCACTCAACTGGAGGCACAGATGCTCAAGGGTTTCAAGGAATTCATTCTGCGCGGGAACCTGATCGAACTCGCAGTCGCGTTTGTCATCGGCGCGGCGTTCGCCAAGGTGGTGCAGGACTTCGTCGGCGCGGTCGTGACGCCGCTGATCAGTGCGCTTCCCGGCTCGAAGGCCAGTGGCTTCGGCTTCTCGATCCGCGGGGGGGCACTTGAGAAGGCCACGTTCATCAACCTCTCGGTTGTGATCAACTCGCTCATCGTGTTCGTGGCGACCGCGGCTGTCGTCTACTTCGCGCTTGTCGTTCCGATGAACAGGATTCAGGAGAAGCGTGCGCTGCGCGTCGCCAAGGGCGAGCCCGACCCGAACCCCAAGCCCGAGGACATCGCGCTCCTCGAGCAGATCCGTGATCTGCTGCAGTCGCAGGCTGGCGCCTCGCGCCCGAAGCCATAACGCAGCTCTGAACTATCTGGACGCCCGTCCCATCACTCGTGATGGGGCGGGCGTTCGCGTCGGTACCAGTCCTCATCGCGCCGGGACGGTTCGTCGCCCCAGGCTGCGTCCGAGTCGTCGCGCGACCGCGTCGGAAGCACCGGTTCGTCCGGGTCCTCGGTCTGCTTCCGGCGGCGGGGTTGGTCGTCAGGCGTCACGTCCACCAGTGTGCCCGGCGTGCTGAAGATGCTTTGATAGCGGCAGTACCTGTCCACACAAAAACTGGAGTAACGATGGTCGATTCCGAGAAGATCACCGGCAAGGCTAGTGAGATCGCCGGCCAGGCCGTCCAGGCGGCCGGCCCTGCGCTCGACAGGGCCAAAGAGGTCGCGAGCGAACTCGTCGACAAGATGGGGCCGCTGGTGGAGAAGGCCGCCGGCCTCGCCGCGCAGGGCGTGAGCGCTGCGGCCGAGCAGATCGACAAGGCCACTGGCGGCAAGTACGCCGACACCATCTCGTCGGTGTCCTCGAAGGTCGAGCAGACGCTGGACCGCAAGCCCGGCGGCTCGGCGCGCTCCTAGCGTCCGCTGCCGGGTCGGGGATCGGGCTCGAAGTTAGGGGCAGTTGACCCACTCGTCAGTGCCGTCGGAGAACACCTGCCGCTTCCAGATCGGTAGGCGATGCTTCACCTCGTCGACGAATTCGGCGCAGACGGTGAACGCCTCGCGCCGGTGCGCGGTCGCAACGACCGCCACGAGTGCGACGTCGCCTACGGCGAGCACGCCAACCCGATGGCTGACGGCGAGGGCGAGCACGTCGGGGTGGGCGGCAAACTTCTCGGCAACCTCGGTGAGAATGGCCATGGCGGGAATCTCCGGAGTTGCGTCGCACTGCATGTTGCAGTTTCGGAACTGGGCGCGGCCACAATATATCCTTCCTGCCTAGAGGGTGTTATGCATTTCTCATCAGTTCTGCGGCCTGCTTGAGCATGTATCCTACGAAAGCGATTACATGGAAGCCGGCGAGTGTTGCAGCGTAGCGCTCGTAATCCTTCACCAACCGGCGGCAGCGCGTCGCCCAAGCGAAGGATCGTTC